>DATBGM010000136.1:0-5495 GCA_036557945.1 Bryobacteraceae bacterium | reverse complement strand
CCCGATCTCCAGAAAGCTTTTCAGCAGATCAAGGATCTGGGCATGCAGGTGAAAGAGGTTAAGCTACCCGGCTTTCCGTACACCGCGTTGACCACCACCATCATCGCAGCCGAGGGTTCGTCGATCTTCGAACAGTTGATTACGAGCGGCAAGGTGGACGAACTCGCCGACCCATGGCAGATCGCCGGATTAAAGGCGGGGCTGGAAATTCCGGCAAAGGAGTATCTGAGGGCGATGCGGATCCGGAGCCTCGTTCAGGACGGGTTTCGCGAACTGTTCGCCAGCGTTGATGTCCTGGTGACGCCATCGCGGCTGGGGCCGGCGCCGAAGCTCTCACAGCCGCTGGATCGCGCATCCGCAGCCACGGCCAGTTCGCCGAAGGACCGCGGGCTGACAGCCCTGATCCCCGCCGGCAATCTCGCCGGCATTCCGGCGCTCTCGCTGCCCTGTGGATTCGCCGATGGAATGCCGGTGGCTATCTCGCTGGTGGGGCGGCCCTTCTCCGAAGGACTTCTGCTGAGTATCGGCCGGGAGTACCAAGCTCGAACGGATTGGCATCGCCGCCGCCCGCCAATCCCGCGTGAAGGTCGTACAAACTAAAAGCCGCGCCTGCCAACTCACTTGGAGCGGCCCGGCGCGGCTTGAAATTTCGAAGTAGCGGCTGACTACTTCTTGGTGCTGTCTGTAGTAGTGGTGTCGCTCTTCTTCTTGCTGCTCTTCTTCTTCGTCTTTTCCTTCTTGGGCGGCGGGTTGTCCTGGGCGAAAACGGCGGTGGTGCCGAGCACGAGGCCGAGGCCGAGCATGAGGGTCATGAGCTTCTTCATTGTTTACGGATCTCCTTTTCAACTTCGACGATTTGTCTCGTCTACAGGCACTATCTTCACAGCCAGACATGAACTGCCCCTTAAGGGGTGATTAAAATGAGTTCATTGAAACGGTCGGCGCCCGGCGCCCGAAATATGTGGAGCACTCGTCGAAGTTATAGCCCCGCAGAGTTTTATATCCGGGCGCGCCCAAGCGGCTGTCATTGCGTCGACAGGTTACGCAAGTAACATCAAGGCAGGATGCAAAAGAATGATATTGCGAATCGCCTTGCGCGGGCAACGCACGTTTCAAAAGGTGACGCAGCCGACCGAATAGACGCTGTCATTCACCGGATCGTGAAAAGCCTGCGGCGCGGCGAAGAGCCACAATCCGGCGAACTCGCCGAATTAATTGCCAACGCGCAAAAGCCGCCCGTCGCGTCTCGAAGAACGGGGAATTCGGGCAAGTGAGCAGGCGCCGGCAGTCTGCTAACCAGAAGATCGCCCGGATCATCCACGAGGCGTTGGATGCGGGAATCGCGGTCGAAATGGACGGCCTCGGATCCTTCCGGCCTGGGGAATCCGGGTATGAGTTCGTGCGCGACACTGCGCCCAGCGTATTCATAGCCTACGTGCGCGAGGACATCGCAAAGGTGCGGCGGCTTTATCGCGATCTCGAGGCACTCGGATTCCGGCCCTGGCTGGATTTGAAAAAACTGCTGCCGGGCCAGAATTGGCCGCGGTGCATCGAACGCACGATCGAAATCTCCGATTTTTTCATCGCCTGTTTTTCCAGGAATTCGGTCTCCAAGCGCGGACAGTTCCAAAGCGAGCTGCGATACGCGCTCGACTGCGCCTCAAGGCTGCCGCTGGACGAGATCTTCGTTCTTCCGGTGCGCCTGGACGACTGCGCGTTGCCGCAGCGCATTCTCAGCCAGCTCCAATACGTCAACATGTTCCCTGATTGGCAGAAGGGAATACGCCGCATCCAAACGGCAGTCCATCGCGAAACAAAAAGGCGTGAGAAAGCCCGGCTGCCTCTTGCCGGTTAAGATTTGCGTTAATTCGCGTGCATTCGCGGCTATTTATGAATTTTCTTGCGGATGCGATCCGCGTCTTTCGAGTCCGGCGCGAGCTCCAGGTATTTCGCGTAGGCTTCCTGGGCGCCGTTCTGATCGTGCAGTTTCTCTTCGGCTTCACCCAGCTTTAGAAAACCCTGCGCCGCCGTCGGATCCCAACGCGTCGCCTCGCGATAGCGCCGCGCGGCTGCCTTGTAGTTGCCTTTCTTGAAATAAAAGTCGCCCGTCTTCAGTTCCTTCGCGGATTGCAGCGGATTGAACGAGTACTCCTTGGGCTTGAGATCCTCGTCCTCTTCGGGCGGCTCCTGTTCTTTTTGCTCCTGGGCCGGCTGCGTCTGTTTCGGTTTGTCGCCCAGTTTCTGGCGCTCCTGCGCCATCCCCGGAACGGCGATCAATCCGAGGCTTAAAACGGAAAAGCAGCGGAGACGTGTCACGAGACGTGCCACAATAAAAGTATAGCCGTCTAGAATGGACCTCCGCGAAAAAGCGGCGCAGTTGCCTTTGCTTCCCGGAGTCTACCTGTACAAGGACGCGCACGGCAGCGTCATTTACGTCGGTAAAGCAAAAAATCTCAGGAACCGCGTCCGGAGCTATTTTCTCGAAGAGCGGCTTGCGGATGCCAAGACCGGGAGCCTGATTTCCGAGGCCCACGACGTACACTACATCCAGGTCGACAACGAGAAAGAAGCGCTCGCGCTCGAGAACAACCTCATCAAGCAGTACAAGCCGCGCTTTAATATCCTCCTGCGCGACGATAAAACTTATCCGTATATCAAGTTGACGGGTGAGAAATTTCCGCGCGTTTACGTTACACGGCGGCTGAGAAAAGACGGCTCCACCTATTACGGCCCGTATTTCCCGGCAAATCTGGCGCACCGGCTGGTGCACTTCATCCATCGCTACTTCCGCGTGCCGTCGTGCAAAATCGATTTCAGCCGGAAGCACACGCATCCGTGCCTGCAGTATCACATCCATCGCTGTCACGGGCCGTGCGTCGTCGGCCTGGTCACCGACGAAAAGTACGCCGAAGCAGTGCGCAGCGTCCGACTGTTTCTTGAAGGCCGCCACCGCGACCTCGCAGATCAGCTCCACGAACAAATCGACCGCGCAGCCGAGGAGATGCGCTTCGAGGAGGCAGCCGGCATTCGCGACCTCCTGATGACGGTGGAAGAAATGGACCAGCGGCAGAAGATGGCCGCCGTCGAAGGAAACGAAGCCGATATCCTGGGCTACCACGCAGAGCCGCCGCTGATCGCCGTGAACCTGTTTCACATGCGCAACGGCCACATCGTTGACCGCCGGGAGTTCTTCTGGGAGGACCAGGCTGACTTCGACCCGTCGGAGTTCTTCTCATCGCTGCTGAAGCAGCTTTATCTCGAGCAGCAGTACGTCCCGCGTTTCATCGAGGCTCCGGTAGACTTCGAGGATCGCGAACCGCTCGAAGAGCTTCTGTCGGAGAAGCGCGGCCGCCGCGTCGAAATTCATTTGCCGCAGCGGGGCGGCAAGAAGGCGATGCTCAAGCTAGTAGAGGCGAACGCGAAGAACAGCTTCGATCAGCGTTTCCGGGTCATGAAGCCGTCCTCGGAAGCGATCAAGCAGGCCTTGCAGGACGCGCTGAACCTGCCGGATGCGCCAACGCGGATCGAGTGCTTCGACATTTCGCACATTCAGGGCACGGACAAAGTCGCCAGCATGGTGGTGTGGGAAGACGGGCGCATGAAGAAGGCGGACTATCGCAAATTCATCGTGCGCACGCCCGGCAACGACGATTTTGCATCCATGCACGAAGTGGTCACGCGGCGTTATTCAAGATTGCAGGCGGAGAACACCGCGCTGCCCGGGCTGGTGCTGATTGATGGCGGCCTGGGACAGTTACACGCGGCGGCGGATGCGCTGGAGACGCTGGGAATCACGACGCAGCCGCTCGCATCCATTGCCAAGCGCGAAGAGATTATCTACGTGTACGGGCAGGAGGACGAGCCGGTAGTGCTCGACCGGTTCTCACCCGTGCTGCACCTGGTTCAGCAGATCCGGGATGAAGCGCACCGCTTCGCAGTCACCTTCCATCGCACGCGGCGCAACGCCGCGCGCCTGACCTCCGAGTTGCACGATGCACCCGGCATCGGCCAGAAGACGGTCGAGAAACTGCTGCGCCATTTTGGAAGCGCCGAACGGGTGCGGCATGCGACGGAAGCGGAACTGCGGCAGGTGATCGGCCGCGCCGCTACCCAGAAGTTGAAAGATTTCTACGCCAGGCAGGGATCCACAGAGTTGCGAGTTCTCGGCTGAAAGATAGGGTATAGAAAGACGGATTCCGCTGCGCACGAGTTACAAAATTTCGGTTAAACCACGCAGGTGTGGGTAGAGGAGAAAAGTTATGAACACTATCCACACGCGAGTCAGACGATTCGCAACGAAATTTCAGTGCTCGCTGTTTGCTCTCGGCATTGCAGCCGTTTGCCCATTGAACATCTTCGCGCAAAATGGCCACGCGCACGCGCCAGCAGCACAACAACAGGAAATGGCGGCCGAGGATCAGACCAACGCCAACACCCTTCTCAAGGTTATACGGCAAGCGACCGAGCAATACAAAGATGTGAACGTGGCCAAGGCCGCTGGCTATGCTCTTCAATTTGGCTGCGTCAGCGGCGAGGATTCCGGGGCCATGGGACTTCACTATGTCAATATGGACCTGGTCAACAATGCCGTTCTGGACCCCACTCGTCCGCAGATCGTGATCTATGAGCCGATGCCTGACGGAACCCTAAAGCTCATCGGCGCCGACTTCCTGATCCTCGCCGAAGGTTGGAATAAGACGCATTCGGGCGCCCCGGAACTCATGGGGCAGTACTTCCACTTGTTCACCGCTCCGAATCGTTTCGGACTTCCGGAGTTCTATACGCTGCATGTTTGGGCGTGGAAACCGAACCCCTGGGGAGCGTTCGTAAACTGGCACGCGAACGTCTCGTGCTCGTCCTTTGCCGGCGAAAAGCAGTGAGTCGCAAGACGTATTTGAAGCCCGCTATCTACGAGCGGCGGCGAATGCAGGCCGCCGCTCACCGGCTCACAGGCCGGACCCAAATCTTAGAAGCTGCCCTCGCTCCTAATAACGCCGAAGACTTTCCTGCCTCGAACTGAATCGTATCGTCGGGATTAACCTGTAGCATGCGAATCTCGACTCCGGGACGCAATCCACGTTCATCGAAATACTCGAGCAATGATCGATCTCTTTCGAATACGCTCTCGATTTTCGCCTTGGCGCCCGGCTTCAATTCACGGAGAAGCATGAGCCCGCGAGCCCTGCGTTCGGAAGCGCCGTCGCCGCGAATGTCATTCCCGTGAGGGCATACGCCGCTGGCGCCAAGCCGCGCGATCAACTTTTCCTCGAAATCGGCGGACACGGCATGTTCGAGACGTTCTGCTTCATCGTGAACCTTGTACCATTCCATTCCGAACATCTCGCTCAGCATGCGCTCGATCAGGTGGTGCCGGAAACGGATGCGTTCGGCGATTTCGCGGCCGCCATCTGTCAGCGTTATCCTTCCGTCCGGCTCGACGGATACTAGTCCGTCGCGACGCAGCCGGCGAATCGCCATGGTCACTGCTGCCGGGG
>DATBGM010000135.1:0-4147 GCA_036557945.1 Bryobacteraceae bacterium | reverse complement strand
ATCGGCCAGGTTCGGGACGCTGGCCACTAAATTTTCCAATTCCGATTGGCCGTTATCCGTTTGGCCGACACGCAGCAGCGCGCGGGCGTGGATCAGACGCGCTTCCACGTTTCCCGGCTCAGCACCCAAGACGTTTTCCGTCTGGTCGATCGCTTTACTCGCATCGCCTCTGTCGGCGTAAATCCGAGCCGCAAGCAAGCGGGCCGGTTGTAGTTTTTGATTCTGCCGCAGGGCCTCAAGGGATTCGCTCAGCGCGCCATCGGAATTGCCTAAGCCGTAGTAGGCCCTTGCCAAATCGAGATGCAAATTGGCATTTGTCGGACTACGCTGCACCAGGTTCTTCAATTCCGATACCGAACTGGTCAAATCAGACTTCGTGCCGCGCTGCAACAATAGCGCCGCGTACGCTTCGTTGGCTATCGTATTCTTCGGATTCTTGGCAGCAACTTCCTTGGCCAGCTTAAGCGCTTCGTCCTTACGTCCCAGCAGCCCGTACACCGCCACAATGCGGGTTTGGTACTGCACTTCCTGTTTCGGATCTTCCTGCAGACCCTGCTTATACTGGTCGAGCGCCTGGTCGTACTTACGGGCTCTTACGTAGAAATCGCCGACTAACTGGCGTCCGGTGGGGAATGCCTTCTTGTCATTCAGCACTCGTTTGATCACCGACTCCCCTTCGCTATACCGGTTTGTCGCGACCAGGTAATTCGCCATGTTGATGTACGCGGCGGCCGTACCCGGGTCGTTTGTCAAACGCGCGCGCAGAATCTGCTCCGCTTTCGCCTGATTATTGGCGCGGCTATATTGCAGAAACAGGAAGTCGTAGCCCGGACCCCAGCCCTTGTTGTGCGCCAGCATGTCTTCCACCAGTGCAATCGCCTCGTCGCGGCGTTGCTTGGCAAGCAGCGTCTCTGCATACCAGCCAACCAGTTCCGTCGAATGCGGCTGAATCGCGTTGGCCTTCTGGAAGTCGTCGAGAGCCTTGTCCAGGTCCTTTTCCGAGAGGGCAACCAGACCGTCGATTCGATAGGCATCGAACGATTTTGGCGCATGCGCCGAGATCTTTGCGCTCAAATCCCGCACGTCATTGAGCATCGATTTGTATTTCCGCGGATCGGATGTGTAGATGGCCAGGTAAATCTCGCTCAGCTTGACCGCCGCATCCGTGTTATCCGGTTTGAGATCGATTGCGCGGCGCAGAAAACCGATTGCCTGGATCGGTTGATGACTATCCAGCAGGTTCAACGCCTCCCGGTAATACGCCTCGGCGTTTGTCTTGTCCTTGGCGATAACCTTCTGGTATAAAATCGAAGCTTCTTTATACCGTTTGCTCGCGTGATATTTATTGGCCGTCGCCAGCAGCTTCTCGGGACTTTGGGTGCAAGCGGACGAGAATAGAAGGGCGCCCAGCGAAACCAAGGCGAATACGTACTTCATACGGATGTAGACACTCATTAAGATTGTAGAAAAAAAGGGCAACCCCCTTCAATTCGGAGCTGTCCCGTCATGTCTGTTGACGATTTCTATAAACTCATCGGCTTACCAGGCGTTTTCTCCAGTCTTTTTTGTATTCCTATGACTTCTGGTACGCTGCCTGGATTTGGCTGGTTATAATCCGTGGAGTGCGATTTTTCGCTTCTGCCTGCTTCCTCAGCCTGGCTTGCACGTTTGTCTATGCGGCAAGTCCCACACAAGCTGCCAAGCCGAAACCGCAACATTCTCCGAAGCCGGCGCCGGAACCGGCTCTACCGCCCGTAACCCTGCCTTCTGAACCGGGGGAATACGCAATTATTTATACCTCCATGGGCGAGATCGTTTGCCGCCTCTTTGAGAAAGAAGCTCCCAAGACGGTAGCCAATTTCGTAGGACTTGCCACGGGTACCAAGCCATGGACCGATCCCGCTACCGGGAAAACGATGCACACACCGCTCTACAGCGGGACGACGTTCCACCGCGTTATTCCCGGCTTCATGATCCAGGGCGGCGATCCGCTGGGAACCGGTGAAGGCAGTCCCGGTTATCAGTTCGAGGACGAGATCGATCCCAACCGACATTTCGATAAACCCGGAGTGCTTGCGATGGCTAATGCCGGTCCCAACACGAACGGCTCTCAGTTTTTCATCACCGTTGCGGCCGCTCCGCACCTCGACGGCCACTATTCCGTGTTTGGTGAAGTCGTCAGTGGGCAAGAAGTAGCCGATGCCGTCTCGAACGTTTCGCGTGACGAGCAGAACGACAAGCCGCTTACTCCCGTAAGAATCGCAAGAATCGTCATTAAGCGTGTTCGCGCAAACCCGCCCGCTGCGTCCATGGCGCTTCCGGGCGCCCACGGTCGCTAAACTCGCTAAAAGTTTTGCGCCGCTCGAATCAGGCACTTACACCGATTCGGGTATTATCTGGCGCCGCTTGCCCCGTTACTCCTGATTCAGGTTGACCTACTTAGCGCGACCGGGAGATTAAATGAAATTTTTAGCTGGAATCGCACTGCCTCTGCTGCTGCTCAGCACCCTGGCAGCCGCCGAAGAGAATTTTGTGGTAACCGGCACAGCCATCCCGCACGATCTTCTTCAGGAAAATTACGGGAAGCTGCCGAAAGACATCACCGCTTACGATCTGAACATCTGTAATGCAAGTCCGGTAAAGCAGTCGATCGTAAGCAGCGCGATTTATCAGGCTCTCGCGCAATCGAACGCCGGATTGCAGCCGATCGGACGGCAGATCATATTGGCTGCACTGCTGCGCAATCAGAGCCGGAGCAAAGGCACGATCCTGACCATGGCTCTTAACTCCGTGACGGGGGTGCTTGCGGTCCTCAGCTCGTCCAAAGCCAGTCCGCCGGCCGGCGTGGTAACAGGATTTGCTTTGGCCGCAATGTCGGCGCAGCAGATCATGACCAGCCTCAAGCCCGTTCTAACCGACGACAAAGTACAAAAATTTGAAAGCGAAGTTCTGGAACCGGCGCTTGTGCTCGATGCCGGATCGTGCGTCGAACGAACTGTGTTTGCAGCCACTTCCGTGGCGCCGGCGGCGCGCCCCCGCTCGCTCAGATTTAACATCCAGTAAAATTCTTCAGCGCGGTGCGACGGCTATCGCGCGCAGGCCGACCGCGCTGCTGATTTAAATGTAGAAGGCGCATGGAGAAAACTCGCGTCCTAAAATCGTAGAAGCGATCATGCCGGAAAACACCTTCGATATCGCCTCAAAAATCGATCTCAACGAAGTATCGAATGCCATTCAACAGACCGCCAAGGAAATACACACCCGCTACGATCTTAAGGACAGCAAATCATCCGTCGAGCTCAACGAAAAAGAGCACAAGATCCTGCTGGCCAGCGCGGACGAATATAAGCTCAAAGCGGTGAATGAGATTCTCGGCCAGAAACTCGTAAAGCGCAACGTGCCCCTCAAGGGATTGAGCTACGGCACAATTACGCCGGCTTCGGGCGGCAGCGTCCGGCAGGAGATTACGCTTCAGCAGGGCATTTCAACTGAGAAAGCCAGGGACATCATCAAAGTCATTAAAGACAGCAAACTGAAAGTTCAGTCGAGTATCCAGGGCGACGTCGTGCGCGTCGCAGGCAAAGATCGCGACACCCTGCAACAGGTGATTGCGCTTCTGCGAGGCAAAGACTTCGGCATTGACATGCAGTTCACCAATTACCGCACGAACTGATGCCGCGCCGCATCGAGTCGCTCTTTCTAAACGGCCCGGCTGGACGCCTCGAAGCGCTGCTCGAGGAGCCGGAAGACGGCGAACCCGTCGAGGCCGCCGTCGTCTGCCATCCGCATCCACAGTTTGGCGGCACGATGCACAACAAAGTCGTATATCGCATGGCACGCGGGCTGCGCAAGACCGGGTGTGCCGTGTTGCGCTTCAATTTCCGCGGCGTCAATCTCAGCCAAGGTGAATACGCCGATAGCATCGGCGAAACCGAGGACGCCCGCGCCGCTCTGCGCGAGCTCGAAAAGCGCTATCCGCAGCTTCCGCTTCTGGCGGCTGGTTTTTCGTTCGGCGCGCGTGTCGCGTTACGTCTTGCTTCCAGCGAGCCGGGGGTGCAGCGTGTCTTAGCGGCCGGGTACCCGACCCGCATCGCCGAGCGTGATTTCGTCTATCATGTCCGCGTGCCCAAATTCTTCATCCAGAGTA
>DATBGM010000134.1:0-12942 GCA_036557945.1 Bryobacteraceae bacterium | reverse complement strand
TACTCCGTTCTCGCGCGGTATCAGTAAGTCTTTGACTTCCTCTGGCCAGAAGCCTCGGGGAGAAATCTGCAAGTTGTATCGCCCGGCGGAAAGAGTCTGGAATGTGAATCTGCCGGCTTCATCCGAATCGATTTCCAGCTCTTTGTCGGATCGAGCCTGCCGTATCGAGACTCTTGCCTTCTTAACAGGCTTTTCGCGTAGCACAGAGACAATCGCATCGATTCAATTCTCCACAATAATTGCTCGCAGGTGTCACGAATTGCTCGCAGGTGTCACGCACTGCGACAAATCGTTCGTAAGCCGCTTTGTCCGACAAAATACAGGAGCGACAGTAGAAACAGGAGCGGAAGATCCGGCTAAAATTGAGGCGGTTTCATTTTGCCGTACTCCGAAGAGACAAAACTGTCAAATTCGCCCGCAGAAAAGTCGCAGCGCCGTTTGCGGCTATTGCTCTGGATCGGGTTTGGCGGGCTGCTGCTGCTCATTGCCAGCATCGGTCTGAGCGCGATTTCGTTTCTTTACCAGGTGGAGATCCGGCAGGAACGCATTCGCAGAGACTTTGTGGAGCGCGATCGCATTCTGGAGAAGCTGCGCTCGGAAATCTATCTTTCGGGAACGCATGTGCGCGACTTCCTGGTGGACATGGACGAAAGACGCAGCGCGGGGCACCGGGCGGCATTTGTAGAAACGAAGCAGCAGATCCTGGCGTCGGTTGCGGAGTTCCAGCGCTTGCCTTTGGGCAGCGCGCGCGCCTCGTTTGCTCAATTCGAAGAACAGTTGCGCGCGTACCTGGCCGTACTAAGTCCGGTACTCGAGTGGAGCGTCGCCGAGCGGCGGGAAATGGGGCCGCGGTTCGTGAGAGAAGAAGTTCTGCCGCGGCGGATGGACGTGATCAGCCTGACCGAACGCATTCAGCAATTGAGCGAAGGACAACTGGAGGCGAGCAGCGAAAAGATCAGCGCACTTTTCTCGTCTTTCCGGGGGCGGCTGGCGGCGATGCTCGGGCTGGTGCTGGCAGTCGGGGTGATACTGGCAGGGGCGACGCTGCGGCGAATTCTGGACCTGGAAAGGAAGTCCCGATCACGCTTCGAGGAGGTGCTGCGCACAAGGCGCGAGCTGCAGCGGCTTTCTACCGAGCTGATTTCGGCGCAGGAAGCCGAGCGCAAACGGATCGCGCGCGAACTGCACGATGAAGTAGGCCAGACGATCTGGGCGATGATGCTGGGGCTTTCGAGTTTGCGCACGGCGCTTGAGAAGAGCAATCCGGCAGAAGCGGAGGCGCAGCTTGCAGCCGTTCAGGGCATGGCGGAAAATACCGCTTCGATTGTGCGGAATATTTCGCTGTTACTGCGGCCGTCGATGCTGGATGACCTAGGCTTGGTGCCGGCGCTGCACTGGCTGGCGCGCGAATACTCACGCACGACTGCGCTGCAGGTGGAAGTGGCGGCGTCGGATTTAGAGCTATCTCTGCCGGAAGATCACAAGACGTGCATTTACCGGGTCGTGCAGGAGACGCTGCGGAACGCGTCACGCCATGCGGGCGCGCTGCATGTGCAGATCTCGATCGAGCGGCGGGATCACTGGCTGCGAGTCGCGATACAGGATGACGGGCGCGGCTTTCAGCCGGCGGCGGAGAAGGGCGTGGGAATTCTCGGCATGGAGGAACGGGTAGCACGGCTGGGCGGCAAACTTTTGATCGATTCACATCCGGGACGCGGGACGACGGTGATTTGTCAACTTCCTTTGCCGAACGAACTTCGCCTGCCGGCGCCGGACGCCCGCCGGAATCAGGAGAGCAGCCCTTTGCGCACGGCGTAAAGAATCAATTCCGGCAGGTTGTGCACGCTTAGTTTATTGAAGATATTCGTGCGGTGCGTCTCGACGGTCGAAACGCTGATGTGCAGCAGGTCGGCGATTTCGCGGTTCGATTTACCTGTCACCAGAAGCTGAAGAATTTCCTTTTCGCGGATGCTCAGCAGATCGTAGCTGTCGCTGATGCCGCGCTGCTGCAACTGGCGCACGTAATCTTCGACGAGCAGCTTGGTGACTTCGGGGCTGAAATAGGCATTGCCGGCGGCAACGGCGCGTATGGCGCGCAAGACGTCGGGTTCGGGAGAGGCCTTAAGCAGATAGCCGCGCGCACCGGATTTTAACGCACGCAAAATATAGGCCTCATCGGAATGCATGCTGACCAGCAGGATGCGCGTGCGCGGCATGCGCTCGGAGATGTGCTGGGCAGCGTCTATCCCGTTCAGACGCGGCATGCTGACGTCGAGCATGGCGATCTCGGGCTTGAGGGCAGTGGCGAGTTCGATCGCCTCGTAGCCGTTAGCCGCTTCACCAACAACCTGAAATTCGCCTTCGCGCTCGAGCAAATTGCGCAGGCCGCTGCGAATGAGCGGATGATCATCGGCGATGAGAATGCGCACGGGCACGAGACATTTTCATGGTAGCCGTAAAGAGAAGAATGGCTCGCATTGTTCTGAACACATTCGGCTCGCTCGGCGATCTGCATCCGTTTCTCGCTATTGCCATTGAGCTCAAAACGCGAGGGCACGATCCGGTCGTCGCAGCCGCCGAAATTTATCGCGAAAAGGTTAAGGCGGAAGGCGTGCAATTTGCGCCCGTGCGGCCCGATCTCGGCGCACTTGCCGCCGACAGCAAGCTGATGGAGCGCATCTGGGACCCGCGCCGCGGCCCCGAATTTCTGCTGCGCGAAGTCCTGATTCCGACAGCCGAAGAGAGTTTTGAAGACGTGGCGCGCGCGGCGGCGGGCGCCGATCTGCTCGTCACCCACACGGCCGCTTACGGCGGACACATTGCGGCCGAGGCATTGCGGCTGCGATGGGTCTCCGCCGTCCTGCAGCCGATGACGCTGTTCTCAGCCTATGACCCGCCGGTGTTCCCGTCCGCGCCGTGGCTGAAATACTTTTACGCGCTCGGTCAAGGGGCGTTCCGGCTGACACGCAGGCTCGCTCGTTGGCAGACCGATCGCTGGATGGAGCCGCTCGGTGCCTTGCGCCGGCGTCTCGGACTGCCACAGGCCGCCAATCCTGTATTCGAAGGGCAGTTCTCGCCTTCTGGAACGCTCGCGCTCTTTTCGAAACATTTTGCGCAGCCGCAGCCCGATTGGCCGGCGCGTACCACCATGACCGGGTTCGTGTTTTACGACCGGCTGGGTATGAACGCAGCGGACAACAATTCCGAGGAACTCGAAGCATTTCTCACAGCGGGCCCTCCGCCGGTTGTTTTTACGCTTGGCTCCTCTGCTGTGATGCAGGCGGAACAGTTTTTCTACGAAAGCGCGCTGGCAGCGCAGCAGATGCGAAGGCGGGCCGTGCTGCTGACCGGCAAACAGGAAGATCAGCATCTGCCGCCGGCGCTGCCCGATTCGATCTTCATCGCCGAGTACGCGCCCTATTCGCAGTTGCTGCCGCGCTCTGTTGCGACTGTGCATCAGGGCGGCATCGGCACGACCGCACAGGCCCTCCGGGCAGGCAGGCCCATGCTGGTGGTGCCCTGGTCGCACGATCAGCCGGACAACGCCGAACGCGTGTGCAACCTGGGTCTCGCGCGCACGCTGCCGCGGCATCGCTATACAGCGGCGCGCGTCACAAAGGAGCTCGAGCGGCTCCTAAGCAATCCGTCATACGCCCAGAAGGCTGGGGAGATCCGAGCCGCGCTGCTTTCGGAGAACGGAACGGGAACGGCAGCCGACGCGCTGGAGGCAATCCTGCTCGAAAATCGGGTAACCGCGGTATTCCGCTGAGGCGCCGCGCTGCGGAGGATAGGAGTAGCCGGTTCCGATGCTCCGCCATACGTTTGTCTGTGCGCTTGCGATTTGTCTCCTGAGCTCCTGCGGGAGCGAGCAGAAGGCAGCGGCACGCGATCCGAAAGCCGCGGCTGAGGCGACGGCCGGCTACACCGTGGTACGCAAGATGCCGCTGGCCAGCTCGATTGCTCTCAGCTCCGAGCTGGTGCCCTTTCAGGAAATCGATGTTTACGCGAAAGAGGCGGGTTATGTGAAACAACTGCTGGTGGACTATGGCTCGCACGTGAAGCGCGGGCAATTGCTGGCTGTGCTCGAAATTCCTGAGCTGCAGGCGCTGCTCGAACAGGACAAAGCGGCCATTACGGCAGCGAAAGACAGGATCGCACGGGCGCAGCATGACATCACGACCGCAGAAGCGCAGCATAAGGTCGCCCAATTGGTCTACGAGCGGCTCGCCAGTGTGGCGAAGATGAAACCGGGACTGGTGGCGCAGCAGGAAGTCGACGATGCCGAAGGAAAGAGCCTGGCTTCTCAGGGACGATTGGAATCGGCAAAAGCGGCGGTTGAGGGCGCCGAGAGCGAGCTGGCGGTTGCGAACGCCAAGCTGGCGCACGATCGCGCGCTCTATTCTTACTCGCGCATTACGGCGCCTTTCGATGGAGTGGTGACGCAGCGCTATGCAAACCTGGGCGCGCTGATGCAGGCGGGCACGAATTCGAGCACGCAGGCGATGCCGCTCGTCCGGCTCTCGCAGGAAGACAAGTTCCGGCTGGTGATTCCGGTGCCGGAAAACGTGGTGCGGTATGTGGCGATCGGCGATGCGGTCGAAGTGCGTGTACCCTCGCTGGCGCACGAGTTCGCGGGCAAGGTGGTTCGCATTTCGGCGGATGTGGCCGAGCAGACGCGGACCATGCATACCGAAGTCGATATCGAGAACGTGAATCACGAACTGATGCCGGGCTTATATGCGGAAGCTGTGCTGAAGCTTGAAAGCAACCGGAATGCGCTCGCGATTCCGATTCAGGCGATCGACCGCGACGGCGCGCGCGCCAGTGTGATGGTGGTGCGGCCGGACAACACAGTTGATGAGTGCGAGATTTCGCTCGGAATGCAGACGCCGAAATTCGCCGAGGTGACGAGCGGGCTGAAGGAAGGCGAGCGCGTCATCGTGACCGAGCGCGGCGCGCTCGAAGCGGGCCAAAAGGTACGTGCCCGGACTGTGAATCTGCTCGATTAGCACATGTCGAAGTTTTCCATTCAGAATCCGTATTTCATCGTTGTCGTCTCTCTCGTGGTGTGCTTGCTGGGAGCGGTGGGTATCTCACGCATGCCGGTGGACTTGTTTCCGGAGATCAACTTACCGCAGGTAGTGGTGGCCACGTCTTACACCGGCATGCCGCCGGAGGATGTTGAGACCAACATTACCTCGCCGCTCGAGCGCTTTTTTACGATGGCGGCCGGCATCGATCACATGGAGTCGCACTCGCTGCTCGGAATCAGCATCATCCGCGTGTTCTTTCAGCCGGGAACCAGCGCCGATGCGGACGTAACACAACTTTCCAATCTTGCTCTGGCCGATCTGAAACGGTTACCGCCGGGGACGCTGCCGCCGGTTGTGTTGAAGTCAGACGCGTCCAGCATGCCCGTCTGCCTGGTGGCTGTCAGCGGAAAAGGCATGAACGAGACGCAGCTTTATGACACCGCGCGTTTTACCATTCGCAATCAAATCGCAGTTGTGAAAGGCGCAGAAATCCCGACTCCGTTCGGCGGAAAGCAGCGCCAGGTGATGATCTATGCCGACCCCTACAAGCTGTTTTCGCGGCAGATGAGCTTGATGGACGTGGTGAATTCGGTCAACCAATCGAACCTGATTTTGCCCGCGGGCGACGTAAAGATGGGTCCGTACGACTATTACGTCTATTCGAACAGCCTGATCGGTAAAGTTCCGGATTTTAACGATGTTCCGTTGAAGGCTGTCGGCAATTCCTGGGTGCGTGTGTCGGACATCGGATCGGCGCAGGATGCGAGCGCGGTGCAGTACAACATCGTGCGCGTGGCGGGCCAGCGTTCGACGTACATTCCGATCATGAAACAGGGTGGCGACACGAACACCATTCAGGTGGTAAACGACGTCCGCCATCTGTTGAAGAATCTTTACGGTGTCCCGAAGCGGATGGCGGCCGAGTTGCTGTTTGACCAATCGACTTATGTAAAAGAAGCGATCAAGACGGTGCTGCATGAAGCGCTGATCGGCCTGGCGCTGACGGGCGTGATGATTCTGCTGTTTCTCGGCAATTTGCGCGCAACCGGCGTGGTGATGCTTTCCATTCCGCTCTCGGCGCTGGCGACTTTCGTCATTCTGAACCTGACCGGAAGCACGGTAAACACGATGATCCTGGCCGGGATCGCGCTGGCGTTTTCGCGCGTGATCGACAACTCCGTGATTTCGCTCGAGAACATCTACCGGCATCTGGAGATGGGCGAAACGCCGATGATTGCGGCGCAATTGGGCGGATCGGAAGTGACGCTGGCGGTGCTGGCCGCCACGCTGGTCGGCGTCGTCGTGTTTTTCCCGGTCGTGTTTTTGTACGGGGTGAGCAAGTTCCTGTTTACCGCGCTCGCTCTCGCCTTTTGCATCTCGATGCTGGTTTCGTTCGTGGTGGCAATGACGGTGATTCCGCTTTTTTGTTCGCGCTTGCTCAAGCCGCACAGCGAGCCCGGCGCGGGGCGGTCGGTCTTGGCGCGGTTTACAACGGGCTTCAATGCGCTTTTCGGGCAGCTTTTGCACGTTTATGAGCGCGGGGTGCGGTGGAGTTTGCGCGCGCCGGGACTCACGGTGGCGATTCTCATGCTGAGCTTCGTCGTTAGCCTGGGCATTTATCCGCTACTCGGGCTCTCGTTCTTTCCGCGCACCGACGCAGGCCAGTTCACGATCAACCTGAAAGCGCCGACCGGATCGCGGCTCGAAATTACGGAGAAATACGTCAAAGAGTCGGAGAAGCTGATTCAGGAGATGATTGCGCCGCGCGACTTCAAGATGACGGTATCGAACATCGGCCTGACAAACGATTTCTCGGCGTTATACACAACGAACACCGGCGCATACACGGCTACTCTGCAGACGCAGCTCACCGGCGACCATCGCACGGGCAGTTACGCGTACATGGACAAAGTGCGCGCGGCGCTGCACGAGAGGTTTCCGGAGCTACGCACTTTTTTCCAGAGCGGCTCGATCGTGGATGCGGTACTGAACACAGGAATGCCGGCTCCGATCGATGTTTCCATCGTGAGTCCCGACTTGGCCGCGAACGCCCATTTTGCCGAGCAGCTTGGGGCAAGGATTTCGCGGCTGCCGGGCGTCGGGCAGGTCTACATTCCGCAGGATATGGATTACCCCGGCATTCGGATGAATATCGATCGCGTGCATGCGGCGGAACTGGGGTTGACGCAGAAGGAAGTGGTCGACAACGTGATTACGGCGCTGAACTCGAATGTGATGATCGCGCCGAACTACTGGGTGGATCACAAGAGCGGCAATAACTATTTTCTGGCCGTCCAGTATTACCAACACGGCCGGCCGGCGATTCATGATGCGCTCGATCTCACAAATATTCCCTTGCGCGCGCCTGGTTTGAAACAGGCGACTACGCTCGCTTCGGTCGTCAGCCTGGGCCATGTGCAGACGCCTACCGAGATCGACCATTACCAGATTCAGCGCGCGACGGATATCTATGTGACTCCGAAGGGCGAAGACCTCTCGCGCGTGGCGAGAGAGATCAAGAAGCTGCTGGGCGAGACTAAGCACGAGCCGAATCAGCGCGTGGCCTTGCGCGGCATGGTGAGAGGCATGAACGAATCGTTCGCCAGTTTCGCGGCTGGATTTGGGCTATCGTTTGTGCTGCTGTATTTGATTCTTGTGGCCCAGTTCCGGTCGTTTGTCGATCCAGTGCTGATCATGCTGGCGATTCCGATGGGCGTGAGCGGCGTGATGCTGGCGCTGTTGTTTACGAATACGACATTGAACGTGATGTCGTTGATGGGCGTGTTGATGCTGGTTGGCGTGGCGAATTCGAACAGCATTCTGATCGTCGATTTCGCACACGCGCTACGGCGAGAAGGGCACGCGATCGGAGACGCGGTGGTGACAGCCTGCCGCGTGCGCTTGCGGCCGATTTTGATGACGTCGCTCGCAACCATTATCGGCATGCTGCCCATGGCGCTCAAGATGGGCACCGGATCCGAACAGTATGCGCCGATGGCGCGGGCGATTATCGGGGGACTTACGTCGTCGGTTGTTTTCACGGTCTTCATCGTGCCCGCCGCCTACCTGCTTATTTATCGGAGACGCGAGCGTGCGGTGTAGAGCCGGGTTCTTCTTTTTACTGAGCATCCCGTGCTTTGCGCAAACGCCGATGAAGCTGAGCCTGGATGCAGCGCACGCCCTCGCACTGAAGAATCATCCACGAGTACTGGCATCGGAGGCGAATTACAAGGCGGCGAACGAGCAAACGGCGGAAACGAAGTCGGCGTATTATCCGGTTCTGAACGGAGAGATCACCGGCTCGCAGGCCAATCAGAACGCGCGCATCGGAGCGGGGTTTCTGAGTAATTCCCGTCTGTTCAATCGCTTCGGTTACGGTATAACCCTTTCGCAATTGATCACGGATTCGGGCCGTACGCCGAACCTGGTGGCAAGCTCGCGGCTGGCAGCGCAGGCGAGCGAACAGAATTATCGGGCTTCTCGCATTGCGGTTCTGCTTGCGGTTGATCGTGCGTATTACGACGTGCTGCTTGCGGAGGGATTGGTAAAGGTGGCACAGCAGACGGTGCAGAGTCGCCAGATCGTAGCGGATCAGATTGAGGAGCTTGCACGTAACAAGCTCAAATCGCAGGTGGACGTGAGCTTCACGCAGGTTAATCTGTCCGATGCGAAGCTGATGCTAATCCGGGCGAACAGCCGGCTGGTTACTGCGTTCGCCGCACTTTCCGAGGCGCTCGGATCGCAAAATTCACGAACTTACGAGCTGGCGGACGAACCGATGCCTGGCGCACCGGCGGCAGATGCGGAGAGACTGGTGGCGGAGGCGATGCGGCAGCGACCGGAACTCGCAGGCGCACGCTTTGAGGTGGAAGCCAGCGAAAAATTTGCGAGTGCCGAGCGCGATCTGAAACGTCCGACACTTAGCCTGACCGGAGTGGCCGGATTTCTGCCGCTGATTCATCCTTCCAATGTAAATCCGGATATCGCGCCGGCGTACGAAGGCGCAGCGATCAATCTGCATATACCGGTTTTTAACGGACATTTGTTTTCGGCGCGAGAACAAGCCGCGCAATACCGGCTGGCAGCCGCGCGCGAACATGAGAGGGATTTCGAAAATCGGATTGCACGGGATGTGCGCGCGGCGTGGGCACAGGCCAAAACGAGTTATGAAGCGCTGAGTGCGACCGCACAATTGCTCGATCAGGCAAAGATGGCGCTGGATCTCGCACAGGGGCGATACCACCTGGGCCTGTCCTCGGTGGTCGAGCTATCGCAAGCGCAATTGAGCGAAACGCAAGCCGAAGTAGAAAATCTCAGCGCCAGATACGATTACCAGGCGGCACACCGCGCCTTGCAGTACTCGGTTGGCAATCTGCCGTAGCTTATCGTTTCTTGCGCACGAGGCGACGCGCTTTGCGAACGACAGTCGGAGCAGCCGCAAAGGCTTCGTTCACAAGCGTGGCCTGCTGATCGGCGTGAACTTTATGCGCTCCGGCTGCCGGACTGGCCGCAGTGGGCCGGCCGATGTAGCGAAGCTGGCGCCCACGTCCGCCGAAATCGATAATAGGCTGCATCTGCTCTTCGACAAAATACCAGGCGCCCATGTTTTCCGGCTCTTCCTGAACCCAGAACAACTCGGCTGCATCGGTGTAGCGGCGCAGAATATCGGTCAGACGCTGCAGCGGGAATGGATATAACTGCTCGATGCGAATGATGGCGATATCGCTACGGCCAAGCTCTTCGCGCTTGTTGACGAGATCGTAGTAAACCTTACCGGAGCACAGCAGAATGCGCTTGATCTGGCCGCCCACGTACTGCGGATCGCCAATCACTTCCTGGAAGGCGCCGCTCGTGAGCTCCTCCAGACGGGACGCCGCTTTGGCGTAGCGCAGAAGAGATTTGGGTGTAAAGACGATGAGCGGCTTTCGCAGCCCGCGCCGGTCGGCTCCGCAATGCATCTGGCGGCGCAACAAGTGAAAGTACTGTGCCGGCGTCGTGCAGTTAGCAACCTGGATATTGTTTTCGGCGCAGAGTTGCAGGAAACGCTCGATGCGGGCGCTCGAATGTTCCGGACCCTGGCCCTCGAGGCCGTGCGGCAGCAGCAGCACGAGACCGCTCGGCTGATTCCACTTCGACTCGGCCGAAACGACAAACTGATCGATGATGATCTGCGCGCCGTTAACGAAATCGCCGAACTGGGCTTCCCACATCACGAGCGTAAGCGGATCGGCGACGCTATAGCCGAACTCGAATCCCATGACGGCGTATTCGCTGAGCAGGCTGTCTACAGCCTCGAATTTCGCCTGCCTGGGATCGAGATGCTTCAGCGGACAATAGCCTTCGCCGGTTTCGTAATTGCTGAATTCAAGATGGCGCTGAGTAAATGTCCCGCGCGATACGTCTTCGCCGCTCAGGCGGACGGGCGTGCCCTCGAGAACGAGGCTGCCAAAGGCAAGCGTCTCGGCAAAACCCCAATCGATCCCGGCGCCCCGCAGTACTTCGCGGCGGCGATCCAGCAGCGTTTTCAACTTAGGGTGCAGATGGAAATCTTCGGGCAGTGTCGTGCATTTCTCGATCACTTTGACGAGCGTGTTGTAATCGGCAGCAGTCGACGGGCTCGGCTGCATCACCTGCTCGACCGGCACCTCGGCGAATTCTTCAATAGTGAACTGCTCGCGATTTTTTTTGGCTTCGTCGTAGGTCTCGTTCAGGCGGTTGCGAGCTTGCGCGCGCAGGCTTTCGGCGAGGTCGGGTTCGATGAATTTCTCGCGCACGAGCCGCTCGGTGTATTGAGTGGCGACGCTCGGCGTGTTCTTGATCTTGCGGTACATTACCGGCTGCGTGTAGCTCGGGTCATCGGCTTCGTTATGACCCTGGCGGCGATAACCGATAAGGTCGATCACCACATCACGCTTAAAACGCTGGCGAAAATCGTAGGCAAGCTGCGCGGCGCGCAGGCAGGCTTCGGGATCATCCGCGTTGACGTGAAAAATCGGCGCCTGGACCGAAAGCGCGACGTCGGTGCAATACATACTACTGCGGCCGTCGATCGGATTTGTTGTGAAACCGATCTGATTATTGGTGACGACGTGAATCGTGCCGCCGGTGGTGAAACCTTCGAGCAGCGACATCTGCAGTGTTTCAGCAACGACGCCCTGGCCGATCAGCGCGGCGTCGCCGTGAACCAGAATCGGGATGACGCGCTCTCGTTTTTCGTCGCCGATACGGTCCTGCTTCGGACGGACCAGGCCCTCGACAACGGGATCGACCGCTTCGAGATGGCTCGGATTGAATGCGACCGAGACCAGAATCTCTTTGCCGAGGGTGGAACGGTGAATGCCGCTTGCGCCGAGGTGGTACTTGACGTCGCCCGAGCCTTGCACGCTCTCCGGATCGGGCTCGCCTTCAAATTCGGAGAAGACCTGCGCCATCGACTTGCCGACCACGTTGGCGAGCACGTTCAAGCGCCCGCGATGCGCCATGCCGATGACGGCTTCGTGGGCGCTGTCATTGGCGGCATGTTCGAGCAGTTCGTCGAGCGCGACGATGGTGCTCTCGAGGCCCTCGAGCCCATAACGTTTCTGACCGACAAAACGCGTTTGCAGAAAATGCTCGAACTCTTCGGCCTGAATCAGCCGGTGCAGAATGCGGCGGCGCACGGCATCGTCGAGCTTCCAGTTGTTCATTGTGCTTTCCATGCGATCCTGCAGCCATTGCTTCTGCTGCGGATTCTGGATGTGCATGTACTCGACGCCCATCGAACCGCAATAGGTCGTGCGCAGGCGTTCGAGAATCTCGCGCAGTGTCTCGAACGGCTGCATATAGGAAGCAATCGCGCCGCTCGGCGCTTTTACGGCGCCCGCCAGAAACGCGCGATCGAGATCCCAGATGGAAAGACCGTAGCTCGCCGGATCGAGATCGGGATGATAGGCCGGATCGTTGCCGAGCGGATTCGTATTTGCCAGCAGATGCCCGCGAATGCGGTAGGCGTTGATGAGCTGGATGACGGCGGCTTCTTTTGCGACGTCGGTGTTGGTGGGGGCGCCGCTGTAGCGGCCGGGTGTGATCTGCTGATCCGCCTGCCAGAGCACCGGCATGTACGGAATCCTCAGATCATGGAAAATCCCTTCGTAGAACGCCTCCTGACCGAGCAGAAGCTGCTGCATTTTCGCGAGAAAGGCGCCCGACTCTGCCCCTTGAATGATGCGGTGATCGTAGGTGCAGGTGATCGTAAGCACTTTGCTCAACCCGAGCACAGCCTTTGTTTCGGTGCTGGCGCCGGCAAATTCGGCGGGATAGTCGATGGCGCCGGTTGCGATAATGGCGCCTTGTCCGGGCATCAAACGAGGAATTGAGCCGAGCGTTCCGACCGTGCCCGGATTCGTAAGGGAAATCGTGGTGCCTTCGAAGTCGGCGATCTGGAGTTTGTTCGCGCGGGCGCGGGCAACGATATCGTCGTAAGCGGCAACGAACTGCGCAAAGTTCATTGCATCGGCATTTTTGACATTCGGAACTTTGAGCGAACGCGAGCCATCTTTGCCCGCCACGTCGACCGCGAGTCCGATATTGGCCTGGCTGTGAACGACGCGAAACGGCTCGCCGCCGTTTTCTGCGAACGCGTGATTCAGCGAGGGATTCGTCTTGAGGGCTTTCACGATGGCCCACGCGATCAGATGCGTGAAACTCAGCTTGCTGCGGCCGTAGAGAGCGCGCTGTTTATTGATGGTATTGCGATTTTCCTCGATAACGCGCATGGGAATCTGGCGCTGCGAGGTAGCGACCGGAATGGAAAGACTCGCCGCCATGTTTTCCGCGATGCGCGCGGCCACGCCGCGTAATGGAACGAGCTGCGCGTGCGGACCGACGGCTTTTGTCTCTGCGGTCAGTTGTTTTGGCTCTACTTTTGCCG
>DATBGM010000133.1:0-26098 GCA_036557945.1 Bryobacteraceae bacterium | reverse complement strand
GGTGCCGCGGGCGGTCCCTGTCTTTGCGATGGCGGCCCCGGGATAGGCGATACCTCTGTGAACATTGCCACCGTAGGCTATACGTACACGCTCAGCGCTAACAAGATCTACGATGCAACCTATGGCTTCACGCGCTTAGGGCACATCGACTATGGCGCGGATTTCGGTAAGAACTGGGGTTCCGAGGTTTTCGGGATTCCGGGAACTAATGGCACTGATATCCGCGAGAGCGGATTACCGTACTTCCAGATCAGCGGGTACACCCACATTGGAAACGACAATAGCTGGATGCCGGCATTTCGCAATGATCAAAGTTTCGCGACGAGCCAGAACTTCGCCATCATTCACGGCTCGCACGAGTTTCGGATGGGATTCGACGGCATTCGCCACCATCTGAATCACTGGCAGCCAGAATTAGGCGCTGGGCCGCGCGGCGAGTTGGATTTCTTCGAAGGCACGACGTCGATCAACAGCTCGAGCTTTACGCCAACGCAGTTCAACGCCTATGCAGGTTTTTTGCTTGGCCTTACCTCGAGCGTCGGCAGAAGCATTCAATACGAGAAGATGACCACCTACGAATGGCAGTTCGGGTGGTATTTCCGTGATCGCTGGCAAATCACGCCAAAGTTGACTGCCACACTCGGCTTGCGCTACGAACTCTATCCGATCATGACCCGTGCCGGACGTGGCGGCATCGAGGAATATGATCCGAACACCAATATCGTGACGCTGGGCGGAGCGGGTGGCCTGCCCAAAGATCTCGGCGTGACCGTCAGTCATAAGATGTTCAGCCCGCGGGTCGGCTTCGCTTATCGTGCGAACGACACGACTGTGGTTCGCTTCGGCTACGGGATCACACGCGATCCGTTACCGCTCTCGCGTCCGCTGCGCGGCTTCTATCCACTCACCGTCGGCGATACGTTCAGTCAAGCAAACAGTTATGTGCCGTACGACACCATGTCGCAAGGTATACCGCCTGTGGTCGGGCCCGATGAAAGCACCGGCAGGGTGCCGCTGCCGCCTTCCGCCACCATGCGCTTTATCACAGACGGGCATCTCCGGCGCGGCTATATTCAATCCTGGAACTTCATCGTGGAAAAGCAGCTTCCCTGGAAGCTCGACGCTTCTGTTGGCTACGTAGGCACTCTCACTGTGGACTCGTTCGCTGACTGGAACGGCAACGCTGCCGCTCCCGGTACAGGACAAGCCGGACAGCCGTTTTTCCAGAAATTCGGCCGTACGGCTGACACGTTGTTCTGGAACGGTTTTGTTGGCGCAAATTATCATGCGCTGCAGGCGTCGCTGACGCGCCGGGTCGGAGGCGGGCTTACCTTGCAAGGCGCATACACCTGGTCGCATGCCATCAACTACACCGATGACGACGGCTGGACTGGCCTTACCTGGAATTACGCTCCGATTCTCGGCCGCAATCGCGCAACGGCCGGTTATGACCGGACTCACAATTTCCACCTCGGTTATGTCTACGAATTTCCGTTTGGGAAGAATAAAAAGTATCTGAACAGCGGAATCGGCAATATCATCCTGGGTGGATGGCAGGCGAACGGTATCATCGCGATTTATTCGGGGAATCCTATCACGATCACCGCCGATGGCACAGCGCTGAACGCGCCCGGCAACACGCAAACGGCCGATCTTGTCGGACCGGTTCATAAGCTGGGCGGTTTACAGGAATACTACGACGTGAGCTCGTTCGCGCCGGTGAATACGGCTCGTTTCGGTAGTCTGGGCCGCAATGTACTTCGTGGGCGCGGCGTGATAAATAACGATCTGAGTCTCTTCCGCGACTTCCGGATTACGGAGGCCGTGAAGCTAACGTTCAAAGCTGAGGCATTCAATGTAACGAACACTCCCCACTTGGGTGATCCGGACTTGAACGTCAACGATGCCGCGTTCATGCAAACCTCCAGTTCTGCCGGCACGCTCGCCGACCAACGAAGTATACGCTTTGGCTTACGCGTCGGATGGTGACGCGGCGATTACTCGGCTCGTAAAGCGATCATCGGATCGATGCGGGAGGCGCGGCGCGCCGGCAGATAACCGGCCGTCGCGGCTACGCATAACAGCACAAGCAGCATTCCTGTAAATGTGACCGGATCGCCTGCGGTAACACCATAAAGCAGTCCCTTTAGCGCACGTGTCAGCATCAGGGCGGCAGCCGCGCCAACCAGTAATCCTCCGGCTGCCAGCAGAAGCGTCTGCGAAAGAATGTTCTTCTGCAAAATGCCGGGCGATGCGCCCAGCGCCATGCGAATCCCGATCTCCTGCGTCCGTTGCCCGACCGAATACGCAATGACGGCGTAGATCCCGAGCGAGGCCAGAATCAGAGCGAACAGCGCAAAGCCCGAGAGCAGCAGCACGGTAAAGCGGCGCGGCGAGACGGCGCGATCGACCAGATCCTGCAGCGGCAAAAACTGCTCTTTAGGAAGACGCGGCGCAATGGGCAACAGCACGCGGCGCACCTTCGAGGTGAGCGTTTGCATATCCAGGCGTGAGCGCACCACCAGATTCATGGAACCGTAATCGGGCACCTGCCGCACCGAGAAGTAAACCTCGTTTCCGGAGGTTTGCTCCGGGCCGAGGTGGTGCACATCCTTTACCACGCCGATCACGCGAAACGGTACTTGGCCGGCCAGCAAGCGGCCCAACGGGTCTTTGCCGGGCCACAACTTGCGTGCGAATGTCTCGTTCACCAGAACTACCTGTTCGCTGGTACGTGTATCGGTAAGGCTGAAGTCCCGGCCGGCCCGCAGCGAGATCCCTGCTGCTTTCAGATATCCGTCGGTAACGATATGCACGAACGCCAGCGGATACTCGCCGCGCTTATAGACGACTCCCTGCGCGCCTAAACCCCAGGTTCGGTTGCGGCCGAGCGGCAAGGAATCGATCATTCCGGCCGTTTCCACGCCCGGCAGCTCGCGCACGCGGCGCAGAGCTTCGTTGAAAAACGCCATCGCTTTGTTTTGATCCTGTATATTCGGGTCGATTCTCAAAGCAGCGGCGCGCGCGGGCTGAAATCCGAGATTCACATCGAGCACGCGCAGAAAGCTGCGAACGAGCAGACCCGTGCCAACCAGCAGAATGCAGGCAAACGCAATTTCGGAGATCACCAGCGCGCCGCGAATCCAGGAGTGGCGGCGCGAATCGGTCGAGCCGCGATGCTGATCCTTTAGTGTTTCGTTGACTGCCAGCCGGGGCACCTGCAGCGCGGGTATCAGGCCGAAAACAAGTCCGCTGATGACCGTGAGCAGGAGCGTGAAGAGCAATGCGCTCACGTCGAGGTGGACATCCGTGAGCAGCGGAATATTGAACGTGGTGAGATGCGCAAGCGCGCTCGTACCCGCCCAGGCCAGCCCCGCTCCGAGCACCGCGCCGCAGAAGGACAGGAGCAGGCTTTCCGTCAGGATCTGCCGCACCAATCGTTTCTTGCCTGCGCCGAGCGCGCTGCGGATGGCCAATTCTTTTTGGCGTGCCGTGCCGCGCGCGAGTAACAGATTTGCCAGGTTCGCGCAGACAATCAGCATCACTGCGCCCACTGCAAACGCCAGCACGATCAGGGCCGGCCGAACACGCCCGCTCACTCGTTCTCGCAGATTCATGAGCTGCGGCGTGATGTCGTTGCCCTTGTGCGGTTCTTTTGTAATACGGTCGCCGAGAACGGTTGCTTCCGCCCGTGCCTGCGCGATGGTCACACCCGGTTTCAAACGGCCTACCACGGCAATCGTGTTGCCCCAGCGATCCGTCTCGGGAGTCAACGGAAACGGAACGTATAAATCCATGTGCGTGCCGGGAGCGAAGACAGAGCCGAAATCGAAAGAAGCGGGCAGCACGCCCACGACGGTAACCGGCGAATCATCGAGCGTAATGGCGCGGCCGACGATCTGCGGATCGGAAGCGAAGCGCCGCTTCCAAAGGCCATAGCTGAGCAGCGCAGCCTTGGCCCCGTTCCATTTGCACTCTTCGGCATTGAACTGGCGGCCGAGTATGGGCTGTATGCCGAGTAGTGGGAAGAAATTCTGCGAAACGGGCAGGGCGTTCAGCCGCTCGCTTTCGCCGTTAACTTCGAGCTTGCTGTCGCCCACGCCATAAAACGCGAAATAGGCGCCCATATCGGAAAAGGAGTGGTTGCGCTCGCGAAACGCGAGAAACGGCAGCACCTGTAGCGTTTGCGCCGACATGCCTTCGTCCGGCGGCGCATTGGAGACCCAGACCAGGCGCTCGGGATCGTGAAACGGCAGCGGTTGCAGAAGAACCGTGCTCAGCACGCTGAAAACGGTTGTGCTCGCGCCGATTCCGAGAGCCACGATCAGGAGAGCAAATGCGGTAAAGCCGGGCTCGCGGCGCATGCCGCGCAGCGCATAGCGGAGATCCTGCAGCAAAGTCTCAAAGAACGGCAGCGAACGCGCATCGCGCTGCTCTTCTTTGGCCGCTTCCCAACCGCCGAAGCGCAGCATGGCTTGCCGGCGTGCCTCGGCTTCGGTCATCCCGCGCGCAATGTTTTCCTCGACCGCGAGCGCTAGGTGCAGCTCCATTTCGGCGGCCAGTTCGCGATCGCGGCTGCTTTTTTTGAGGAACGAAGCCAGACGCGCCCAAAACTCACGCATTGGACTTGCCCTCCGGCGCGATCGCCAGCACGCGCGCCATCACATCCGACAAACGCTGCCAATAGGCCGTGTCGTGGCTGAGCTGCGCTCGCCCCCGCGTCGTGATCGAGTAAAACTTCGCCTTACGGTTGTTGTCGGAAGTTCCCCATTTTGCGGAAATCCAGCCGCGCTGCTGCAACCGTACAAGGGACGCGTAAATCGTGCCCTGGTTGAGTAAAACCTGGTCGCCGCTGACCTGCTCAATGCGGCGCGCGATGCCATAGCCGTGCTGCGCACCGAGCGCGGCGAGAGTTTGCAGGACCATGACGTCGAGCGTTCCCTGCAAAAGGTCGAGTTTGGATTCGGACAAGCTGGCTCCTGTGCGATTGCCACATCAGCGTAGCACGACGCGCTGTGGTATCACCACAGGAAACGGTTGCTAACGCGCGATTGTTCCGTCCAAATCCCAGAGATCTTGCCAGCTCTGTCCTTCGCGCCAGAGAAAGACCTGGCCCTTGATCAAGCGGCAGTTCCGGTCGATGGCTGAAATCTCGCGCATGTCGCTGTCCGTCAGCGGCTCGCTCACGATGCCCTGGAGATTGCTTAATATGTTGCGCCGATTGGTTGAAAACGGGATTGGCGTCTGGCCTCGCTGTACGGCCCATTTCAGGCACACGACCGCCGGATGAGCGTTTAGGCGCCGCGCAATGCTCACGATGATCGGATCCTCGGTATCGACCGTATCGTCCGGCGTACGATCGCGAGCGGGCCGTGCCGGAGACCCGATCGGCGAATAAGCAACGGGCTCGATGCTGCGCGCGCGCACGAATTCAAACAACTCGGGTTGTTGGAAGTGCGGGTGCAATTCCATTTCGTTCACAGCGGGCGGTATGCGGGCATCGCGTAACAACAGTTCGAGCTTTGGGATGGTCATATTGGAAGTGCCGATGTGGCGTACCAGCTTCAGATCGACCAGCTTCTCCATCTGCCGCCAGGTCCGCATGAAATTCTCGTGTCTATAAGGACGCGCATCCGGGCTACGGGAAAAAACGTCGCAGCCGGGCGGGTGAAAGTTGGGGAACGGCCAGTGCACCAGATAGAGATCCAGATAGTCGAGCCCCAGATCGGCCAGCGATCGGCGGCAAGCCGGAATGACATCCTCTTCGGCATGCTTATCGTTCCAGAGCTTGGAGGTAATCCAAACTTCGTCGCGTCCGATGCCTGTGGCGAAGATTTGTCGAAATGCGGCACCGATTCTGGCTTCGTTCCCGTAAACAGCCGCGCAATCGAAGTGACGGTAGCCCACGCGCGCGGCGTATTCGACAGCCTCGGCCACCGCGGGCGCCGAAACGTGGTCGGAGCCGAACGTGCCGAGGCCGATGGCGGGCAGCAAGGCGCCGGTAAACAGCCTTCTTTGAGGCACGACCGCCGGGTTTACACCCTGCTCAATAGGGGTCAAAGTGCGTCTCCTCCTATGAAATCTTCGCCGCGCTGATAAAAACGCGGGCTCATCTGCATATCTGATTTTCTGCTACGCTGAAAAAGGAGGGCTCGGCCGATCCCTCGCATCCCTCTGCGTATTTGTCATGGAATCTGAAAATAACAACAATGCTGTCGCTGAAGATCTTCTGGAGCAGCCTGAGCTGACTCCGGCCTCCGATACGACGCTATCTCTCGGCGAACTGGTTGCCGAGCGCGACCGCTTAAGCAAAGAGAAAAAAGAACTGCAGGAGCTCTTGCAGCGGCGCCAGGCCGAGTTCGAAAACTACCGGCGTCGAAACGAGCGCGAGCGTGGGGAACTGGCCGAATACGCCACGATGAGCACCGTGAAGGCGCTGCTGCCGGTGCTGGACGACTTCGAGCGGGCACTCAAAACCGAAACCGCGGATAAGAAATATGCGCGGGGCATGGAACTGATTTACCAGCGGCTTTTGGAAACACTGAGCAAGCTCGGACTGGAGCCGATCACAAGCGATGTGCCTGTTTTTAACCCGCATATTCACCATGCTGTGGAAATGGTCGATACGAAGGACCATCCCGACCAGACTATTCTGGATGAATATCAGCGCGGCTACTACTTCAAAGGCAAGCTGCTTCGCCCAGCGATGGTGAAGGTCGCCGTCAATTCGTGAACCAGGGCCCTGAGGAAATGATTTTGCGAGTCGTTGTCGCAGTATGCCGATGAGTGTTGCCAAACGAGATTATTACGAAATCCTGAGCGTTTCGCGCGATTGCGACGATGGGACGTTGAAAAGCTCCTATCGAAAGCTGGCGCTACAATACCATCCGGACCGCAATCCGGGCGATCACCAGGCTGAGGAGAGATTTAAAGAGGCTGCGGAAGCGTATGCCGTGCTGAGCGATCCGCAGAAGCGAGCTGCCTACGACCGCTACGGGCACCAGGGCGTAAATGGCGGAGGCGCGCCTGGCTTCGATCCTTCAACTTTTGGCGGATTTGAAGATATCCTGGGCGACCTGTTCGGTCTGGGCGATCTTTTCGGGAGCAGACGCGGGCGCGGGCAGCGAGTGCAGCGCGGCGAGGACATCCGCTACGATCTCGAGATCGGTTTCGAGGACGCAATTCGCGGCATGGCGGCCGATCTGCAGATTCCACGCATGGAAGCCTGCTCGCGCTGTCAGGGAACCGGCGGCGAGCCGAACGGCGGCATGGTGACCTGCGCCACCTGCGGCGGCCGCGGCGAAGTTCTCTATCAGCAGAGTTTTCTTTCCATCCGCAAGACGTGCCCAAGCTGCAGCGGCCGCGGCAAGGTGATCCGGCAGGTCTGCACCCAGTGCCGGGGCGAAGGGTACCACCGGACGGAGAAGAAGCTGAAAGTAAATATTCCGCCGGGTGTGGATAACGGCACCCGGCTGCGCTTGAGCAGCGAGGGCAATCCCGGTCCTGCAGGCAGCCAGCCGGGCGACCTCTACGTCGTGATCAAGGTAGCCGACCATCCGGTCTTTGAACGGCGCGACAGCGAACTGCATTGCACGCTTCCGATCAACATCGCGCAGGCGGTACTTGGTGCAGAGATCGAGATCGATACCTTCGACGGCGCGCAAACTATCAAGATTCCCGAAGGCACGCAAAGCGGCGCGACGTTCCGCATGCGTGGTTTAGGTGTGCCGCAACTGAACAGCCGTGCGCGCGGTGACCTGTATGTCCATGTCGATGTGCAGGTGCCTAAAAAACTCACACGCGAGCAGCGGCGCGTCTTCGAGCAGCTGAAAGAACTGCTGCCGGTAGAAAACGCTCCGCACGAGAAGAGCGTGTTCGAGAAGGTGCGCGACTTCTTCGGGTGAGTTGCTCTAAAGACCGCAACCAGCACGCGCAGCTGGCATTTTATGCCATATGTTTATGGCACAATCGGATGTATGAAAAAGACCCTGCATGTTGACGACGAACTCTTGCGCAAGGCGAAGGAAGCATCCGGAGCAACCACCGACACCGACACTGTCCGCCTGGGTTTGGAAGCTCTGGTTCGGCATGCGGCCTATCAGCGTCTGCGAGCATTGCGCGGCAGCGAGGTTGAGGTTAAAGATGTTCCTAGAAGACGTGAACAAGTAGTCCTCAAGCGTCGCAAACATTGATGGTTCTGGTTGATACTTCTGTGTGGCTCCGGTTTTTCGCGAATCGAAGCCCTTACTCCCTCGAACTCGACGCCTTGCTGGCAGCAGAACAAGCGGCGGGTCATGAGTTGGTCTATGGGGAACTGTTATGTGGCGACGCTGGAGGCGGCCGGAAGCTCCTCAGGGAATATGAACAGATAAAGTATGCGAAGACAATCGCTCACGCTGAAGTCGTTGAATTCGTTCTGAGCCGCAACTTATACGGTCGAGGCGTCGGGTGGATTGATCTTCATCTGCTCGCCTCGGCGCTGGTAGACGGAATGAAGCTATGGACTGCGGATACTCGACTTGCGCCTCTTGCAACGGAGTTCGGAATCTCTCACCAGATGTCAGCTCCAGGAGCTTATATCCAGTGATTCTTATTTGCCGGCCTCATACTTCTTCGTAAACTTGTTGCGCGGATTGTAAATCTCAAAACTGCCGTCCTGCTGGGCCGTCACTTTCAAATAAAATCCCGTATCCGCCTCACTGGTATTCGCGATGAACGGATCGGATGTGTTGTGCTCAGCGCCGCCCTCGTCGGCAAAATGAAGCTGCCATAGATCGATCAGACCAGGCGACGACTTCACCACATCCCATGCTGCGGGCGAGCCGCCTTTCTTCGCGCCGTTGTCCATGATGGCAATGCGCGGTGCAATTGCGTGCACGAGCGCCGGGCTGTTGCTTTGAAATAATCCATGATGCGAAACCACAAACAAATCCGCTTTGCCGATCTTGTTCACCGGGCACATCAGCTCGAGCTCTTTGTTCCAGGTCAGATCGCCCAGATCGACCACGCGGAAATCGCCAAACTTGATGACTGTGCCGAGCGAATGCGCATTTTCGCTGGGATCCGTTTCTTTTTTCGGCACGCCTTCGCAGGCGGTATTCTTTTGACCCGCGCCGGGCAGCGGATTCTCAATCAGATTCCCGTCCGCAGAGACGACGGTCACGTCCAATCCCTTAATCTTTAAACGATCGCCGGGCTTGGGAACAATATGCTCGTGCCCGCGAATTGCGTCCTGATATTCGCGATAAAGCGTGGCGCTTGTCTTTGAGGTTTCGCGGTTTTCTCCGTGGTCGATAAACGTGCCCACGGGGATCTTCTGCAAGAGCTGCGGCACGCCGCCGACGTGATCGGAATGGAAATGCGTGATCAGGACATAATCGATTTTTTTGATCTTGGCCAGTTTCGCCGCCGCGGCGATGCGGTTCGCGTCGCGATAAGCGTTATAGCCCCAGCCGGTATCGATCAGCAGCGACTGGCCATGCGGCGGAACGAACAAGGTCGCCTGGCCGCCTTCGACGTCGACAACGAATATTTCCAGCGCCTTGTCGGCGGCGCGCAGAGGCGAAACACAGAGAGCAACGAAAAGCGCGAAGAGAACGATCCGCATGCGAGCGATCGTATCAAACGTTCTAAAACTTGATCAATTCTGAATAGGACAGCGCGGCGGTAACCAGACTCACCAACAGTACGAGGATCGAAGCCAGAAACCAGCGCAGCGTCCGTCGATATTCCAATGCGTGTTCATCTTTCAACTGCAACGACCGCCATAGAGAAGTCAGTTGCAGTCCGACGGATACCAGCAACAGAACGGCCGCAAGAGCGCCCGAGGCGGTCCATTCTCCGGGCAGCTCGAACGCCCAGGAGCGCAGGAAAAGGAACGAGAAGCCGAGTACCACCGTGATGGCAGTAATGACCCCGCTGCGGAATCCGGCGGGGACCGGAGTGCGCTCGTAATTCGACCCGCTGTCGTTCTCGCCCATAAAACGCGCTCTTCAGGCTATCACTTGCCAGCCGGGAACGGCTTATTCCCCGGTCTAAACTAGACAGTAGGCTTCGTTGCGCAGAACTTTGTGCAATCTCCTTCGCAATCGGCGTGACTGAAGAAACAAAACAGACATCCGCCCACGCCTGGCGCGACCGCGTGCAGGCAATGAAAAATATCCCTCCGGTGCTGCGCATTGTGTGGGATTCCGGTCCGTGGGTGGTTTCCTTGGGGCTCCTGTTTCGTGTACTGGCGGCGCTGGTGCCCGCCGGCGCATCGGTAGTCGGCAAGTACATTCTTGACCTGGTAGCCGCGATAGCCAAGCACCAGCAGTCTTATGCTGACGTTACAACGCACCTGTGGTGGCTGGTTGCGCTGGAATTCGGACTTGTCGTACTTGGCAACGTTTTTGGCCGGACGATCGATTATTACGATCGCGTGCTCGCCGACCGCTACACGCGCTACGTCAGTGTGCAGGTGATGGAGCACGCCTCAGCGCTCGATCTGCAGGCTTACGAAAATCCGGTGTTTTACGATCGGCTCGAGCGTGCACGGGTGCAGGCAACTGATCGCCTGGGCATGATCCAATCCCTCGGCCGTCTGTTCCAGCAGGTGGTGACGACCGTTGCGTTCTCGAGCATTCTCCTCTTTTACAGCCCGTTGCTGCTGCTGATCCTGGTCGTCTGCCTGTTGCCGGCGTTTCTCGGCGAAAGCCATTTCGCGTTTCTCAATTACGCTTTGAATTTCCGCCAGACGCCTGCCAAGCGCCAGCTCGACTACCTGCGCCAGGTGGGAGGCAGCAAGGAAGCAGCCAAGGAACTCAAGCTGTTCGGCCTGAGCGAATACCTGACGAATCGTTTTACGAACATCTCGAACGAAATCCTGGATCAGAATCTTGCACTCTCGCGGCGCAGGCTGCTCGCCGCCACGCCACTGTCGATCCTAAGCACCGCCGGCTACTATTCCACGTATGTCTGGGTCATCTACCAGACCGCCATGGGGCGCACCACGTTCGGCGATTTTCAACTGCTCACTACGGCGGTAATGAACACGTCAAACAACATTTCGCAGATCTTTTCGCTGCTTTCCGGTATTGCCGACCAGGCGCTCTTCCTGACCGACCTGCTCGCCTTCTTCGAGATGAAACCGACTGTTGTTTCTAAGCCCAATGCGCTGCCCGCGCCCCGGCCGATGCGGGAAGGCTTCGAATTTCGCAATGTTGTGTTCAAATATCCCGGTACCGAGCGTCTCATTCTGGACAACCTGAATTTCCGGCTCGAGCCGGGCGAGCGTATCGCTCTGATCGGCCAGAACGGGCAAGGAAAAACGACCATCGTCAAACTGATGACACGCCTCTACGATCCGACCGCCGGCCAGGTTTTGCTCGACGGTGTCGATCTGCGCGAGTACAGCATTGAGGATCTTTGCCAGGAGATCGGCGTCATCTTTCAAGACTTCATGCGCTACGAAATGACGGCACGCGAAAACATCGCGGTGGGGCGTATCGAATATCTGCAGGACGACGCGCGCATTCAGGCCGCGGCTGAAAAGAGCCTGGCCGACGGTGTGATTCAAAAGCTCCAGTATGGTTACGAGCAGATGCTCGGGCGGCGTTTTGAAGGCGGAGTGGATCTGTCGGGCGGTGAATGGCAAAAACTTGCTCTTGCCCGCGCCTATCTGCGTGAAGCGCAGGTGCTGGTTCTCGACGAACCGACTGCCGCCCTCGATGCGAAAGCCGAATACGAAGTTTTTGAGCGCTTCAACGAACTGACCGAGGGAAAGATGGCGCTTTTCATTTCGCATCGGTTTTCGACGGTGCGTATGGCAGAGCGCATCATCGTGCTGGAAAATGGAAGAATAGCCGAAGAAGGCAGCCACGACCGCCTGATGGACCGCGGAGGCATCTACGCAGAGATGTTCGAGCTGCAGGCCTCCAGTTACAGATAAGAATTCATGGCCGAATCGTCCGCACAAGCCGCAATCCGGATAGCGTCGCACCTGCGCAACGAGCCCAGCGTACCTGAGGCTGTAGATGTTCGCGCGGAGGCGGAGCGCGCCGCCCGTTCGTGCTCCTGGATTACCGGCAAGAAGCGCTCGAGAAGGCCGCGCTCGATATATAAAGATTTACGGCACCGCCTTTCGAGGCTGGAATCGGATCTTTATGCGCTGCGCTCGGATGAGCCTTCGGAAGATCTGCGCTGGCTCTACGATAATTTCCGCCTGGTCCGCACAGATCTTGAATCGGTCCATGATACGCTTCGTCCGCTTTCGCGCATGCCGGGTGTGCGTACATCCACTGAGGACTCGATTCCGCGTGTGATTGTGCTGGCGCGCACGTTGCTCGCCGCTGCTCACAACCGCCTGGACGAGAAAAACATTGCCGAGTTCATCGCTGCTGTCGAAGAGACGGAGCCGCTGCGCCTGGCGGAACTCGGCGGGATGCTCGACGCGCTAAAGATCGCTCTGCTCGAACAAACAGCCGAGCTGGGGCCGCAGGCGCTAGTCGCATTCCGGGCGCAGGGAAAAGATGCGCCGAGCCTGGGCCTAGGCAATATCATTACCAGCCTGCGCGTGATCGGCCAGAGCGAATGGGGAGGCATACTCGAATCGCTTTCGATTGTGCATCGGACGCTGCTCGAGGATCCCGCCGGCGTTTACGCGCGCATGGATTTCGAAAGCCGCGAGCAGTACCGGCTCAGAATCGCAAAAATTGCTGAACATTCGGACGTAAGCGAATTGGAGCTTGCGCGCATCGTGGTGAAGCTTGCGCGAGAGGCGGTGATTGAACCCGATACCACGGAAGCGATGCGGGACCGTCTGCGGCATGTCGGATACTACTTGCTCGATCCTGCCGGCATATCCGAATTGCAGCGGGGGGCAGGCTACCGGCCCACCTTCGGTTCATCGTTGCAGCGCCTTTTCCGCCGCTATCCCGACGAAGTGTACATTCTGGGCATCGAGATCGTGGCGTTGATCACCGTTGTCACGCTCATCATGAGCATCGTGCGCACGCAGACCGGCTTCGGCCTGGTGGCCGGCGCGCTGCTGCTGCTCATACCGGCAACGCAGGCCGCGGTCGAATTCATCAACTACCTGGTCACCTCCGTTCTGACGCCGCACCCGCTGCCGAAACTCGATTTCGCGAAAGCGGTCGATCCATCCGCAGCCACCATGGTCGCTATTCCGACGCTGCTTATCAACGATAAGCAGATCCGGCAGCTTGTCGAAGATCTCGAAGTGCGTTACCTGGTGAATCGCGATCCGAACATCTTTTACGCGCTGCTGACCGACTTGCCCGATACTGCCGAGCCCGCCGGCGAACAGGACCGGCGAGTGGATCTTGCCATCGACCTCATTGACGAGCTCAATACGCGTTATAGTTCCGAGCCCTACGGTGGCTTTTATCTTTTTCACCGCCATCGTGTCTACAATCCGCGCGAGGGCGCCTGGATGGGATGGGAGCGCAAGCGCGGCAAATTGCTCGACCTCAATCAACTTCTGCGTAACACCTTCGATCCGTTCCCGGTGAAGACCGGCGATATGGCGAAGCTGCCGTTCATACGGTACGTGCTGACACTCGATTCCGATACGCAACTTCCACGCGGCTCCGCGCAAAAGATGATCGGCACCATGGCGCATCCGCTCAACCGGCCCGTTATCGATCCCGAGTTGGACATTGTGGTCAGCGGCTACGGCATTCTGCAGCCGCGTGTCGGCATCAGTGTTCATTCGGCGTCACGCTCGCGCCTGGCGAGTATCTACTCCGGGCAGACCGGTTTCGACATCTACTCGCGTGCCATATCGGACGTCTATCAGGATCTCTATGGCGAAGCCATTTTCACTGGTAAAGGCATTTACGATGTGGATGCCTTGCGTGCCGTGCTGGAACATCGCTTCCCGCGTAATGCACTGCTCAGCCACGACCTGATCGAAGGCGCCTATGCGCGCGCCGGTCTCGCCTCGGATATCGAAGTCATCGACGATTATCCATCCCACTACAGCGCCTACAACCGTCGTAAACACCGCTGGCTGCGCGGGGACTGGCAGATTGTCCGCTGGATCTTCAATCGCGTACCCGACGAATCAGGGCGCCAGGTGGAGAACCCGACTTCGCTTATCTCGCGCTGGAAAATTGTCGATAATCTGCGCCGCAGCCTGGTCGAGCCGGCCACATTTGCGCTCCTCATCGCTGGCTGGTTCTGGCTGCCGGGCGGTCCGCGCTTTTGGACGCTAGTCACGCTCGCGCTGCTCTTTCTTCCGATCTATTTCCGCCTGATTTTTGCGATCGTTCGCGCTATATCCGCTAAGCGCTGGGTTGTCCTGCGCGATGCCCTCGGCGATTTTCTAACATCGCACGCGAGCATTGCTCTCAACATCGCGTTTCTCGCGCATCAGGCTCTGGTGGCGATCGACGCCATCGTACGCACGATTATCAGAAGCTCAATCACGCATACGCGGCTGCTCGAATGGGAAACGGCTACGGAAGCCGAACTGGGAATCCGCAAGCGCACTCCCGTCGACGTTTATCTTGCGTGGATGCCGCTGGTGGCGATTGTCATCGGACTTGGCCTGATCTTCCGGCCGCAGGCTGCGCCTTATGCGCTACCTTTCCTGGTGCTCTGGGCCTGCTCGACGCTGATTTCAAACTGGCTGAATCGTTCGCCGCACGAGATGCAGGAACTTTCCGAAGACGACCGCCTCTTTCTGCGCGGCCTTGCTCTACGCACCTGGCGGTACTTTGCAGAATTCAGCAACGAGAAGAATCACTGGCTGATTCCGGACAACGTACAGGAGCAGCCATATCGTATCGCGGAACGCCTTTCACCTACGAATCTTGGCTTGCTCTTCAACGCGCGCCAGGCGGCACTCGAATTCGGCTACCTGACTCTGCCGGAGTTCGTTCGGCAAAATGAGCTGACGCTCGCAACACTTTCCAAACTCGAGCGCATGCATGGCCATTTCCTGAACTGGTACGACAACATCACTCTGAAGCCGCTCGAGCCGCGCTTTGTTTCGAGCGTGGATAGCGGAAATCTCATAGCATCGCTCTGGAGTTTCAAAGAAGGCTGCCTGGAACTGCTGCGCAAGCCGCTGATCAGCGACAACGCGCTCGCCGGTATTGCAGACCACGTGCGCATGCTCGAAAAGAACACGGCTCCGGGCGCGCTGGCAGCGATCTTGAAGCTCCACGGCACGCCGATGTGGCTGCCCGAGCTGCTTAAATTCAGCAGCGAGCCGCTGGCGACAATCAAGCCGCCTGATCCCAAGCAGCATGTTTCCTGGGCGGTGGAGCTGCGGGCTCGTCTCGAAGCGCTGCGTGAAGCCGCGCGCCCAATCATGCCGTGGTTGTTGCCCGAGTATGAGCCGCTGCGCAGTCCCGCCGGTCCTTTTGAGCCGCCCGATAAGGCTCTCACGCCGCAGAGCGCTGCAAGTTTTTTTGCCGAAGTTGAACAACAGCTGACGAAAATTGCGGGAAACGAGCGGACTACCGCGTCGGAGCGTGAACTGGTCGAGCGGTTGCGCGCCGCTCTTCCCGGCTGCAGCAAACGGATCGAAGAGATAGACGCTCGCCTGAAAGGCCTGGTCGCCGCGTGCGACCGTCTGGTACATGCGATGAGCTTCTCCGAACTGGTGAATCGCGGCCGTAATCTGCTTTCGATCGGCTACGATGTTGCCGCCGGGAAAATCAATCCATCCTGCTACGATCTGCTGGCATCCGAAGCACGAACCGCAACCTTCATTGCGGTCGCCAATGACGATCTGATTCAAGAAGGCTGGTTCCGGCTTGGCCGTCAGCATACCGTCTGCGAAGGCGAGAAGACGCTTATCTCCTGGACGGGCACGATGTTCGAATACCTGATGCCGGTGCTGTGGATGCGGTCGCATCCCAACACGTTGCTCGATCGGGCCGTGCGCAGCGCGGTTCGTGCCCAGCGCGCCTATGGCGAACGGCACGGCGTTCCATGGGGCATCTCGGAAGCCGCTTATCGCAAGACGGACGCGGACGGGAACTATCAGTATTCCGCATTCGGCGTTCCCGGCCTGGCGTTGAATGTCGCGCGTTCCGGCTCTCTCGTTATTTCGCCGTATTCCAGCTGCCTGGCGCTGATGGTGGATCCCGTGAATGCGTTAAAGAACCTGGTGCGCATGCGCCGCATGAAGTGGCTGACCGAATACGGCTTTTATGAATCGGTCGACTACACGGAAGCTTCGCGCCGCGGCTTCTTCTCGCGCAAAGGCGAAGTAATTCGCTGCTGGATGGCGCATCATCAAGGGATGAGCGTGGTTGCGATCTGTAATGTGCTGCATGACTGGCCATTCCAGCGCTGGTTCCACGCCGAGCGGCTGGTTCAGGCCAGCGATCTCATTCTGCAGGAGCGGCCGATGCGTGCGCGGCCCATCGCCGATTCCCGCCCGCGCCGCGTCCTCTCATTCTTCGGAAGAGGACCCGGTGCGAAAATACGCGAGCCGGCATGATCGCCTGACATGCCTCGCCGGAAGTTTGCGGTCATCATCGCTCTCGTGCTGTGGATTTTTTGGTGCGTCTTTGCGGTAACCGAACTTGTGCCGGTGATTCGCCGCTATCTCACCATGTGGCCCGGGTTCATGGCGTATGTTCTTTGCATTGTTCCGCTGTTGACGGCCGCGTTCGTCACGCTTGTGCGCGTCACGCGCACGCAACGACGATAGCTTGTTTTAACGGCGAATCCGGGGCGGTTTGAAGACTTGCAGAATGTTGTTGTAGTCATCGGTCCAGAGCCGCGCGCGTGAATTTGTTGCGACGGGTTTGGCGTGTGCCTGAATGCTGGCGTTGTCGAGAAGCAGCCGATTCCGCGTGACCAAGATCCAGTCGGCGGGCAGAATCGCGTCATCCTCATCCGAGTGATTATGCACGAGCACGGCCTGCATGCCAGCGTGAGCGGCAAGCTGTTTGACGACGGGCGCAAGATCCAGAAAATCATTGGAGACATGAAATGCGATCGTCCCGCCCGGCGCGAGGTGACGTTGATAAAGCTGGAATGCCTCGGCGGTCAGTAGGTGCACGGGAATGGCGTCGCCTGAAAACGCGTCGAGTACGAGCGCATCGAACGGTACTGCTGTCTCGCGTTCGAGCAAAAGCCTGCCGTCTCCAATCTTGATCTCGACGTGGGCCTGCGATTCGCGCGTGTAAAAAAACAGCGATTGCGCGATGTCGGCTACTTGCGAATTGATTTCGTAGAAATCGAATTCGTCTCCACGCTTTCCATAGGCGGCAAGGGTGCCGGCGCCTAAACCGACGACTGCAACGCGCTTGGGAGAAGGAGAACACTCGCGCAGCAGAATTCCGGCTCCGGAATCCGGGCCGTAATACGCGGTCGGACGTTGGCGGCGCGGCGGCTGCAGGAACTGCGAACCATGCTCGATCGTGCCGTGAAACAGGATGCGCTGCTGCTCCGGTCCGGCACGCGGAGTTTGAACGACGCGCAGAGAGCCATAAAAACTGCGGCGCAGCGAAAGCGTGCCCTCGCGATAACCCTGGACGTTCATCACGATCACCGCTACCAGGCAGCCGGAAACGGCGACCCAGAGCAGGCGAATCGGCCAGCGATGGCCGTGCCAGGTCAGCGCTAATGCCAGCAGGGCGGTGGCGAGCAGCGTGACCGGTAGCTCGTACACTCCGCTGAATACGTGCGGCGCGACGATACCGATCAGAATCGCTCCGGTGGCTCCGCCGGCCGCGATCAGCAGATAAAACTTCGTCAGTGTTTCTGCGGGCGGCCTCAGGCGGTTCAGCTCGCCATGGCAGAAGACGCAGCACACGAACAAGCAGCAGAGAAAAATGGTCAAACTGACTTGTATCGGTACCTGCGCGTTGATGTTGTAAATGGCATAGCCCAGGATTCCGAGTGCGAAGGCGAGCAAGCGTATCCAGAGCGCTTGCCGGTAAATATTGCGCGCGCCGAACGTGACGACAAAGCTCAGCAGATAGATCGCGAGCGGCAGGACCCAGATCAAGGGCACGGCCGCGACATTCGCGTCTACATGATTCGTGATGGAAAGCAGCAGCATCGAGCCGATCGCCGCCAGCGCAAACCACTCCCACTTAGCGGAAGCGGTGGGGTTCACTAGGGCCCGCGACAGAGTAACGTCGCGGCTGTGCCAAGTCGCAATCCCGCAAAGGACAGCAAAGGCCGCATACAGCGCAGACCATACGATGCGCTGCTGCTCTGTGCCCAGAAACGGCTCGATCAGCAGCGGGTAAGCGATAAGCGCAGCCAAGGAGGCGAAGTTGGAGACCGCAAACAACCGGTACGGCTCCTTGTCCTTGCCGCGAGCGAGCCAGGACTGCAGGAGCGGACTGGTTGCGGAGAGCGCGACAAATGTCAGGCCAATGGTTGCTGCCAGCATCCGGAAAATCAGCCAGGACGGGTGCGCGGTCGAAGCGGTTTTCCAGCTTTCTCCCGGCCCGATCGGCAGCAGCGCGAGCGACGCCGCCAGCACGACGAGATGAATGGCCGACTGTGCACCGGCGCGCAGCCGGTTTGCGAGCACGCGCGCATAGACATATCCGGCAAGCAGCGCAACCTGGTAGAAGACCAAACATGTCGACCACACGGCTGCCGATCCGCCGAACCAGGGAACAAGGCGCCGCGCAATCAGCGGCTCGAGCGAAAAGAGCAGAAAGGCGCTCAGAAAGATCGTGGCGGCGGATAGTATATTGATACTTTTGCTTCTCCCGTCAGGAATTCACAGCTTAAATGATCGCCATCAAAGAAGATCTCTGGGGCGAACTCGCCTCTGGCCGGCCTATCTCCCTCTATACGCTTCGCAACACGAACGGGATTGAAGCCCGCATCACGAATTACGGCGGACGCTTGGTTTCGCTGAAATCGCCCGACCGCAACGGCGTGCTGGACGATATCGTCCTCGGCTTCGAGACGCTCGCCGGTTACCTGGCAAAAAATCCTTATTTCGGAGCGCTTGTAGGCCGTTACGCGAACCGCATTGCCGGCGGTGCATTCACACTTGACGGCACAAAGTACACGCTCGCACGCAATAACGGCGAAAATGCTTTGCACGGGGGACTGCTCGGCTTCGATAAAGTCCGCTGGCATGCGCGCCCGCAAAAATCGGGAGATGAACCCGCAATCGACTTAAGTTATTTGAGCCGGGATGGAGAAGAGGGATACCCGGGTAACCTGGAGGTGCGCGTCCGATACACGCTCACAAACGCCAACGAACTACGGATGGAGTATGAGGCCGCGACGGATCAAGATACGGTTTTGAACCTGACCAACCATTCGTATTTCGACCTTTCCGGGCAGGGTGCCGGCCGCATTGTCGATCATGAAGTGACGATCTATGCGGATCGCTTTACACCTGTGAACAGCCATCTGATCCCGACGGGCGAGTTGCGCTCCGTGGAAGGAACGCCGTTCGATTTTCGCCGGCCTGCCATCATCGGTTCACGCATTGACGCAGACGATCAGCAGCTTAAATTCGGCATCGGCTATGATCACAATTACGTGCTGAACCGGACTGGCGAGATTTCGCTCGCCGCCCGCGCCGCGGATCCGGTTTCAGGCCGCGCTCTCGAGGTACTCACGACGCAGCCGGGCATGCAGTTTTACACCGGCAACCATCTGGACGGTTCGCTAACCGGAAAAGGCGGCAAAGTCTACGGTTTTCGTAGCGGGTTCTGTTTCGAAACCCAGCATTTTCCCGATTCGCCCAACCAACCCACATTTCCCTCGACAACATTGCAAGCAGGAGAGCGCTTCCGGAGTACAACCATTTTCCGTTTCAGCGTGATTTGAAACAGCGGCGTGCGTATTGCCTTCTACTAATTATGAGCAACGATAAAAGGGACGCCACGCGGGGAGCAAGCCAGCCGGATAAAGACAAAGCGGCCAGCGAGCGTCCTGTTCCGTCGCAGGCGGAAGGCGATCTATCGACAGTAGAAGAAGATCTGCGCGAAAAGAGCGGCTCCGGGCAGCAGAATCAAGCCCCGCAAAATCAACGAAAGACCTGATTGCGCCCTTTATTCAGTATTTCCATCTCGCGCAGAGCGAGATCCATTACCGCTTCATCGCCCACAATGGAATTAATCATCAAATGATAGAGATCCCGTTGCGGCCACACCTTACCGTAGTAGCGGTTGACGAATGCGGCGCGATCGGCATCAACGTGTTCGAGTAAGTCTTCGGCTTCTTCTTCCGTTTTGCCGAGTTCTATCAAGCGCCGCAGTTTTTCATCGTGATGGGCATAGATGAAGAGCGCCATATGATCCTCGCGCTCGCGCAGGAACCAGGAAGAGCCGCGGCCGACAATAACGCAGGGGCCTCGATCCGTGACATCTGTGACAACTTTCTCAAACAAGGTGGCCAGACCTTCGGCATCCAGCAACTCCGTGCCTGTGCCGGAGAAGCGCTCTTCGTAACTGCCGCGCATGAAGATCTTCATCAGCCGGTAAAACGTAGAATCCGGCTTTTCTTCTCGCATTTCCACTGCTTTCACGCTGCACTTCAACCGTTTGGCGATTTCTTCGGTAATCTTTTCGTCCCAGAGTGTCCAGCCAAGCTTGGCCGCAAGCTTGCGCGCAATGCCACCGGCGCCGCTTCCGTACTCGCGCTCGATCGTAATGGTCCGAATCATCCAGGCGCCTCCTGCAAACGACTTAATTGTATGCAGTTTTCGTACCTTTGAATCGTCGAGAGTATAACCGGAACTATGACCGTTATCGAGATCACTTCGTTCGGCGGCCCGCAGGTTTTGCAGGCGGCCGAGCGCCCAACGCCGCAGCCTGGCGCAGGAGAAGTTCTGATTCGTATAAAAGCGGCGGGTGTCGCGCGCGCCGATCTCATGCAGCGCCAAGGAAAATATCCGCCGCCTGCGGGAACCTCGGATATTCCGGGCCTGGACGTGGCGGGGGTGGTCGAAGCTGCCGGTTCGAACAGCACGCAGTTTCAGCCGGGCGATCGCGTCTGCGCCATTCTCACGGGCGGCGGGTATGCCGAATATTGCGTAGCGCCGGTGGAGCAGGTGCTGCCGGTTCCGGATAATTGGAGCGACAGCGAGGCGGCTACTTTGCCGGAAAATGTGTTTACCGCTTACGACAATCTCATCACGCGCGCCGGGCTGCGGAGCGGCGAGACGGTGTTGATTCACGGCGGTACGAGCGGCGTCGGCAGCATGGCTATTATGCTCGCGAAGGCCTGGAACGCGCACCCGATCGCCACTGCCGGCAGCCAAGCAAAGTGCGAGGCATGCTTGAAATTCGGCGCCGTCGAGGCGATTAACTATCGCCAAGACGATTTCGTGACGGCAGTTGAAAAACTCACGGACAGGCGCGGCGTCGATGTGGTGCTCGATATGGTCGGTGGAGCTTATCTCGCGCGGAATTTGCAGGCGCTGGCAACGGAAGGGCGTCTTTCGATTGTCGCGACACAAGGCGGCCGTACGGCAGAGCTCGATTTAGGGCAGCTTATGACGAAGCGGGCACGAGTGATGGGATCGACCATGCGCGCGCGCACGCCTGCTCAGAAAGGACAGGTGGCGGAGCGGCTCCTGAAAGTGGTTTGGCCACTGCTTCCCGCAAAAAATATGATCCGCCCTGTGATCGATTCCTGTTATCCGTTACGCGAAGCGCGGCGCGCGCACGAGCGCATGGAGAGCGGTGAGCACATCGGCAAAATCGTGTTGGAGGTTTGAGCCCTTAACGGTGGCCGCCGTGATAACCGCCGCCGCTGGAGAAGCCTCGCCCGCCGGAGTAGTGGCCGCCGTAGTAAGCGTGCCCACCGTAATAGCCATGCCCGCCGTAGTAGTAACGGGGATACCCGCCATACCAACCACCATAGAAAGCAATGCTCGGACCCCAGTAATACGGATAGCCCCAACCCCAACCGCCATAGTATGGATACGTGTTGTAGACGACGGGCGGCGCCGGTGCTGCGCTCTGGTAGACGCCATTCCCATTGCTGTTCGTGTAAACGGGCCGGTCGTATTCGTTGGGCTGCACATAGCGGAAAGCCTGTGCACTGTTCAGGGTTGAAATGGTGACCGGCGACTCGAGTTTGAAGGTCAATACCTGCTCGGGATAGAGCACGCTGGCGTGGTTATGAGTCACAAGGACCCCGATCAAGCCGGCCGCTGCGCCCGCACCGGCGCCGATGGCTGCTCCGGTACCCCAGCCCGCAATGGCCCCGATCGCTGCGCCAACTCCGGCCGTGGCGGCCACGGTGCCGATTTCCTGGCCGGTGGGGGTGGTACCACCCTGACGGCTAACGAACTGCGTGTTGACCGGAATATGCTGACCGTCGACCAGAGTTATATCTGTGAGTGCGACGCCGAGCCTTGCCGGTCGATCGTAGTGATGTTTTTCGGCCGTGACTACGCGCCCGCCTAACGTCTGGCCAGGCTCTGCAACCACTACTCCGTTGACAACGAGCGGCTGCACCAGGGAGGCTGTAAACGCATCTCCAGGCTGGTTATTGTCGGAAGACAATGTCTGGTTGATTCGCGCGGTGATGTAAGTACCGGCCTGGATAGTGAGCTGCGCGGGAACGGGAGGAGGCGCATAGCTTTGCTGGGGTTGCTGCTGTCCGCTATTGATCGATGGATACGTTCCGCGTCCGTTATTCGGAACCGGCGGTGGTTGCATGGAGGTATCAGGCGCCTGATTGTTTGGATCGGCGTTCTGAACCGGATTGTAGACTTGCGAGCTTTCACCCACGCGCTTCCAGCCGCCAGTTGAATCCTGCGCATTCGCGAGCGCTCCCGCGGCAACGCATGCGCCAAGCGTGACATGCCAAAGCGAACGCCAGATTAAACCAGCATGGGGTTTCATAGTGTCTGACTTCTCGTCTGCCCGAAGGGCACGTTTCATGCCACACAAGCATCAACCTTATCAAACACTTACAAGATGTACTACGGTTGGGTTGCACCGTTACTGGTGCATTTGAGCCAGCAGCTTCAACAAAGTGACGAGAAGTTTTTCCCCTTACACATTCTCCGGAACGACAAACGGCTTCCGGTAACCGCGATCGCCGTCGTGTAGCAGCCTTGCCGCTTCCTTGTCGCCGACTATTTCCTGTTTTTCCGGATCGAAGTTGATGGTGCGGCCCAGGCGATAAGAAATATTCGCCAGATGTACCAGCGCTACGGATTTCATTCCTTCCTCGATCGGCGCATTCAAGTCGGCTTTGTTCTTGCTCACGACGCAATCGATGAAGTTCTGGAAATGGGCGCGCTCCGTGCCGCCGCGCACCGGCGGTTGCTCTTCCTGATCGCGGCCCAGCCAGACACGATAGGTAGCAGCGTCCTCATCGCCGGTGGACAGATAGCCCTTGGAACCGTAGAAGATATTTCCGACCGTGTTGTGGCTGCCGGCATTGGGTCCGAGTTTCACCGCGCCAGTCGATTTGGGCGGTTCCGGCGTGCCAAGCGCATGCGTGCCGATTTCGGCTTCGTGGTTGGTGATCCAGTGCCGCACCTCAAACGTGATCATGCGGCGTTTACCGTCCGGCAGGTTGTACTCAAACGAACAGTTCAGATCGTTGGGCGTCTGCTGATCGTCGTCGAACATGAAATGACCGCCGATGGCGCTGACCTTATTCGGAAATCCGAGTCCCATGCCCCAGCGCGCTACATCGACCTGGTGGACGCCCTGGTTGCCAAGGTCGCCGTTGCCGTAGTCCCAAAGCCAGTGCCAGTTGTAGTGAAAGCGATTTTTGGTGAAGGGATGTTTCGGCGCGGGTCCGGTCCAGAGATCGTAATCGACGCCGGCGGGAACGTCGGAAACCGGCGCTTTGCCGATTGTGTCGCGCCACTTGTAGCAGAGCCCGCGCGCCATATACATATCGCCAAGTAAGCCGTCCTGCATCTTGCGAACAGCCTCGCGGACGGCCTTAGCGGAACGGATCTGAGTTCCGTGCTGCACGATCCGGTTATACTTTTGCGCGGCCTTGACAAGCTGCTGCGCTTCCCACAGATTGTGCGAGCAGGGCTTTTCAACGTAGACATCTTTGCCGGCCTGACAGGCCCAGATGGCCATCAGGGAATGCCAGTGGTTCGGCGTGGCAATCGAAATCGCGTCGATTGATTTATCGTCCAGCAGCTTTCTCACGTCCGCAAATGTGGCAGGCTTCGGGAGGCCCATCTTTTCGGCCTGGGCGAGGCTCTGCCGCAGCACGTTTTCGTCGACGTCGCAGAATGCCGCTATCTGGCAATTTTGGATTTGCGAAAAATTGTGCAGATGGTCCTTACCGCGGCCGTGCAGGCCGCAAATAGCCACGCGCACACGATCATTCGCGCCGAGCACGCGCTCCGGATACGCCAGCATGCTTCCCAAGGCGGCTGCTCCCGCGCTGGTGCGAGCGAAGAAATCTCTGCGATTCACGTTTTTCTCCTTAGCTCAGGTTTTGCAAGGTCGCGTTGATTAGACGCTTCGTACCGGCGAACGGGTCTTCTGCCTCGGCCTCGCATTCCATCGAAAAGTAGCCGCGAAAGCGGCGCTGTTTCGCTAACTGGAATAGCGCAGGAAGATCGACAACATAGTGTTTGCCGTCCGCTTCCATGATGTCTTTGACATGGCACATATTAAAGGCGTGATCGAGCATTGCGCCAACCGCGCGCTGATTGTAGGCGGCGTCGTGACCAGGCAACGAGTTGCCGAAATCCGGCAGACCGCGGAGATACGGATTATTCACCTTCTCGATGACGTTCACAAGAAAGAACGGATCTTCGGCGACTGGATTATCGTTTTCGAGATTGATTACGATGTTGCGCTTGCTGCCGTATTCAGCCAGTTTTCCCAGCGTCTGCGCGGCCGTCTCCACATCTGGTTTTACGCCGCGCTTACCACGAATATGCTGGCGCACGCTGGGCGAACCGATCACGCCGGCAACATCGATCCATTTGCGCCCGTACTCGATCGCCTCCTGACGCGTCTGCGCATCCGCCGAGTAGAACTCGCGGCCGCCAAGACCGAAGTCCACGATATGCGAGCGAGCTTTTTCGAGCGAAGAGCGAAAGCGATCAAGATAGGCAGGCTCAGTGGAGCGAAAGTGGTCCGCTAACGGATTAATATTGAAAACGCCGAATTTTTCAGCAACCATTCCGGCGAAGGCCGTGATATCCATCCCAGGCACTTCCGGCTTACGCCCGCGATTTGTCGGACTGTCAATATACGCCCGAAACGGGTAGGACGTGACGGCGAGCCGGGCGCGTGGCTCTGTCGGGAAGGAGAGCGATGGATTGCTTGCAGCAGCCCGGGCGAGACAAACCCAGCCGGCGGATTGCAGGAAAAAACGGCGAGTCGGAGGGGCACGCACTGAAAGACCAGTCGATCATAAACATTTCCCAGAGTCAAGAAAGATTTCTACCTGCGGGCCTGCGCGGTGTAGACTGGTTGGCATTGCTGCGTATGGTGAAGACCAGGAAGGCGGCGTCATTCAAACAGTTAGCAAAAGCGGCTGACGTCAGCCCTGCGACGGTGTCACGAGTCGCCAAGGGGCAGGCAAGCGTCGATCCGGCAATTCGCGCGCGCGTGCAACGGGCTGCGGAAACGCTCGGAATTAATCTCGAGCGGCGACGCAACGAGATGGCGAATATCATAGGATTTATGTTGGCCAACCGCGATCTGCTGCATAACTTTCAGGCGCGGGTCCTGTTCGGATCGGAAGCCTACTGCGCTTCACAAGACCGCGAGCTACTCTTCATGTCCTTTCGCTATTCGGGCGCTGTACCGGCGAAAGAACTGCATCTGCCTCGGATTCTGAACCAGCCGGGTGTTGTGCGTGCCATGATACTCGGCGGCACCAACTCCGCGAACATGCTGCTCGCCTTGCGCAAAAGGCAAATACCGTTTGCCGTGCTCGGAAATAACGTGCTCGGCGATTGGAATCCGAACGAATATGACGCGGTTTATTCAGATGATATTACCGGTGCGTTCGACCTGACTACGCAGCTTATTCAAGACGGCCACCGCGACATCTGGTTTATCGGCGATATCGAGTTACCGTGGTATGCGCGCTGCGCGCAGGGTTATCGCCAGGCCATGTTGGAAGCGGGCCTGCCGCCCAGAATCAGCGAAATTCACTCCGACGACCATCAGCTCGGCTACCTGGCCACACGCTC
>DATBGM010000132.1:0-31340 GCA_036557945.1 Bryobacteraceae bacterium | reverse complement strand
GACATTCAAAAAACAATCGAGAGACGTCGCCGCATCGCCGTCGAGAGTCACCGAAACGATCCCGCGATTGTTGAAGAGCGATGTGCCGAGATAGAGATCATGCGCGCTGGCGCATTTATAAGAGATCGTTACGAAATCGCCCGGCGTGTCGGTTTGTCGCGCGAACCCGTGCCAGTAGTTGTTCGCGGCGATTCGTATCCAGCCGTTTCCGGAATACACGCAGGTCGCATCGCCGTTGCCGGTGCGTACACTGCCCGGCCCCGCGCATTGCAACGCCTGCAAATTGTTTGAATCGCTAATCGTCCAGTTGGAAAAGGTCGCGCTCCATTCGGAATCGGTGTATGTACGGCCTGGTGCAAGCTGCGGCGCGAAGGTCAGCCACGCCTGGCGGATCTGGTCCATTCCAACCGCGCCCAAATCAAGCGAGATATGCCAGACGACGTTATCGGAATTACCGCCAGCGAGCTGCAAAACCGGATTACTCACAGCGAGCGCCATGTTGCCGGGCCGCACCACAAAATACACTTGGACGTCATTGCCGTCTGCCCCGCCGTATTCCGCGAGATAAACCGTGTTTGTGCCGTTAAGTGCGGCGCTCGTGAGCGTGAGCGTAGTCGGGCTCGTGACCGCGCTGACCGTGTACGCGCCGCCCGCTAAGTAGATCGTCGAACCGGAGGCGACGCCGGGAAATTTCATTCCGGATTTCCAGATAACGCTCGTGCCGTTTACATCCACCGTTCCGGTGCGCGCATTTTTTACGGTGAGATTGCCGCTCGCATCAGCCGAGGCGATCAACGCCACGCTGTTGTTCTCAAACCTCGACCAGTTGTACGTGTTGATGCTATTCGCGAATGTCTCCGCAACATAAGCAGCGCTTTCGCCGCCGCCCGCTACGAAATCGAAACTGACGTTATTGACAAATAGCGTGAGCCGATCGAAGATCGTGCAACCGCCGGGAGCCGAGAATGAACACGTCGCTTGCGCGGCCGCATAGTTTCCGGAAACCAGCGTCGCATGGTCCCAGAGCCGCACCTTGACCGGCTCGCCTGTTGTCTTCACGGCATCGAACTGCGCCCAGTCGATCCAACTGAACTTCGCCGAATCGATCGTTTGCAAACCTTGATAGCTCAGATCGAAGTTGAGCTGCATCCCGCTCAGATCGAAATCCGGCAGATACTTGACCGAGTAATGCTCATAAAGATTATCGGCATCGTAGATTACCAGCACGCAGAAATCCGCCTGATCGCGAAACACGCCGTACAGTTTGAAGCTGTTCGCGGTCGCTTCACATAGCGATGCCGCCGCTCCGAAACCGGTAAAGCCGCGCAATGCAAGCGTGCGATCGGGCTGAAATTTGTGGATGCGTTCCGTGCTCATAAAAGGCGGGAGTGGCTGGTCTGAAGCTAACGTGCCGCGCCACGTGTTCAAGCCGGGTGTATTTAACGGAACCTTTTGATTTTCCGTCTAACTCTCTGTAATGGCGGCAGTTGTATGCACCTCTACCGCTTCCTCATCCTCTGTGACCGAAGGTTCCGGCAGCCGCCCGGTCCAGTTGGCCCAACCCCAGAAGATAGCCGTCGAGGCGCTCAACACGCCCGAGCAGGCGCCGATCAAGCGAATGCTGAAATACTGCGATGCCATGCCGGCCGCCATCATGGAAAGCATCATGGTGGACCAATTCATCGTTTCAATGGTGGAAAAGACGCGCCCGCGGAAGCGATCATCGACATGCTTCAGGAGCTTTGACCAGTTGAGCACTGAACTCACTGCGACGCTTGCGCGCGAGAGGGCCATGAAAAGGAGAGCCAGCGGCCAGCTCGGCATCTGGCTGAATACTACGTAAGAGGCGCCATGCAGCAGATAGCAGAAGAAGACCACGCGCTTGTAAGTTTCGAACCGGATACGCTTGCCGATGCGATTTCCAAGAAAACCGCCGACGAGCAGACCGACACCGGCCATGCCCCATAATTCGCCGAGTCCCTGTGCGCCCCGCTGGAATACCATTTCGCTGAATAACGTGAAAAGCACCTGCGCCGCGCCGCCGCCGCTTGCCCAGCCGACGGAAATTAAGCCAATACCGAGAATGAGGGGCGACTTTAGCATGTAGCCGAGCCCTTCGCGATACTCGTGCCAGGGGCGCGCCACTTTCGTTTCATTCAGATTGCGATCGGCGGCACGGAAGTGGCCCTTGTCGGATTGCAAATTTGCAATGCAAAAAGCGGAGAAGAAGAACGACAGCGAATTGAAGACGAACGCGACCTGATAGCCGAAGCGCGCGGCCGTTGTGCCGCCGAAGAATGCGCCGCAGGCGAGCGTCATCCAACCGGTCGTTTGCGTCAGCGAATTGGCGGTATGCAACTCCGCATCGGTCGCAATCGCGGGGAGGATCGCGGAGCGGCCGCTGGTGAAGAACGGCGATGCCATCATCAGCAGCGCGCTCAAGAGATACAGCAGCCAGGTGCTGTGGTAGCGAATGGCCAGTATGAATCCCAGCGCCAGTACGCCGCGCACGAGATCGCTCGCGATCATGATCTTGCGGCGGTCGAAACGATCGAGCAGCACGCCCGCGAGCGGCCCGACGACAATCGCTGGGATGGCACGCGAAAGCATGAGCGCTGCAATGGCCGCCCCATTGTGCGTCTCATCCATCGCGAGACTCAGCACGGCGACGTTATTGAAGTGATCGCCGACTTCGCTGACGATCTGGCCCATCCAGGTCCAGCGATAATTACGATTCCGCGCGAGCAGGCGCGTGAAATCGGACATTATTGTTGGTGGCGGAGCATTTTGGCGAGGGTGATCGCCTGTCCCAGATGGCGCTGGGAGTGTTCGCAGAGGTGAACGATGAGGCCAATCACAGTAGTGGGCAAAGCGCGGCGGCCCACGGTACGGGCATCGTAGAGAGTGCCGGGGTCAAGCGAGCGTAACTGCTCTTCACAACGTGCCAGTTGTCCGTTCATTTTTTCAAGAAGCTGCTGGAGATCCTCGTCGGCGTCCCACTCCCGGCGGATTGCGGCGAGTTGCTCATCGCTAAGCTGCCTGCCGGCGAGATACGTGGCAAGACGTTCGACGCTGCCGCCCAGGTGCCGGATATGAAAACCGAGGGAGCCCCGATCGAACTGCTTCCAGACCAACTCGCGCGAAAAGCCCGCAGTGTACTTCGCCAGGTCCTCTCGCACCTGCTCGAAACTGTAGAAGACGGGTGCAACCAGCGGGTGAACGCCTTCCGCCGGACCGCGCAGCCACGGTTCCGGTTCGCTCATATCTTTTTCATCGCATATTACCCGTATGGCCGAGCGAATAGCGGCCCGGCTGGGGAAAAACGCACAACCCGTGCGGACCTTTGCCGACGCGGATGCGCGCGATCAGCCTTCCATCCCCCGTATCGAGCACGTAAACTTCACTGTTATAGCGGCCGGAAAGCCATAACTGGCGGCCATCCGGCGACACGCCGCCCATATCGGGACTGCCGCCTCCCGGAATGACCCATTTGCCGACAAGTTTGCGCGTGGCTGTATCGAGCAGTGAAATCGTCCCTTCGCCGCGGTTGGAAATATACATGTATTTGCCGTCGCGGCTGAAGTACTCGCCATGCGCTCCCTTGCCTGTTTTGAGGAACGCAAGCTGTTTGAATGCGTTGCCGTCGATGATGTGCACCCCGTCGGCATCCATGTTTGCCACGTAGAAAACTGAGCCGTCGGGAGCGAGGCGGCAATCCTGCGGCATTCCTTTGGGCTCCAGGTTCATGTGACGAATCACCTTCTGCGCCGCGACATCGATTTTTAAGAGCTCACTGGAAAACTCGCAGGTCGCGATCATGTAGCGGCCATCGCTCGTGAAGTCGGCATGATTAACGCCCTCACAGTTGACCGGCACGCGGTTGACGACTTTCATCGTTTGCGCATCGCGAAAGTCGATGCGTTTTTCGCGCTCGGCCATCACGACCGCATATTTGCCATCGGGCGTGTAGTACATGTTGTACGGATCATCGACATGAAGAGTTTCGCCGGGTTTGCCGGTGGCGGGATCGATCATGGTGAGCTGGTCGCCCAGATCCTGCGCCACCCAGAGCCTTTTCAAATCCCAGGAAGGAACCACGTGCTGCGGCTCCAGCAGCTTGTTCGAACGTTTGGGAAGAGCGAAGTGATCCACGATTTTGAACGTATGCGGATCGATCACATCGACGGTGTCGCTCTTCGAATTTGGGACGTAGATGCGGTAGGGAAAGTTCTTTACGGCCGGGCTCAACATCCCGGGGCCATCGGCCGAGTAGATGTTACCGGCATTCAACACCGGCGGCATGCCCGGCAGCAGATCGGCCGCAAACAAGTTCGTGGCGATGAGCAGCGAGGCCGCGAGGCATACCCTGTTCACAAGACGCATAGCTGGTAAATACGTAGAGTAGCGCGTTCGATAGCCGCGACGTGGTCGAATTTTTCAAGTACAATTCGAATTAGAAATGTTCGAGCGCGGCGAAGGAGAAACGGAGATCCTGCTAGGGAACAAACAACTGCTCGCCATCTTTTTTGTGGGTGCGGTTCTGCTCGGTGCGGCATTCGCCGGCGGCTACATGGTGGGGCGTGGAGCAGCAGTGAAAAAGCCGGCCCCTGTTGCCACGCTCCCTGAGCCGGTTGCGACGGATACCGGAACGGCTGCCCAGCCGCAGGTCGGCGAAACGCACTCGGTTGCGCCGGATGAGACGGCAAGTCTCGCGCCTGAGGACGATTTACTCGGCGCGCGGAAACAGAAAACAGAAGCGGCGCCTGTTGCGCATGAGGACAGTTTCGATCCTCAAAGCGGACAGGAGTTTCTGCAGGTAGCTGCCGTGCCGCGCGATCATGCGCTCGCTGTGGCATCGGTGCTGCGCAAAAAAGGATTTCGCGCCCATGCGGTGGCCAAGCCTGGCGATGCGAGTTTGTATCGCGTAATTGTCGGACCGATTCGCAACGCCGGCGAGCTATCGAGCACCCGCGACTCACTGCGCAAGACCGGTTTTAATCGCGTGCTCGTCCAGCATTATTGATAGGGCATGCCTGTCTGCGACGAGAGTGCCTAAGGGGCCGGTCGCTCCATCGCCGCGACCAGGCCGGCGACAGTGTGTGGCACAGCTTCGGCTGCAATTTCGAGCCGATGCTTGCGTAGCGCGTCCGACGTGACCGGTCCGATGCTGGCGATTTTGGTTTCGCGCAGCGCATCGGGTCCGGCGAGCGCTACCGCGTTCGCAACCGCCGACGGGCTGGCAAATGTCGTCCAGTCCGGAAAGGGATGGCGGAAGACTTCGGCAATTCGTTCGCGAGCGCCAGGCGGGATCACGTTGCGGTAAGCTTCAACAACGTCGACCAAAGCGCCCATTCGTCGTAACGCATCGGGGACAACGTCGCGGGTGACGGCGGCGCTCGGAATCAGTATGCGCTTGCCTTGAAGCGGATACTCTGCGAAGCTTTCCAGCAGCGATTCGGCCACATACTCTCGGGACACGAGAGTGACAGCGAAGCCACTTGCTCCGGCTGCGTCGCGCGTGGCACTGCCGATCGCGGCGAACTGCGCGCGGGGCAAGATGCGCGGGTGGCCGAGCTCGCCGGAAAAGGCCGAAACGGCATTGGCGCTTGTAAATATGATCCAGTCGTACTGGTTCCATTGCGCCGCAGCTTGACGCAAAGGACCCGGATCGGAAGGCGGCGCAATCTCGATCAGCGGAACCAGTAAAACCTCTGCGCCGCGTTCGCGCAGGGGCGCTGCCAATTGTTCGGCTTGATGCGCGGCGCGCGTGACGACAATCCGCTGCCCGGCGAGTGACTGCATTCACGCAACACCCGCAAGAAGATCGGCGGCGCCTTGTGCGAGCAGGTCCGCCGCAGCACGCCCGCCCACTTCCTCGCAGCTCTCGGAAGAGCCCTCGGCGTGTGTAAGCAGGCGCTTGGAACCATCCGGCGCAAGCACGACGGCTGTGAGATGGATGCGGCTGTTCTCGATTGCGGCATAGGCGCCGAGTGGAAGCTGGCAGCCGCCGCCCAAAGCCCCGAGCGTGGCGCGCTCACAGACGACTGCCTGCTCGCTTGGCGAATGGTTGAGCTGGCGGCAGATCGAGAATGCGTCGTCCGCGCGCCGCGTCTCAATCGCAAGCGCGCCCTGTCCCGCGGCGGGACACATGATGTCGGCGGAAAGAATTTCCGCGATTTCGTTTTCCAGCCCAAGCCGCCGCAACCCTGCCGCGGCAAGGAGCATGGCGTCAAATTGGCCTTCCTTCAATTTGCGTAGTCGTGTGTCAATGTTGCCGCGCACCGGCTCGATTCGCAGGTCGGGCCGTGCGAAACGCAACTGTGCGGCCCGTCGGCCGGAGCTGGTTGCGACGCTCGCGTTTTTTGGAATTTCGGCCAGGCGTCTGCCGAGGAGCGCATCGCGCGGATCCTCCCGTTTGGGAATCGCCGCGAGCACAAGTCCGGGCGGCAGCTCGGTTGGAAGATCTTTCAGACTATGCACGGCCAGGTCGATCGTACCGGCGAGCAGGGCGTCTTCGATTTCTTTCGTGAACAGGCCCTTGCCGCCCGCTTGCATGAGCGCCGCTGTTTGCAGATGGTCGCCCGTAGTGCGGATAATGGAAATCTTCGTCTCGATGCCGGCATCGTTGAGCAGACCGGCGATGTGCCGCGCCTGCCAGAGCGCTAGTTGCGATCCGCGCGAGCCGATGGTAAGTTTCATCAGCGCAGACGAAAGATGCGGCGCACGGCGGTGACCAGCTCCGCTTCGGCGCTCGGCTCCGGAATCTCGGCAGCGGCCTGACGGCGCATCTCGGCGATAGGAGCGTGCGCAATCTTGTTAATGATGCCGCGTGTGAGCGCCTCGAGCGCCTGCTCCTGTTCGCTGCTGAGTACGCCAAGCTTCGGGCGATAGCGGCCGAGAACTTCCTGGCGGACCGCCTCGAGCTGCTCCTGCAGGCTCATGATCGTAGGCGTTACTTCACGCGCGCGCAGCTTGGCTTCGAGCCGCGCGACTTCTTCGGTAACGATGTTTTCCGCTTGCTCGGCAACTTCTCGGCGCGCCCGCAGATTGTTGTCCGCCAGCCGCTGCAGGTCGTCGATGTCGTAGAGAAAAGCGTGTTCGAGTTTGTTAACGGCCGGATCGATATTGCGCGGTACGGCGATATCGATCAGGAACATCGGCTGATTTTTGCGCGCCTCGATCGCGCGTCGAATCGCTTCCGGTTGCAGCACGTAACCGGATGCACCCGACGATGTAATCACGATGTCCATTTCACTCAGCCTGCCCGAAAAACTTTCATACGGCAGAATCTGCCCGCGAAAAAGCCGGCTTAACTCGCGCGCGCGCTCAGCGGTCCGGTTGGTAATAAAAATTTCTGACGCTCCGGCCCGCAGCAGGTGCCGCGCAGCACCCTCCGACATTTTTCCCGCGCCGACGATCAGCACATTTTTCCTCTGCAGCGAGCCGAAAATTTCGCGGGCCAGCTCGACAGCGGCATAGCTGACCGACACGGCGCTCTCCCCGATTTCGGTCTCGGTGCGAATGCGCTTGGCGACGGTAAAGGCGCGTGTGACAACCATATCGAGATAGGTGCCGATCGCGCCCTGCTCGCGCGCTTGCGCGTAGGCTTGCTTTAATTGCCCAAGAATCTGCGGCTCGCCGACGATCATGGAATCGAGACTGGCCGCGACACGGAAGAGGTGCCGGACCACGGCTTCCGCTTCAAACGTGTAGAGATGTGGTCGAAGTAACTCGGGTGTGATGCCGCTTCTGCCGGCTGCAAGCGAGTCGAGCAGCGTTTCGGCTGGGATGTTGCCGTCGAGAGCTGCCGTTACTTCTACACGGTTGCAGGTCGAAAGAATGAGCGCTTCCTTTACGCCGCTCTCCACCAGATGCTGCAGCGCGGTTGGAATCTCGTCTGACCGGAAGGCCAGCTTTTCACGCAGCTCGACGGGAGCGGTGCGGTGATTGATCCCGGCCAGAGCAAGCCTCATCACTGCCAAAGACTCCGGAGTGTGACGTGAGTGATCCAGGTAATGACTGAGCAGCCAAGCACGCTCACCGTGAGCCAGGCCATGCGCCGCCCGCGCCATCCGGCTGAAATACGCAAGAAAATCATTGCCAGATAAAAGGCCCAGGTGAAGAGGAAGAAAGCGATTTCCGGGTCGCCGATCCAGTTTGTGCCGCGCTGGAGGAAAGCCCAGATGACACCGCTGACGGTCGCGAGCGTAATAAAGACAAAACCGGCATTCATGGATTGCGTGATGATGCGGTCGAGTGTCGCAAGCGGCGGCAGGCGATTGGCGGAAGGCGTAACGTTTTTGCGCTTGAGCTGGCGCTCCTGCAGCAGGTAATAGACGGACGCGACGGCCGAAAAAATCAGCGCAGCGTATCCGATCAGGACGGTTGAGATGTGGATGACGAGCCAGACATTGCGCGCCTGCGGGCTCCAGGCGGCGACCGGGAATTCGGTGGCGCCGATAAGCGTCATGAAAAAGACGAGCGGAAAGATGCACACACCAAAGCTCGAAATGCGATAGAAGCTATACCCGGCCAGAAAGACAACTGCGACCAGGAAGGCGCAGACGGAACTCGTCTCGTAAAAATTATTGAGGGGCAGATGGCCGGTTTCGGCCCACCGCTCGACGATGGCGACAAGCTGGAAAAGCGCACCCGCGCCAAAAGCAATCAGGGCCGGGGTAAAGAGGCGGGCGTTTTTGCGGAAGAGGTAAACAAGGGCGTACAGCAGCCCGCAGGAGTAGAGGGCGGCGGCCGTCCGCAGCCAGATAACGCTCATTTTGCGGGGCTCTCGTTTCAGTATAAAGGTTGACGGAAGGGAGTAAAGCGTGGGCAAACGCTGCAACAGAATCGGGCCGTTTTTGCCAAACGAACTTCCGCGCGGGCCCATATGGTACCGGCCCCCTATATATTGGAGTGGCGAGGGATCGAAGCACAATATAGAAGGCCCCTGGTCTTTACTTCTGTTGGCCAGAGGGATACGATGGAAGCACCCCCGAGAATAGAAGAGGGGAGGTAGTCTCCGGTTTGCTGAAACTCAAGCGTGTCGAAATTCATGGGTTCAAGTCGTTTTACGACCGGACGGAGATGAAGTTTCACGGCAGCGGGATTGCTGCCGTAGTGGGGCCGAACGGGTGCGGGAAGTCGAACCTGAGCGACGCCATCAGTTGGGTGCTTGGCGAACAGTCGGCTAAGAGCCTGCGCGGAGCGCGGATGGAAGATGTCATTTTCGCCGGCACGCGGGATCGTAAGGCCCTGGGAATGGCGTCAGTGACGATGACGCTGGTGCCGGACGAACAGGCGCTGGCGGCATCGCGGATCGCACCGGCTCCCGTAGAAGGTGATAATGAGCCAGCAAAACCGCGGGGGGAGATCACCATCACGCGCCGCCTCTATCGTTCAGGAGAGAGCGAATACCTGGTGAACGGAAAGCAGGCGCGGCTGCGCGATATTCAGGACCTGTTTCTCGGAACCGGTCTCGGGCCGGAGAGCTACGCGATTATCGAGCAAGGGCGAATCGGACAAATTTTAAGCAACCGCCCGCAGGACCGGCGCAACGTCATCGAAGAGGCAGCCGGCATCACGAAATTCAAGACACGCAAACGGCTGGCCGAAGCAAAACTGGAAAGCGCGAAGCAGAATCTCTCGCGCGTATTCGACATTCTGGAAGAGGTCACGCGCCAGGCGAATTCGTTGAAGCGTCAGGCATCGAAAACCAGGCGGCATGGCGAGCTGAAGACGGAAGCGACCGCTTATCTACGGCTGCTGCTGGCGCTGAAATTTCGCGTGCTCGAGCGTGACATAGCCAAAATCGCGATTGAGCTGAAGCTGGCATCGGCCGAACTCGAGCAAGCGCAGCGGACGATCGCGGAGCACGAAGCATCGCAGGAAAAAGTGCTAGCCGGCTCCTATGAAAACGAGCGGGAACTGACAGAAGCCCGCAAGCAGCTAGCTGACTTGAAGCTGGAAGCGGAGCGCGCGCGCGGGCAGCTCGAATACCAGACGAAGCAGATCGAGCGCACCGGCGAGGCGCTGGCCGCCGGGGAACGCGAATCCGAAGCGTTGGCGATGCAGCGGAACGGTCGGGCGACGGAACTGGAAGCGCAGGACGCAGAACTGGCGGAGTTAGAACAGGTCTTCCTGGCGGCGCAGGCGGAACTCACGGCGAAGGGAAACGAGCGGCAAGCGTTCGAAGAGCAACTGGGCGAGCAGGAACGCGCGCTGGAGAGCAAGCGGCAGGACTTATTGAGTCTGCTGAACGAGGCGAGCGCACTCAAGAATCGCATCACACAGATCGAAACGCAATTGGCAGCATCGGAGCGTGACGCGAGCCGCGCCCAGGCGGAAGAGAAGCAGTCGGAGGCCGACAGGGAGCGCATTGAGCTGGCAAAGGCGCAGCTTTCCGAACAACTCGAGCAGCGGCAGACAGCATTGATTTCGGTCGAGGAGCAGCGCAAGGCGGCAGAAGCTGAACTGCAGGAGGCGCGGGCCGAGGTGCACGAGGCGCGCGCGGTGGTAGATCGTTTACAGGCGGAAGTCTCGCGCGTTAAAGCGCGCCGGGATTCGCTCGAAGAAGTAATCCAGCATCGCAGTTACACGACAGAGAACGTGAAACGGCTGTTTACGGCGGTCGAGCGCGGCAAGACGGAAAGTTTTCAGCCGGTAGGTGTGCTGGCGGACTTTCTCGAAGTCGATCCGCACTTAGAGAAGGCAACCGAAGAGTTCCTGCATGACGAGCTCGAGTACGTAGTCGTGCGGAACTGGAGCGAAGGTGAGCGCGGCGTAGAGCTGATGCGCAGCGACTTGAACGGGCGCGGAACATTTCTGGTGGAAGATGCCGGGCCGGATGCGGGGGCGGCGGATGTGCCGCGCCCAAGAATGGAAACCGGCCTGACTAAGCTGACGGATGCGCTGCGCTGGTCGAACGGCCTGTCGGAAATGCCGATCGAGCAAGTACCGCGCATTGCGAATTGCTACGTGGCAACGGAACGGGCGCTTGCGCGCGAACTGGCTACACAATTTCCGCATTGCTGGTTCCTGACGACCGACGGGGTGAATTATCACGGACAATCCGTGAGCGGAGGAAAAAAAACCGGTGCGGGGCCTTTGGCGTTAAAGCGCGAGCTGCGCGATGTGCTCAGAACGGCGGCACTCAAAAAAGACGAATTGCAGGAGGCGCAGCAGCGGCTCAACAAAGCTGAGAAACAGACGGCGGCGCTGGCGGACGAGCTGGACAGGCTGCGGGCACAGCAACAGGCGCAGGAAAAAGACGTGCTGGCGCTCGATCACGAAAGCCGCAAGCTGGCGGAAGAGCTGGTGCGGGTCGAGGCACGGCTCTCGCGTGCACGGCTCGAACTGGAACGCGTGGCGCGAGACCGCGTGAAGCTGGAAGAAAGTGCTGCCCAGGATCGCGACAAGCTGCTGGAACGAGAGAGCACGCGCCTAGAAGGAGAGGCCGCGCTGGAAGCGGCGCGGGAAGAGCTTAGCGGATGGCGTACGGAGCTGGCGCGGCTCACTGAAGAGCACGCCGCGAAACGCGCCGAACTGGCGGGTATTGAAGAACGGCGCCGGGCGGTCGCAGCGAGCCGTTCAAGGCTGGAGGCGCAGGTGCGCGACCTGGCAGAGCGGCTTGCGAATATCGAGAACGAACGGGAACGGATGGAGCGCGAGCGGGCGCAGCTTGAGACGAGCAACTCGCAACTGACAACTAAAGCACAGGAACTGGAAGGCGCGATCCAGGATGCAGCGCAAAGGGTAGAACGCCTGGCCGGCCAGGAGGCGGAGCTGCGCATCCGGCTGGCGAGCACAGAAGAAGAGCTCAAGCGGCTGCGTGCGGCCGCGCAGATAGAGCAGGAGAAGCGCTCGGAAAGGCAGGTCGAGCTGGCGCGCGCCGAGAGCGAGTTGAAGTATCTGGAACAGACCTGCGCAGAAGAGTTGAACACGACGCTGGCGCAGCTTTCCGAAACGGTGGGCGACCGGGCGGACGAAGCCGCACTCGAAGAACTGGAAGCGAACTACGCGGAGGTGCGGCGCAAGATTGAGGCGCTCGGTCCAGTGAATCCGACCGCGCTCGACGAGTTTGAAGAGGCGCAGCAGCGGCAGGAATTTCTTGCGGCACAGCGCCAGGACCTGCTCGATTCCATCCGCGACACGGAGAAAGCGATTCAGCAGATCGATGAGGAATCGCGCAAGCGTTTCGGCGAAGCCTTTCACGCCATCAACGCCAATTTCAAAGAAATGTTCCAGGTTCTCTTCGGGGGAGGCACGGGCGAGATGCGGCTGACCGACGAGGAAAATCTGGCCGAATCGGGTATCGACATTGTGGCGTCGCCGCCCGGCAAGCGCCTGCAGAGCGTTCTGCTGCTTTCGGGCGGAGAAAAATCTCTTACAGCCATGGCGCTGCTGATGGGGATTTTCCAATACACACCGAGTCCGTTCTGTATTCTCGACGAAGTGGATGCGCCGCTTGACGAACCGAATATCGAGCGCCTGACGCGGCTGTTGCGGAACATGTCGGCGGAGACGCAATTCATCGTCATAACGCACGCCAAGCGAACTATGGAAGCGGCCCAATCGCTATACGGCGTGACGATGCAGGAGCCTGGGGTTTCCAAGCTGGTGTCGGTGCGCTTCAAGCCGCCGGCCGAAAACTCGCGGGTAGAAGAACTGGCCGAGGCTACCGCTTAAAAGCGTATCGGAGAGGGAGTTTGTTGAAAACGGCGTATCAATACGCCTAGATGCGGGCGAAAACGCTACTCCACACGAACAAACTCCTGGATGCGCGCGGCGCAGGCTGAGAAATCCGCAACTTTCAAGCGAAAAATCCTGAACAGAAGCGCCCCGAGAGGAATATCTGTTCAGGATTATTGATGATCTTCGCTTTGAGCAAACATCTTCGACAAAGGACCGGATGCAATATTCTGTGCTGGCTCTTGGCAGGTTGTCTACATCCATTTGTATTCGCGCAGAACAACACGGGCGAGTTGCGCCTCACGGTAAAAGACAATAGCGGTGCGGCGGTTTCGGCGACTGCGGCCCTGGTGAGCGAGGCAACCAAGACACAACAAAAAGTCGAGTTGTCCGATAGCGGGCGATATACCTTCAAGAACCTGCCGTTCGGACGGTACTCACTTTCGATTAGCAAGGCCGGCTTCAGCACATCATCCGAGCTGATCGAGATCACTTCCGCCGTTCCGCGCTCCCTTCCGATCTCGTTGACCGTGCAGCCGGTGCAGACCTCTGTCGAGGTGAAGGATTCCGATACTTTGCTCGATACGGATCGAACCGGAGTTGCATATTACACGGGTTCGCGCGAAATTGCCGAGCGACGCGTAAGCGCGCCGGGCCGCGGTTTGATCGATCTGGCTATTCTGCAGCCAGGCTGGACGCTCGAAGCGAACGGCATCCTGCATCCACGCGAATCCGAGTACGACACGCAGTTCGTAGTGAACGGCTTTCCCGTGCAGGATAATCGCTCGCCTGCTTTCGCGCGTCCGATTGAAGCGGATGACGTGGTTTCGATGAAACAATACGCAAGCGGTATTCCGGCTGAATTCGGGAGCAAGCTGGGCGGTGTCATTGAACTGAATACCACGCGAAATATTTCTCCCGGATTTCATGGCACTTTGATTGCCGGCGGGGGAAGTTTTGAGACGCTGAACGGCTATGTTGCCGGTCAATACGTCACCGGTAATACGACTGTCTCGGTTAGCGGGAATGGTTTTCTGACGGACCGCTACCTGGATCCGGCGGTGGAGGAGAACTACACGAATCATGCATCCAGCACCGCATTCACTGCCACGCTGGAACACGATTTCGATCCCGCGAACCGGCTGCGCCTCTCCATTCTGAATCAGCAGACATGGCTGCAGGTGCCCGATGATCTCTTGCAACAAGCGGAAGGCCAGCGGCAGGACCGTACCAGCGGGTCTACGGAAGGACAGGTCTCCTATCAGCATGTCTTTTCTCCCAGCCTGATCGGCTCTGTCCGCACAAGTATTCGCGATGTCTCGGCGGAACTCTGGTCAAACCCGCTGTCCTCGCCGATTCTGGCGAGCCAGGACCGCGACTATCGCGAAACGTATTGGGATGCGAGCCTGGCGGGGCACGCCGGCGTTCATGAATGGAAAGCAGGAACGCAAGGCCGGTACGCCTCGGTAGATGAGAAGTTCGGCTACGACATCGTGGCCTACGACATTGACGGAGTACCGGTCTTTGACGACGATGTGCCGCCTACGTTTCGCTTCTCGGGCCACAAGCCCGATCGCGAACAGGCCGCCTATGGCCAGGATTTAATCCGGTTTCGAAATTTGACGCTCAGCCTGGGCTTACGGTTCGACCACTATGATTTTCTGGTAGACGAAACCGCCTGGAGCCCGCGACTTGGCATTGCCTACAACAGCGGTCGCCTGGGATTGGTCCTGCATGCTGCCTATGATCGGACATTCGGCACGCCGCCGTTCGAGAACAGCCTGCTTTCGTCCTCGCCGCTCTCTCGTTTCGGTGAGGGATTTTATCTGCCGCTTCGTCCCTCGCGCGGTAACTATTACGAAGTTGGTCTTTCCAAAAGAATCGGCAGTCACGTCCGGCTAGACGCGAACTGGTTTGCGCGCGACATCGAGAATTTCGAAGACGATGACCTGTTGTTGAATACCGGTGTCAGCTTCCCGATTGCCTTTAAGCATGCGCTTGTGCGAGGTACGGAGGTCAAATTGGAAGTTCCTCGTTGGGGCCGGTTCAGTGGTTTTCTCAGTTATGCAAATATGTCGGGAATCGGCCAGCTGCCGATTTCAGGGGGATTGTTTCTTGACGAAGGTTCAGCCGAGCTGCAGTCCTCGCACGACAAGTTTCCGATATCGCAAGACGTTCGCAACGTCGCCAACGCCTATGCCCGATATCAAATCAGTTCTCGCCTTTGGACCGCATGGACAGCAAGCTATACGAGCGGGTTGCCGGTCGAGGACGCGGATGAACTGCCGGATACAGACTTTCTGATTGCGCAATTCGGCGCCAGTGTCGTGGATAAGGTCAACTTCAACCGCGGCCGTGTCCGTCCGAGTTTCTCTTTGAACGCTTCGCTGGGAATGAACCTGCTGCTGACGGACAAATGGAAAGTCAGTGTGCAAGCCGATGTGACGAATATCACGGACCGGTTGAATGTCATCAACTTTGCCGGCTTATTGTCGGGAACCGCGATCGGGATGCCAAGAAGTGCCAGCGCGCGAGTCAGAATCGATTTTTGAGCCAGAATGTGACGCTCGAAAGGAGCGATTTGAAATACTTGATATGCGATGAGTGATGTTCCCGATTCAGTGGCACTGGATCAGTTTGTAGCGGTCCGCTTAGAGGAAACAAGGAGTGAAACGCTTGATCACATCGGGAACGAAGTTACCGCTTTATTCAGCGAATTTCGCGGGCGGATATTGCGGTACCTTATTTGTCTCGGCCTCAGTGTGCAGGATAGCGAGGAGGTGGTACAGGAAGTTTTCCTGCTGTTGTATCAACACTTACGGGAGAACCGGGCGCGTACGAATCTGCGCGGCTGGCTCTTCCGGGTTGCTCACAACCTCGGACTCAAGAAGCGAATGGGGACTTTGCGGACGAACGGACAGGACAGCGAGTATTTCCTGCTCGCGACCGACGCGGCCCCCTCGCCTGAAGAGCAAGTGCTTATGAAGCAACAGCAGAAGCGATTGTCAGCCGTACTGGGTGCCTTACCGGAGCAGGATCGTTCCTGCCTGTATTTGCGCGCTGAGGGCCTGCGGTACCGGGAAATCGCCGAGGTTCTTAGCATTTCTCTCGGCAGTGTTGCGCAGTCTCTCGCTAGAGCGGTAAAGAGGTTGAATCATGTTTACCAGCAGTAGAAGAAGGCTGGAGCGCCACAATCACGTCTCGGACGACGATGTCCTGCGCTTCGTAGACGGCGAGTTGGAGGGTGGACGCAGCGCCGATATTCGCGGCCACTTTGAGACATGCTGGAAATGCCGCACGCGCATGCTCGACTTCGAAAATACAATTGTTCATTTCGTTCACTTCCAGCAAAAGTTATCGGAGCGGACGATCCCGCCGATCACGGGTCCCCTGGCTCAACTGAAAGCCAGGCTTGAGGCCCGAGTGCAGGAGCGCCGGGCGAAGCCGAGGGGTGTTTTCCCCTTTCCCGTACTCTCCTTAAGTGCGGCGGCGGTCTTCGTTGTCGTGCTCGCGGTAATTTTTCTTCAACTTTCAAATCGTCCGGCAAGCCGGGCTCTGCGATCGTACGCTTTCGAACCCGTTCCTGTGCTGACGCCGGGCCAAGCCGTGTCGATCTCTCGCCAGCAGGTTTGTTCATCGGATTCGACAACGACGCCGCGAGTGGCAGCTCCTGCTTTGAGAAAACGCGTCTTTGAGGCATACGGGATGGCGAATGCGCCAGAACAGGATTTCGAAGTAGATTTTCTGATTACGCCGGAGTTAGGCGGCGCCGAGACGATGAGGAATCTCTGGCCGGAGCCTTATTACAACACCGTCTGGAATGCGCATGTCAAAGATCAGTTGGAAGTGCGTTTACGAGATCTTGTCTGCAGTGGACAGCTCGATATCAGGACCGCACAACGCGATTTGTCCGACGGCTGGGTCGCGGCGTATCAGCGATACTTCAAATCTCAGGCTCCGGTTCGAGATCAAACTCCGGTCGCTCTGCTTTTCGCATTTTTTAAACAGCCCTGAAGTCAATCCCGGGGGGCTTGAATGGGCAATTTATCTCGTTTTACCCCGGAGCCTACACTGGAAGCAAAAGGACGAGTGAGAGGTCATGCAGAAACGCAAACTGGGCAACCGCGGCGGTACTGTTTCAGCGATCGGCTTCGGCTGTATGGGATTGAGCTACGGTTATGGGCCTGCAACGGAGAAGCAGCAGGCGATTTCGCTGATTCGTAAGGCCTATGAACTGGGCGTCACGTTTTTCGATACAGCCGAGGCTTATGGTCCGTACACGAACGAGGAACTCGTTGGAGAGGCGGTGGCGCCTTTTCGGAACAACGTAGTTATCGCCACGAAGTTCGGGTTTAATTTCGACGAGAAGGGCGGGCAGAGCGGCATGAACAGCCGTCCTGAGCATATCCGCGAATATACCGAGCAAGCATTGAAACGCCTGCGGACGGATGTCATCGATCTGCTCTACCAGCATCGTGTGGATCCGGATGTCCCTATCGAAGACGTCGCCGGCACGGTGAAAGACCTCATCGCGCAAGGCAAGGTGAAACACTTCGGCCTGTCGGAAGCGGGAGCGCAGACCATCCGCCGTGCACATGCGGTTCAGCCGGTGACGGCGCTTCAAAGCGAATATTCGCTATGGTGGCGCGAGCCGGAGAAAGAAATTCTACCGATGCTGGAGGAACTGGGGATCGGATTCGTGCCGTTCAGCCCGCTCGGCAAAGGCTTTCTGACCGGCGCAATCAACGAGAATACCGAGTTCGACAAAACGGATTTTCGCAATATCGTGCCGCGCTTTACGGCGGAGGCGCGGAAAGCGAATCAGAACCTTGTCGATGTGCTCGGCGAAATCGCGGCGAAGAAGAACGCCACCCGCGCGCAGATCGCAATTGCCTGGCTGCTTGCTCAGAAGCCCTGGATTGTTCCAATTCCGGGCACAACGAAACTGCAGCGCCTCGAGGAGAATCTCGGCGCAGCCGGGGTGGAACTGACCGAGCAGGACCTGGGAGAGATCAACGAGGCGCTTGCAAAGATCTCTGTCCAGGGCGATCGCTATCCGGCGCATCTGCAGCAGCGAGTAGGGCGCTAGCAGACCTTCTGGTCCGGCGGAAACACCGCGCTCGTTTCGAGGGTCGGAAACGTCAGCGGCCTGATCTGCTCTTCAATAATATTTGCCGCGCCGAAGCCGGGCAACTTAAAAAAGTGCGCTATGGCGCCTTCCATTGCTCCGCGCGGCAGTAACCCGATCAACTCGCTTTCTGCAATTTCGACGCCCAACTCTCCGGCCAGGCGCTCTACCTCCGCGTAGACAACATGCAGCGGAGTAATCGTGAAATCGGTCAGGTTCATCGAAACCTGCACCAGGTGGCGCGAAGCAAGCGGAAGCCCCAAGGCTTTCAGTGCCGGGAAGCCTCCGCCGCTCGTGCGAATGGCGCGGGCGATGCTCCTGGCGACCGCCAGGTCCGTCGTTTTTAAGTTGATATTGAAAGCGATCAGAATTTTGCGGGCGCCGGCAATTACAGCGCCCGCTGTCGGATGGAGCGCGGGTCCCCCCAAATCGGGGGCGCGCGCCGGATCTCGCGGCGCCGCCTCGCGCAGCCCTTCGAATTGACCGCGGCGCACATTTTCAAGCGCTACCCGCTCCGGCCGAAGAGCGGCGGCTCCATAAAAATAGACCGGCAGGCCCAACTCACTGCAGATACGGTCGCCGGCTTCATGCGCCAGCGCAGCACAGTCCTCGAGCGTTGCCGAGCCGAGCGGCACAAAGGGCAGTACGTCGAGGGCGCCCACGCGCGGGTGTACCCCCGTGTGTTTTGTCAAATCGATCAGGCGCGCCGCTTCGGCAGCAGCTCGCACGGCTGCTTCCACCACTGGTTTGCGCCGTCCGGCGAAAGTAATAACGCTGCGATGATGATCCCAGTCACTCGTGCGATTCAGAACGAGTACTCCAGGTACATGGCCGATCGATGAGACGAGTGCATCGATGCGTCCGCGATCGCGCCCCTCGGAAAAATTCGCTACGCACTCGATCAGCGATTCTGTCAGGGCATGCTCACTTTCCGCGCCGTGCGGTTATAGACCACTCGCCCCTCGCGCATGGCCAGGACGACATGATTGCTCCCGAACCTGCGCGGCAGCTCTCGATAGTCGGATAGATCCAATACCAGCAAATCGGCGCGTTTTCCTACTTCCAACGTACCTGTAACGTGTCCAAGGCCAAGGGCGCAGGCCGCATTTGCGGTGGCAGCTACGATGGCTTGCTCGGTCGATAGCCCGAGTTTGAGAACAGCCAGGGAAATGGCGGTTTGCATGTTGAATACCGGTATATCGTGTTCGTCATAGCCGCTCGCCAGAGCAATGGCGACGCCTTGTTGCGCAAGCTGTACTGCGCTGGAGGCACATTCATTCCCGACAAGCGCGCGGCACGGAGAGAAAACGACGGGTGCGCTATACTCCGCGAGCGCATCGCACTCGGCGGCGCTCATAAGGTGCGGGCAGCCTATCATTCGCGGCTGCAGCGCTGCCATGGCATCGCGTAAAGCTTTTGCGCATCCTCCCTGCCAGGAGAGATTGATCGGAAGATCTTGCGCCCGGGCCAACGCGCGTGTCTCGTCGCTCACTTCCGCAGTCAGTTCGATACGATGAGCAAGCTTGCGCTCCAGCAGCAGCGAGAAAGCGCCGGCAAACTCATTCGACGGTGCAGAAAGGGCGCTAGCTGCATCCTTCAGCTGCCAGGTGCGGACCAGCCCCACAGGCCGGTTTTCGAAGTTGGCCAGTTGACGCAGAGCGGACAACGTGGATGGTACGTCCTGATGATGCTTGCCGGCTTTTACCTGGGCGTATAGAGTTCCGTGCAACAGGCAGGAACGCAGCAAACCGACACTTGCCTCCCGGAAAGCGGACGGGCCGAGGCGTTTCAACTCAGGCGGCGGACCGAAAGCGGAGAATTGAATCGAGGGATCGACAAACCCGGGCATTACCACGGCTCTATCGACGTCGATCTCGGCGGCACCCCCGCACTCCTTCAAATTTTCCAGCCGTCGCGTCGAGCCGACTTGAGCGATGATGCCGTCCCGAATCAGTAAGGATCCGTCCTCGATCAGGGCGAGATCGTGAAGCGCGGGTCCGCGCCGGCATCCTTTCGGGCCGCGCAATGTAAGCAATTGCCGGGCTCTCCGGACCAGGAGCAACTGCGCCACTCGCTTGCCCTAACGTACCTTCAGGATTAAGAAAGTCAGATCGTCGTGCTGCGGCGCGTGGCCGATCCAGGCTCTTAGTTCGGCGCTGATGCGAGCCGCCATCTCTTTTACCGGCAAGTGAACCACGCCGCGCAGCAGGCTCTTCAGGCGCTCTTCGCCAAATTCCTCTTGCGCCTCGTTCAGCGCCTCCGTCACACCATCGGTAAAGGCAACCAGCACGTCACCGGTCTGCAACTCGAGCTGCGCCTCCTGGTAGTCGGCTTGCGCGAACATGCCGATGATCATGCCGCCGGTCGCGAGTTCTTCGAGCGGCGCTCCTTCTCTTTGGGAGCGAATCAGGACGGGAGGATTGTGCCCGGCATTCACATAGCGAAGCTGCCGGCTGGCCTCGTCCATCTGTGCGTAGAAGAAAGTCGCGTAGCTGCTCACTCCGGTCGAGCGATGCAGAAAGCGATTCATCTTTGCAACTAACTGCGGCAGCGTGACATTCGCTTCGGCGGAAAGAATACGCAGCGAGGCCTGCACGACCGACATGATCAATGCAGCGGGGATGCCTTTACCGGCTACATCGGCGAGTGCAATGCCGATATCGTGATCACCGATGCGGATGAAATCGTAGTAGTCGCCGCCGACGGTGCGCGCCGGCAGCGTGAAAGCAGCCAGCTCGCTTACTTCCGATTCGGGAACGCCTTCCGGCAGCAGCCGTTTTTGCACTTCCGCAGCGAGCGCCAGATCGCGATTCAACCGTTCCTGCTCGACAACTCTCTGGGTGAGCTTCGCGTTTTCGAGCATAAGTGCAAGCACGTGAGGCCAACCTTTCAGGTTGCCGTTTGCGGACGGTCCGAGCAGCAGCAGACCGACGATCTCTTTTCTGCTCTTAAGAGGCGCGGCCAGCCTCACCCCGAGAGTCTTCAGCGTTTCGATCTCCTCCAGGTACTCAGGTCTCTGTTCCGCCGCCCAGCGCGACCACGCTTCCAGATCCTGTTCGGAAACCGGCAGCGTGGATTGATAGAAACGAAACCGCTTCAGCAAAAATCCGTCGGCCGGAAAGCTTGTTGCTGTCGCGCCTGCCGGATAGGTGGCGATGGCGCGCAATTCGCCTGTGCCTGTTTTTTCGAATAGCAGCGCGAATGTTGCCTCGGCCCTCTCGCATAACGTGGCCAACGCAATCTGTAACGCACCTTCAGCCGAATCGGCATCTCGCGCTGCATTCACAAAGTCTCCGAGCAGGGGATCGTCGGAGGTTACGGGAACATCCTCAAACGCGTGCCGGATTCGCTCCTGAAACACACGCCACATCGACCCGGGCTGATCGCGAATCGCTACCATCGGCGAAAGCTGCGTCGCGCGCCACGCCGGATAGAACGAGCCGATCAGCGCAATGCCGGCAATTGCAGCCGTCGAGTAGACGAACGGCCAAGGCTCGACCGATTGCAAGACCGACGATTTCACAAGAGCCACGGCAGCAAACGCCACCGCTATTCCGCCGGCAACAAGGCCCACAGCCGCCATCTTGAAACCGCCGCCGAGCACAAGCTTCCAGAGATCGCGGCTGACCGCGCCGAGCGCCATGCGTGTGCCGATCTCGACCGTGCGCTGCCGGACGGAATATGCCACGACGCCGTAGATGCCCAGCGCAGAAAGCAGCAGGGCGGCTATTGCAAAGAAGCTCGTCAGGAGAGAGGATGCTCGCTGAAAGGTCAGCGAATCTTCAATGATCTCCTGGTACGAATGCACATCATAGATGGGCTGATCGGGGTTTATTCGGCGGATAGCCTGACGAACGGCCGGCATCAGCGTCTTCTCCGGGAGTGAAGAGCGAACGATGAAATATGCGGGATTGGGCGGGGCGAGCGTGGATAGAAGATAGACTTCAGGTACGGTCGGTTTATTCAGCCCGTCATTTCGCACGTCGCCGACGATACCTACAATTTGAAAGCGATCACCCTTGGCAGCGAGAAAATGTCCGTATGCGCCGAGGGCGTTCCTTTGGGGCCAGTAGTGCCCGGCAGCGGCTTGATTGATAACCGCGTTAATGATTTTTTCGTTGCTATCGTGTGCCGTCAGCACACGACCTGCGCGCAGCGGAATGCGCATGGTCGCAAAAAATTGCGAATTTACCGGTAGAAAAGCCACGCGCTGGGCGTCAAACCGTTCGGGCGCTCCTTCCGGGAAGATGGTGGTCCCGAGACAGCAGCCGTTCACCGGCAATTGATTCGTCAGCGCTACTCCGCTCACGCCGGGCGTGCTTTCGAGTGCGTTCACCAGTGCCGCTTGATACTGAGCAAGCCGCGCAGAACCGCTATAGCTCAAACGGAACGTGTAAAGCCCGTTTGGATCGAAGCCCGGGTTCACATGATTCAGCCGGTTCAACTGCGCGACCAGAAGCGCGCCCGTCGCAAGCAGCGTAAACGTCAGCGCGATTTCCGCTACCACCAGCCCTTGCGAGAGGCGGCGGCTACGCACTCCCGCGGATGCGCGCACGCCATCGTTCAGAACTTCGTTTGGGGCGGTACGCATCGCTTGCCAGAGCGGTGCAAGACTCGTCAGCAGGCTTGCCAGAAAAGCCGCGCCTGCCGCGAAGAGAAGGGCGGTCCAATCGACGGAAATGTCTTCTGCCTGCGCGATTACATCCGTACCGATCCGGAGAATGGTATGCACGAGCGCGATGCTGAGGGCGATTCCGCAGAATGCTCCGAGAAACGAAACCAGCAAGCCTTCCGAGAAGTACTGCGACAGCAACTGCCGCCGTGCCGCGCCGAGCGCCAGGCGGATTGCTGTTTCGCGCGAACGCGCCACCGCACGCGTCACGAGCAATCCGCTTACGTTCGCGCATGTGATTAATAGCAGCAGCGCCGTGCCCGCGATCAGCAGCAGCAGCGTTGGGCGAAAATCGCCGCTTACCACCTCGCGCAGGCTTTCCAACTTCGCCGTATCGAGCCCATGGTCATCCGGATGCTCGCGCGCATACTCCGCCGCCATGCGCTGGGCATCGGCGTCCGCCTGCGCAAATGTTACACCGGGTTTCCGCCGCGCATAGCAGAAGTAGATACCCTCGGCATTTGCTTTTTCGAATTGTGGATCGAGCGGAATCCATAGATCGCTCTTCAGCGTTGCGCCCGATGGATCTGCCAGCGGCAGGCGGAACCACGCCGGCATAACGCCGGCAACGGTGTAGCTCTTGCCATCGAGCGCGATCGGCTTACCGATGATCTCCGCGCGTCCGCCCAGTCTATGCCAGAGCCGGTCGGAAATGACGGCAAGCTGAGAATCGTTTTCAAACCAGCGCCCCATCTTCGGACTCACGCCGAGGCCGCGCACGAGCCACGGCGTTACACGAACGCCATTAACGTGCTCGGCCTCGCCGCCAAAAACCAGATTGAAATTCGCGTTCGTAAACCAGCCGAAGAGATCGAAGCTCCGCTGCTTTTGCGTGAATTCCCGGAGATTGTTGTAATTGAGAAACGATTTCTGCCCGGGCTCATTTCGCCGCGCACCGTAAAATGCGACGAACCGCCCGGCTTCGCGATACGGCAGCGGCTTGAGCAACACCGCTTCGGCTACCGTATAGATCGCCGTTGCCGAACCGATGCCGATCGCGAGCGCAACAACCGCTAGCACCGCCGTGGTTAGCGCATTCTTCCACGATTTCCAGGCGTACCGGAAAAGCGAAGCCATACCTGACGATCATACGCGTAGGTAAATCGACCGCCGGACGAAAGGAGAGCGCGATCAGCGCTTGCCGTCGTGCTCATCCACGAAACGGATCAGCGCTTCGGGCTGGATGCGCACCTGAACAAACGTCGCTTCATCGCCGTCAAGAGAAGTGATCAACAGGTTGATGTGCTTTTTCTCCTGGCGCACATAGATATTGGTTGACTCTCCGCGCAAGGAGCGCACGCGAACCATCGGTTTCCAGGAACTGCCGACGGTCTGATCGGTCAATGTGCTGAAGCGCAGGCTTTCGAGTTCGCCGCGTTCAAAAATCGCGAGCCTGAGGTCCGAAGCGCCGGCCGGATGTCCCACTGCGACCACAAAACGCGCCAGTCCAAAGAAGGGTACATGCACTTGTTTCGCGCCGCTTTCTCGCGAAAATTCGCGGACCAGCCAATCGAAGTCACTCGCAGACATGACTGCGGGCCAGGCGGTCAGCGCCAGAAGAGCGATTATCAGGCGCATCACTCTTCCTCTTTCGGTTTCTTGCCGCTGATCGATTTATCGAGGCGAGGAATGCCCATGTGCCCGCCAAGTTCGCTCAGCTCTTCGGGATTGATCGGCCCGTCGATATGTACCACGGTGAGCTCACGCGGCTCGGCCGCGATCACGACCAGACCTGCGATGCTGTTGCCTTCCTTGTGCAGAAAAATGCCGGTGTTTTCGCCCTTGGTCGACGTGACACCGACAATACGCGACCACGCCGGCGGCTTGAGCTGTGATTTCAGCGCCTCTACATCCGCCATCGAATACTGGCCGTCTTTATCGAATGTGAAGCTGCGGACGTAGACTCCCTTCAGTTTCGAAATCAGCTTCTTCACCTGGACTTCTTCCTGATCTTCGTTGGACAGGAAGCTTTTCGCAAGCTGGAGCATGGAGGCATCGAGCGCCACGTCCACGGATTCGGTGGCGCGCTCACCGAGCTTGTCAAAGCTGACGGGGAATTTTATGTCGTCGGATGCACCCCAGGCATGGGTCAAAAGGCCCGAAGCCATCACTAAACCAAGCAGGATCTTCATTGCTTTACCGCCTCTGATTTTTCGATACTCTTTACACGCATTTGCGCATCGTGCAGTTGGACTCCGGCGATGTGTATAGCCATGAGCAACTGCTCTTTGGCTGCTTCGCCGTGCACTCTCCGCACATGCTCCCGATAGCCGAACGCTGCTGAAAATAGTACGACCAGCAGCGCCGCTACCGGCACGACGCGCCAGAAGACATTTGACGCAAACCAGTGCGATGCAAACCAGTTTGACGCCAGCCAGCGTTTTGATGCCGGCGCTTCCCTGTTTACCGTTTGACGCAGAACGCGTTCGGTGAAATCGTCTGCCGGCTCGCAGCGGGCCAGCGCCTTTCGCAATTCTTCTTCGAACGGTGTCATGCGTCTTCTCCTGCGTGCGCCGCTTTCGTGCGCTCATTCAAATGTCCCAGCCGGCGCTCCGCTTTGGCACGCAGCAGCTCGAGCGCCCGCGCAAGCTGCGTCTTCACTGTGGCCGGCTTCATGTTCAGCACACGCGCGATCTCTTCCACTTCCATTTCCTCCTGGTAGCGCAGGATGACTACCATCCTTTGCTTTTCCGGCAACGACGCTATGATGCGCTCCAGATAGCTGGAAAGGAACGTATCGTGTACGCGTTCCAGCACCGTCGGTTCTCCCGTTTCCTCAAGCTGCATCTCCTGCCGGCGCTTCAGCTTCCTGGCGGCGTCGATCGCGCGATGGCTGGCCGCTTTGCGCAGCCAGAAAATGATATGCGCCCCTGACTTCATGGCCGGCCAGTTACGATGAAGCTGAAGAAAGACTTCCTGGGCGAGCTCTTCGGCGGCCGAACGGTCCCGCAGAAAGTGCCAGCCGATGCTGTAAACCATTGCCTTGTGTGTTTCAATCACTTCAGCGAACGAAGGCAGCGAGATGGCGGTATTGGCCGGTAGGTACGTATCGAAGCTCGCCAGCAATTCGCTTTTCTCAGCCTTTCATAAGCTGATTACGATAAAAACTGGAAGCGAGATTCAGAAAGTTTTCAGGACATGATCCGTTACACCGGCAAGATCGAGTATGCGCATGAGAAGCGGATTCGTGCCCGTAACAAGTTCTGGTACCGCGTCGCACACTGGCCGATTTGGATCTGGGTCTTCTTTCTGGCGCCTGGTCCCCTGACGTTCGAGCTGTTCGCACGCGGCCCCAGGGGCGCCAATCTGATCTGGCTATTGGTCGTGCTTTTGGGAACGGGCGCGGCAGCGCTTGCCGGGCAATTACCGGGAGTCGAACCGCAACCCTACATTCTGCGCTTTTGCGAAGACCGGCCCAATCCGCTTTACCGGCGCATCTGTTACACGTTTGCATGGAACGCGCTTTTAAATTTTGCGCTGCTGAATTTATTGGGCCTGCTGGTAGCGGTTGACAGCGGTGTCTGGCGCTTACGGCAAATTTACCGCTTCGGCTATTTCCCTTGTCTGCTCGTTATCGTACTGGCGGGCATCGGCGGAATGTTGCCACGGGTACGGCGTTCCACGGCCGGGGAGGGAACGGAGCGCCGCTACTTTTATGGCGCGGTGTGGGCGGTTACGGCCGCACAAACCGTGCTGCTCGTGCTCTGGAAGACGCTGCCGCGAACGCACCTGGCAGATGTGACGAAACTGGTCATTTACATCCTTGTCCTTTTCGCGATCGGTTTGGCAGCCAGCCGCGGAATTCTGCCGCGCACACGCCCCATTCTGGCGGGTGAACTCATGGTTGCCGATTGATCCTGGCGATTTTTCTATCGGTTCTTCTCGTCTTTTTTGCTGCGGCGTGGCTCTACCAGCGAGCCGGAATTGCGCGCGATCGAAGGCGTTTTCCACCGCCGGGACGAATGCTCGCGCTTGGCGAGCGCCGGTTGCATTTTTGCGAGCAGGGCAGCGGTAGCCCGGTTGTTGTTTTCGAAGCCGGATTGGCTGCCAGTTCGCTGAGCTGGTCGTATGTCGCACCGCTGGTCGCATCGTTTACTCGTGCTGTGAGCTACGATCGCGCGGGTCTCGGCTGGAGCGACGATTGCGCGCTACACACACTGGACGGCCTAACGGAGGATCTGAGATCGCTGCTCGTTGCGGCGTGCATTCCGCCTCCTTACGTACTTGTGGGGCATTCGTTCGGTAGTCTGATCGTTCGCGCGTTTGCACATCGTTATCCGGCCGAAACGGCAGGACTCGTTTTTGTCGATCCGGTCTCGATCGCGGGCTGGGCGAACTGCTCAGAGCGCGATCAGAAGCGCATTTTACTAGGTGCGATGCTTTCACGGCGGGGAGCGCGCCTGGCGCGCATCGGCATCGTCCGGCTCGCCCTGGCTGCCGCAGGTTTGCCAAACAAACGGATCACACAGGCAATTGCACGTGCGAGCGCCGGCAAAGCCACTCCCACGCTCGGACGGCTGGCAGGAGAAGTTCAAAAGCTGCCCGCAGCGGCCATCTCGGTCGCACGCGCTCATTGGAGCACGCCGAAACCGTTTCGAGCGATGGCGAATTACCTGGAATGCCTGCCGGCCTGTGCGGAGGCTGCTCGTGGGATGCCGCTATCGGAAAACGTTCCGTTCATCGTCATATCGGCCGCGAATGCCACGCCGGAGGAACTCGCCGAGCGTGAAGACTGGGTCGCGCACAGCCGGCTTGGGCGCCATTTTCAGGTGCCTGGCACAGGCCACTGGCTGCACCTCGAGCGGCCGGACGTTGTGGCGGAAGCCGTGAAGGAGTTAGTGGAGACGTTTCGCTCAATGCGTCATGGCGTAGACGGTGTAGTTGATCCCGATACGAAATCCTAGCGCGGAGTATTGCTCCGGATAGAGCGGATTGTCGGCGTGCTCCCAGGAGTCGCCCAAATCCATGTTGTGGCAAATCGCGACCACAAGCCGCCCTTTATCGTCGTAAATGCCGCGCCATCTCGCCTGGAAGCCGTCCCATTCATAAGTGCGCTTGCTATAGATAAACTGCTCGCCGGGCACCTGATACCGTTCATCGAGATCGTAGACGGTATGGAAGACGGGATCGCTGTTCGGGATATCGACGATGGGGCGGTCGGGAAATACCTTCTTCATGCTTGCCGCAAACGTTTCCCATTCCCAGGTGCCATGAAAATCGTCGCACATGAAAAAGCCGCCGCGATTCAGATAGTCGCGGAGTTTGGCAGCTTCCAGATCCGTCAAATCCCAATGACCGACTTCCACGCCGTACAACCACGGCCAGTTGTAAATATCATCCCCGTCTTCCGCCGCGACCGGCTGTTCGACGGAGCGCGCATCAATGCGTGTGAGACGGCGCAGGGCGGCTGCCAGATGACGGTCTGAGCGCGGGTAGTCAATCGTCCAGTTGATGCCCCGGCCGAACCGGGTGGGAACTGCGCGGTACATGAAGCGCGCAAAGACCCACTCCGCGGGGACGTTATAGTCTGGCGGAACCGGGAAATCGTCGTATTCCCAACCGCGGTATTCCCGAAAACTGCCGGGCTCCTGCAATTTTCTGGAAGTTCGCTGCCCGACTCCGGCTGCGCTCGTGGGTAGAAAATCGACGTTGGGCGGCGGCAAGGTGGCTGCGAGCAGAGTCAACGCCAGCGACGCAGCAGCCAAGCCCGGCACAACGTAAAAGGATGCATGCATTGGCAGGCGTCCACTCCCAACTGTATCGCAGCGATTCGGTGCGATCTCAGCTTGCTAAGAACTTGCCGGCTCCGCGCAGATGTATGGTCCGGGCTGGGCAGACGTCGCTACACAGCTCGCGGACCCGCGGGGAAGCAGGCGCCTTGTAAGATCGGGGAACTTATTCCGGCGGGAGCCGTCGATTCGTACGAGGCTCGTTGCCGGTTTGTTTGGGGCCGGCGCGCCACGCCAGGATTTACTCGATTTCGCGACATCCGGACGGAACACTTTTGACTTGGACTGAACCATAATAGAAGGAAATGAGCAGCACACCGCAGCAGCCGACTTATATCATCCCGCCTCCCTCGGGCGCGAACTGGAAGACGCCGGTCTTGATCGGTGTCATTGCGCTCCTGGCGGCCGCCAACATCTTTTTGTATGTGCAGCTCGACCGGATGAAGACGGACAATCGCAACGAATTCGCCAAGCTCTCGTCCGATCTCAACGGTGCGATCGAAAAGATGCGCATCGATTCGAGCGCGGAAGTCCAGCGTTCGCGGCGCAGCGTAGAGGAACTCCAGACGCGGCTTGCACAGCAACGCCGGGCGGCGGAAATGGCCGTCGGCCAAGCTAAGGTCGAAGCGGAACAGAAGGTTCAGCTTCTGCAACAGAAGGTCGCGCAGGAGCAGGCCGCCCAGCAGACCGCGATCACCCAGGTAAAGCAGACTGCCGATACTGCGACACAGCAAATCAGCTCGGTTTCGAGCGACTTGGGCAACACGAAAAGCCAGCTCGAACAGACCGTCGCCAATCTGAAGCGTGCGACCGGTGAGCTCGATAACCATACCAGCCTGATCGCCACAAATGGCAAGGAATTACAGGCGCTGCGCGAGCTCGGCGAGCGCAATTATTCGGAATTCAGCATCGAGAAATCGAAGAAACCGACACGCGTAGCCGATGTCATGGTCGTGCTGAAGAAGGCGGACCCCAAGCACAACCGCTTCACCATAGCGATTACGGCTGACGACAAGACGGTTGAGAAAAAAGATCGCAGCATTAACGAACCGATTCAGTTTTATACTTCGAAAGCCCGTCAGCCCGATGAAATCGTGGTGAATTCGGTGACGAAAGATCACATTTCCGGCTACCTTGCGACTCCCAAAGTCCAGACCACAAGAGCCGGCTCTTAAAAAAAGGAAGAATGAGATACTCTGAACAACTGATTGCGCGCATGCGCGAGGATTTGACCCGTTACGGTGTCGAAGAGGCGAGAACCGCCGAAGACGTGGACCGGCTTCTGGACGCAAAGAGCGGTAGCGTCCTGATTGTGACTAATTCGGTTTGCGGCTGTGCAGCCGGCAAAGCGCGACCGGCCGTTGGAATGGCTTTGCAGCACTCCGCACGTCCCGACCACGTTGCCACAGTCTTTGCCGGAGCGGACCTGGAAGCAGTGGCGCGCCTGCGTGCGCTGCTGCCCGGAGTGCCTCCGTCCTCGCCTTCCATGGCCCTGTTCCGTGATGGCAAACCGGTGTTCCTGCTGCACCGGCACCAGATCGAATTGAGCGAAGCGCCGCAGATCGCGCAGACGCTGATAAGAGCGTTTGACCAGTTTTGCGTGGCAGCGCCGCAGCAGCAATAAACGCTATTTCCTGTATAGTCCGTGCGCGTTAATGTAATCGCGGACGGCCCCGGGCAGCTCGGGTGTCGCTTCGCCTGCGGCAAGGCGAGCGCGAATGGACGAGCTTGAAACCGGAATCTCGATGCCGGTCAGCGGCAGGACAGTTGCGCCTTCCGGCACGTTGTAACTGCCGCCGGGACGGGTCACGACAATAAACGCCATCAACGCGATCAGTTCGCGCCAGCTTTTCCAGGTTTCGATTTCATCGAAGGCGTCGGCGCCGATCAGGAAAAATAAGTCATCGTCTGCAGTGAGCGTTCCTTTAAACCGCCGAACCGTATCGATGGTATAGCTTCGTCCAGCTCCCTCTTCGAGGCGAGACGGCTCGAACCTCGGACTTCCGGCGCAGGCAAGTGCAACCATCCGGAAACGATCTTCGTACGGTGTGACGCTATTGCCGGTCTTGTGCGGCGGCAAGCCGGCGGGGATAAAGAGCACGCGATCGAGCGCGAACCGGCGCACCGCTTCTTCGGCGATTTCGAGGTGCGCGCAGTGAATCGGGTCGAACGTTCCGCCGAACAGGCAGATACGTTGCCGCCTGTCAGGCCTGGACGCTGGCATGAAGAGCGTACGGATCAAGTCCGGTGCGCGAATTGCTCGCGATCTGTTCTTCGGCGGCACGGCTGGCCAGCTCGTCGCAGCGATTATTGTCTTCGTGGAAGGCGTGGCCCTTGGTCCACTTCCAGTGCGTCTGGTGTTGATTGACGAGGCGGTCGAGCTCGATCCAGAGGTCCTGGTTGTTCACCGGCTGTTTATCCGCTTTACGCCAATTGTTGCGTTTCCAGCCGTGAATCCATTTCGTAATACCGTTTTTTACGTATTCGGAATCGGTGACGATTTCGACGGCGCAACTCTCTTTCAGGCGTTTCAGACCTTCAATCGCGGCAGCGAGTTCCATACGGTTGTTAGTAGTATGCGAACTGCAGCCGAAAGCCTCCTTTTTGAACTCGCCGAAACGGAGGATACAGGCCCAGCCGCCACGGCCTGGATTGCCTTTACAGGCTCCGTCTGTAATCAGGCGCACCTGCTTCACGCGGCGGCCAACTCGGCATGGAAAAACGCGTCGACGATTTCAAGGACGTGCTTTACTTCAGCGGCTCGGTAAATTTCCGTGCGCAGCTTCGATCCGTTGCGGACGCCGTGGGTGAAGTAGGTCGCAAACTGCTTCATTTTGCCGATGGCGTCGGGCTCGCCGTGATCGTCGAGCATCAGGTAATACGTCTTCATGATCTGGTAGCGATCGTGCTCGCTTGGAACGGCGTAGGAGCCGGTGGCCAGATACTCGGCGATCTGACGGAAGATCCACGGGTTGTGTGATGCGGTGCGACCGATCATGACGGCGTCGCAGCCGGTTTCCTGGACCATGCGGACGGCGTCTTCGGGCGTGACGATATCGCCGTTGCCGATGACGGGAATGTGGACGGCAGCTTTCACTTCCGCGATGCGCGTCCAATCGGCGCG
>DATBGM010000131.1:0-36250 GCA_036557945.1 Bryobacteraceae bacterium | reverse complement strand
CGTGCCGCTTAACAACAGATCGCGTGTACTCGTGATGAACAGTGTAGGCGGGAACCCGTGCAGGTCTGAATAGATCGGCGAAAGCACCGGATCGTTTAGGGGCGTGGAAGTGGCATACGCGGCTTCCATGCTTTCCGAGCGTGGAACTTGTGACGGCGGGCGGAGCGGTCCGGAAAAACCGTTCAATGCAAAAATCGCCCGCGAATCTCCCGTTTTGCTGTAATCCCCGAAGCCGGAAAAGATGCCGAGCGCGCCAGGTAGCGGCAGCCTAAGCTGACGGAGGCGCGCCGCGACCTCGGCGGTAAGTACCGCGCCTGCGGAGGTTCCGTAGAGCGCGATATTTTGCGGCTCATACGTCTTGAGCAGGCTTCGATAAACCGCCACGGTATCGTCCACTGCGGCTGGAAACGGATGTTCCGGGGCCAGCCGGTACAACACGGCAATCACTTTGGTTTTTGCCAAGCTTGCAATCGGGATGGTTTCCGTCAACGAGCCCGAATCGGAGTTGAAACCTCCGCCATGTACATTAATCAATACGCGATCGCGACGGGTTTCGGAAATCACGGGCGGCGTGATCACACGGACGGGAACGCCGGCAATTTTGTCTTCCGAGACATTTACCGGATACACCTTGAGAAATGCTTCGCCGGCTGCGCTTTGCCAGCGATCGGTCTTGCTGCGGCGCTCGGCCAGGCTTTCTGGAATCGCCGCATCGGACTGAGGGCGCGCCAACCGCTGCTGCGCTTCCGGGCTGATGGTCTTCGGCACCGGTATAACGCGTGTGATGTGCGCGGTGCCGTCCGGATCAATGTAGCTGGAGTCGGTCTGTGGAATATGGCGCGGATTCGTCTGTTGCGCGAGCAGGGCGGAGACAGCCAGCGCATTCAGCAATGAAGAGCGCACGCATGGGATGCTCAAGATGAGACGAGTATATGACGGCCGGTAAGCGAAAGCCGTGCGCGGCGAGTACTTACTGCATCGGCGCGCTTTTCATAGCCTGTCCGACGTGCAGCACAGCCGACACCGCGCGGCTGTAATTCATGCGCATCGGACCCAGGACTGCGATGTGGGCGCGCAGACCGTTTTGCAGGCTAAAACGGACGCCGATCAGCGAAAGCGCGCTCATACTGGGATGTATCTCCGAAAGCCCGACCTGAATGGCGGGCTCGCCTTCGCGGGTTTCGAGAAAACGTTCCAGCAGATAAAGAATTCGCTTCTTTTCTTCCAACGCGCGAAACAACTCACGCGCGCGCTCGCGTGTCAGGTGCAGATCGAGGCCGATGAGATTTTCCGCACCGTCGAGATGCACCTCCGGCATCGCCCCCAAATCGAGTAATCCATTCGAATAGAACAAATTCACGCGACGGAGAATGGCATCGTAAGCAGCGCTGTCCAGTTCGAAACGCCGTTTCAATTCGCGATGAATATTAGGGAGGACCCATCCGCCGAAGTTGTAATTGATATAGTTCCGGATCGAAACCAACTCGTCCTGGGTTACCGCATCTTCTATTTGAATGACTTTGTTGCGTATCATGCGGTCGCGGGTAATAACGACCATCAGGATGCGCCGGTCCGGCAGCGAGAGAAGTTCGACCTGGTCCAGAATCTGGTTTTCGGTGGGTATGGCCGCCACGATTCCAAAGTTACGGGTAATTTCGGTGAGCAGCTTGGAAGAGCGTTCCAGCCTCGCCTCGACCGTTCCCGCCCGCTGCATTTCGAGTTGCAGACGATCCAGTTCCGTCTGCACGATCCGCCCGCCAAACAGGGTTTGCACGTAGCTCTGATAAGCGCGCTCAGTCGGTACGCGCCCGGCGGAAGTATGCGGCTGTGAGAGGTATCCTTCTTCGAGCAGGTCCGCCATCATGTTGCGGATGGAAGCTGCGCTCATCGGATATTTGTGAGCGATGGTGCGCGATGCCACCGGTTCCCCGGTTTCGATGTAATTCTGCACAATGGCATGCAGCACATCGAAGTGGCGGGGCGTTAGCGATCCAAAGGCGTTCATCTGTGCAAGTTCTGCGGACCGGGCCGCCGATCACCTCCAAACCAATAGATTCAACGACCCTTAACACTGATTATATGCGTAAGAAGAAAGTAGCGTCTTCCTGGCCGCAGAAGCGTGGTACTGCGACCCCAGTTACTAACTGCGAACCGGCTGCATAGGAACAACTTTAGCGTGCCGCCACAGCCGCTCTAAATCGTAGTAAGAGCGGGCACTCTCGGAAAAAATATGTACCAGGAAATCGCCGTAGTCCATCAGTATCCAGTCCGCTCGATCGTAGCCCTCCAGGCTCACCGGAAGCTCGCCGAGTTCTTTCATCTGCTTGTGAATGGCATCGGCAACCGCCTGGCCCTGTCGCGGATTACTCACCGAGCAGATCAGAAAGAAATCGGTAAAGGAGGTAATCTCGCGCAGATCCAGCACGCGCAGGTCCGTCGCCTTCTTGGCTTCAGCAGCCTGAAAGGCCGTTCGCCAGTTACTGGTTTCCTGGTCCAGTAAAGAGCCGCCGGGCGGCGGGGAACGGCGTGGCAGGTTGCTCGTAAGGCTCTCCTGCGCCTAGCGTACTACAGAACACGCTCTCGAAACTATGAGACGCGCCTTCGCCTGAGGAGGTACAACGCGCCTAAAGACAGTCCGAACAGTCCATAAGTGGCCGGCTCGGGCGTCGCGACAGATGCCAGGGCAAAACGCTGTCGCGCAATGGCAAAGTCATTGCCGGCGAGATCGTTGATTACCACGCTGGTGAACGGATCAGTGGTGGTGGAGGCTGCAAAAAGAAGCGCGCCCCCATTGCCGTCCGGAAACAGATCGATGGTACCGACCAGCTTCGAACCGCTGTAAAAGTCGGCAGTCGTCTCCTCGGTTGCGAAGAAGTCGGGTTCGAGCTCAAAGCCGAAGATCGAGGCCGGGCGGCTGAGTGTAATTGTAAGCTCGGCCTCTCCGTCCGTTGTTCCCACGTGCGGCGTAGCGGTTTCGGTAGCGGGCGGCGCCCCCCAAACTCCCCAACTATCCGGCACGGTGCGGACATCCAGCCAGTTGTCGTACGACAGAGTCTGTCCACCGGCCGAGAGCGACCCGACCAGGGTGAAATCGTCCTCGGTAAAATCGACGAGCGTGGTGCCGCTCAGATAAGCCGGATTCGGTTGAGCAATAGTAACGAAATCAGCTCGCAAAGAAGCACAAGTAAAAAGAGCACCGGCCAAATAGAGAGCGGCCCTGAAGCGCGAAAACATGAATCCTCCGATGATTCCAACGTTGCCGCTTTCCGCAGCGGGCGCTGCAACGAGCGGCCCGAGCCAGGAATGTAGCGGAGCCCCAAGTGTATCAAAAAGGCGCTCATTTTTTGATAAACGACGCGATTAATTACTTAATTGCAGTTTATGTCCGAGAGAACTCCTTAACCCGTACGAAACGGGCTAGCAGGCTAAGATTGTGCCCATGAGCGCCGCCGCCAGCCGCATACTCATTTCCTCGGAGCAGATTCAGAGGCGGGTCCGGGAAATGGCTGCCGAAATCGAGGCGGATTACGGCGAGGGGCCGCTGTATCTGGTCTCTGTTCTGAAGGGCTCCTTTATTTTCATGGCCGATCTGGCGCGCGCATTTCAGCGTCTGCGCGTGCGGATTGAGTTTATGGGCATCTCGAGCTACGGCAAGGAAAAGACCAGTTCCGGACAGGTCAAGCTCACGCGTGATCTCGATGTCTCCATCGAAGGCCAGCAGGTATTGATTGTCGAGGATATTGTCGACAGCGGCCTAACGCTCAACTATCTGAAGCAGTTGCTCGAAAACCGCCGGCCGCGGTCGCTCGCGATCGCCACGCTGCTGGACAAGCCCGAAAAGCGGCTTCAGCCGGTCGCGATTCAATACACTGGGTTTCGCATTCCGGACGAATTTGTCGTCGGCTATGGACTCGACTTTGCCGAAGACTACCGCAACCTGAACGACATCCGGGTGTTCGAGGACTAAAAGTGAAAGGCGCTGGACGAGCCAGCGTTTTTCAGCTAGGCGAAGACTCAACTTTAGGCGCGCTTGCGCCGCACGGCCCGCCTCGCTTGCAACTGCGCCGTAAGAAAGAGCGCCGCCACGGTGCCGACGAGCAGAATAAGTTGCACCCAGCCCGGATAATTCGGATCGGCATCCGCGCTCAAAGAGTGGCCGGCAAGGCAGCAGAGTACGTGTACCGAAAAGACTTCGATCGAAGCGCGCCCCAGCAGGGCTAATGGCTGAAAGATCGCAAGCGACGCAACCTTTTCTCCGAAACGCACAACCACCAGCGTGATCGCCGCAAAATTGATGACGCGCGCCGGTCCGAGATGCCACTTATCAATCAACCAGCCATAGGAATCGGGATCCATCCAGTGATCGACCGGGCTGTATCGGAGCACCAAAAAAACCAAGGCGACCCACACACTGGCTCTGGTAAGCAAAGGCGGAATCCGATGCGGCGCAGCATCCGGGGAATCGCTGCCTACAATCTGATCCGAATAAATGCTCCCTAACGCCAAGCCGACCATCCAGAGAAGCTGCCAGGCCCAGGTATCAAAGGCGCCGGTGGAATCCTCCGGCACTCCCAGGTGCAATGGATCGAAATGCAGGTGAACCCAGTGCCGGAAACCGAACTGGGCGATGGCCCAAATCGCGAAGCTGGTATAGACGACCGGATCCCAGCCCGCGCGGCGCGCGACCCAGCGCGCCAGCGGCGTTAGCGCCAGGAAAAGCACATACATGGGCAGGATATCCAGCAGGGACGGGCGATATTTGAGAATGAGGGCGGCGACGATAGCGCGTTTCGGGTGAGCCAGATAAAACGAAAGCAGGTTCTCCAGCCCGAGGCGGTGATAGTGAACCGCAATCGCCGCCACTATCGTGAACGTAATGGCGACGAGCGCTGCATGATATGTGTAAACCCGCAGCACGCGTTTTCGTAAATCGCGCAGCGTGGCATTCCATCCGCCTCTGCGCTCGACGCGGTGCTCGAGCTGGCCGATCATGAATCCGGCCAGAAAGATAAATCCCTCCGCTCCCGATACGAAGCCGAAGGTTTGATTGGAAATGATACTTGCCCTGGTTGGAAGATGGGTGAGCGTCATCCAGAGCAGCAGAAACCCGCGCAGTACGTCGAGCTCGACCAGACGTGCTGGTGTCGAGTGCCTGGCCGGAGCTGCCGTTGGAGTCACAAGCAAACGCTCGTTTTTCTTATTCGTTCTGACGCGGTAACCTAGACGCGCGGTTGCGGCGGAGTGAGCTCGCGCGCCTTGCATTCCGAGTTAAAGCCGTTGCGTTTATGGGAACCGTCGCAGAATGGTTTATTTTCTGCCAGACCGCAGCGGCATAACGAAATGACCGAACGCCCGGCGAGTCCGTAGGTATTCCCTTCGGAATCCTGAATGACGAAATCACCTTCTATGCGAATCGGTCCGTTATTCACGATGGTGACTTTCGTTGGCATTCAACCCCGATGGTAGCAGGCGGAGCCAGCAGAAAAAGGCTCAATATAATTGTTCTCGGTGGGGTGGGTGCGTGATTCAATTTAGCTACGAGAGCGACCGTGAGCTGTTTGAGAGCGCGCTGCGCTTTGCGCAAAAACAGATTAAGCGGCTGGTGGAGAAACAACCGGATTTCTATCCGGTTTACACCCGGGGCGGAATCTGGCATCACGACGGCCCGGTGCTGGCGCGCTGGTGCGACGGATTTCTGCCGGGTATTATGTGGCTGTTTTACAAACGCCTCGGGCCGAACGGAACGGATTCCCGATTCTGGTGGGAGCATGGCATCCGCTATAGCCGCCCGCTCGAAGCACGCAAGTCGGAGCCGGAGGCGCACGATCTGGGATTCGTTTTTCTATCCGCTTACCATCGCTGGTTTCAGTGCGCGCATGAAGATTCAGTGCGCGAAGTGATGATCGAAGCCGGTAAAACATTGGCACTCGGTTTCAATGAGAAGGGACAGTATCTGCGCTCGCTTGTTGCCGATGGTTCTTTGTTCATCGACATCATGATGAATGTCGGAATCGTATTTTATGCGGCGCGCGAGACGAGCGATAAGCATCTGCGCGAAATAGCGACGCGCCATTCGCTCACGACGCGGAAACACCTGGTGCGTGGCGACGGCTCCGTCTCGCAGGAGGGCATCTTTGACCTCGAAACAGGCGAATTTCTCAGACAAGCCACGCAGCAGGGCTATCGCAGCGATTCCTGCTGGTCGCGCGGCCTGTGCTGGGCGCTCTACGGATTTAACACCGCCTATGAATACAGCCGCGACCCGCGCTTTCTGCATACCGCTGAAGCGTGTGCCGATTACTACATAACGCATACGCCGGCGGACGGTATCCCGCCGTGGGATTACAACGCGCCCGCCGAGAGCCGTAAACTGCCGGACACATCAGCGGCTGCTATCGCGGCCGCGGGCCTGCTGCGTCTGTGCCGCCATATCGCCGACCCCATGAAAGGGCACTTCTACTGGTCCACGGCGATCGTGATTTTACGCAATCTCTGCACGAAATACGTCGCGAGCGCCGACCCGAACTGGGAAGGTATCTTGAAAGGCGCCGTCTACCACGTCCACAAAGGCTTGGGTGTCGATGAATCGGTGATGTGGGGCGAATATTACTTCGTGGAGGCGCTCGAGGAAGCGCTTCGCGTCATGGGTCACACGGCGCTTTATGCCTGGACCGGCTGATCAAACCGCCGGCTCTAAATCGCGGCGCGAAACCGGAAGCGATTCAGGAACACCGGCGAGCGGCGAAAGCCAGACGCTCAACAAAGCACCGAAATAAAACAGGCTTCCGATCATGAGCGTAATACGCAGCCCGAAATAAATCGCAAGAAACATTGCGGCCGCAGACCCCAGCACGCTCGAAGCCGCATTTACGGCCCATGCCCAACGGATCGAAGCCGGCATGATTCTTTCCAGCAGAGTCAGGCCGGTCGGGAAGGGCATACCCATCGCGAAACCCAGCGGACTGATCAGCGCAATTGTGATCAGCACCTTGATGGCAAAAGGGAGCGCCACTCCGCCTTCGCAAATGGGCGTGACAACCAGCGCGAGTACGATATTGGCGAATACAACGGCGAGGAGCAGCCGGCGCAGCCGCACAGGATCGTTGCGCACAATACGCTTGCCTGCAAAGCTGCCGCAGCCGCTCGAGAGCAGCATCGAAAAGATAATCACCGTCAGCGCGTAAGTCGGATGCCCGAGGAACAGAACGAACTTCTGTATTAAAGCCACCTGGATGATGATGTAACCGGCACCAATACAAAGAAAAAACCACAGCGCCGAGATGGCTCCTCGTTCGCGCGGCAGGCGGTGGCCGAGCAGCAGCGGCGGAAGCGCCAGAATAACGATGGTCGCAACGATGCTGATTCCGACTACCGCAAACAATACCGGCAGCGCCGAGTTGATCTTATAGTCTTCCGCAAGACGCGAAGCGCTGCGGGCAAAATCGAGCAAATCGCGCGCCTGAACGGTAAAAAAGAAGAACGGACGGTCGTCACTGACCGGGCGCACGTCGAACGGATACGATTCGTAAAATTGGTTGCGCGTAGAAGTCGTAAGCAGCGTCCGAAAAGGCGTATTGAGAGCGGTCCCGGGTTGGTAAGCGATCTGCATGCCGGCTGCCGTTGCGGCCGTTTGCAGGCGGTTCAAATCGGCTGACGTAAGCGGATTGCGGCTTACCAGAATGGTGTCCTGCGCGCCCCAGTGCTGCAACTTGCTCAAATCTTCACGCACGACGGCAATGTTGCGGGCCGGATCGCTTTGACCGAGTCGCCGCAAAGCCGCGTCGGCCAGCGACACGATGCGCAGCGATTCGCGCGGCGGCTCGAAGCCCCAGCGCGTAAACGCCATCACGCCGTCCGGCGTCAGGTGCGAAAGGTAGTCGACAAATGCATTTGTCGTATAGAGATTGTTCTCGGATAACGCGAACGCACCGGCGGCCGTCGAAGCCCAGGTATCGACAAGCGTCGCCTGCAGGACCTGGTAATGCTCCCTTGAACGCCGCACGAAGGAGCGCCCGTCTTCCACAACGATGCGCACATCGGGGCGGAAATACAGGTTGTTGCTGTAGCCGGGATAGCGTTTGCGCATGATGTCGGTGGCAATGATCGGATTGATCTCGACGCCGGTGACATCTTTGCTGCCCGAAGCAAGCGCACGCGCGACATCCATTCCGCCGCCGGGGCCGATAATCAGCGTTTTTGCGCCTGGACGCAGCAGATAAGGGAAGCCGGGTCCATGATTGGCGAGCTCAAAAGATTGCCGCGGCGTGAGGTGATTGAGATCGAGTTGCGCAACATAGGTATTCGCGTCGCCGTCGATAATGATCACGCGCGCGCCGTCCGCCTGCTTCTTGAGCGCAATTCGCGAAAAACTGTTCCAGCGGACAAACTCCTCATTCGTGAGCCGCTGTCCTTTGGCGAACTTAACGTCGATCATCGGGTACTTCCAATTGAGCGTGATCAGACCGACCAGCACCAGGCCCAGTAATACTGCGCCCGCACGGCCTAGCGCGGAGCCGGCGAGATGAAACCAGATCGCGCTCGCCATCGCGAACAGGAGCGCGGCCACAATAATCGTGTTCGGCCCGCCAACCCAGTTCAGCAATGGAACGAGAACGGCGCATCCGCCCGCAGCGCCAATCAAATCGAAAAAATAAACGCGGTTGACGCGGCCGATGGTGTCCGCGACCACGAGCGACAAAATTGTTCCGGAGAGAAGAAAAGGAATTGCCGCGACGAAATATGCCGCGATCAGCTCGCCGCTGCCCAGCGATGCGGAACGCCCCAGCAGAAACCACAAGCTCAACACAATCGCCATGGCATTTAAGGAGGCGAGCACGCCGATTTTCTTGTAGAGCGTCCCGGACCAACCCGCTACAACATACGAGAACACTCCGCCTGCGCCCAAACCAAACAGAGCAATCGAAATGGCCAGGAACGCGAAGTGGTAGAAGTACACCACCGAAAAAACGCGCGTCAGCGCCAGTTCCAGAATCAGCGTAGCCAGCGATGTTGCGGCAACTCCGAAATAGATCTGCGGCCAGTGCCGGCGGCGGGCGGGGTGCGCGGCGTTCTCGCCCAATGTGGAGGAGGAGGGGGACAACCTCCTATGTTAAGGCAGCATCTTCTTTCGAAGCAGCGTCAAGATGAGCTAAGATTCTGCGCGCGATGCGCAGCGATGCACCGCCATCGCCGTACGGATTGTGGAGCCGTGCCATCTGCTCATAGCTTGCGGAGCTTTCGAGCAGTTGCGTCGCCTCTTGCAAAATACGCTCAGGATCGGTCCCGACGAGTTTCACCGTACCCGCCTCGACCGCCTCGGGCCGCTCGGTGACCTTGCGTAATACCAGCACAGGCTTGCCAAGCGACGGCGCTTCTTCCTGTATGCCGCCCGAATCGGTAAGCAGCAAATAAGCGCGGCACATTAGGTCGACAAAGGGCAAGTATTCAAGCGGCTCGATCAGAACCACGTTAGCTTTTCCTCGAAGTGTGGCTTCTACCGGACCGGTTACGTTCGGATTGCGATGCACAGGCCATACAATCTGCACATCTTCACGCTCGGCCAGCCGTGCAATGGCCTGGCAAAGATTCTGAAATTCGGAGCCGAAGCTTTCCCGGCGATGCGCCGTAACAACGATCAGTTTCTTACTCGGATCGAGCGTAAGACGCAGCCCGGAATCGACTCCGGCATGCAGCCTGTCTCGAATGGAAAGCACGGCGTCGATGCCGGTATTGCCGGTTACTTCGATCCGCTCCTCCGGTACGCCTTCGCGGAGTAAGTTTCGGGCGCTGCTATCAGTCGCCGCAAAGTGCAACGCAGCCAGCCGGCTTGTAACTACACGATTCATCTCTTCCGGAAATGGATTACGCAAATCGAAGGTTCGCAGACCCGCTTCTACATGCGCGATTGCAACGCCGGCATAAAAAGAAGAGAGCGCGCCGCAGAGCGTTGTCGTGGTATCTCCCTGCACCACGCATATAGCTGGCCGAACGTTCGCAAACGCATCGGGCAAGGCCTGCATGAGCCGTCCTGTCAGGTCTCCGAGTGACTGATCCGGCCGCATGATCTGCAAATCGAGATCGGGTTTGATATTGAAAACCTGCAGCACCTGATCGAGCATCTCGCGGTGCTGCCCGGTGAGGCACACTACCGGCGCGAGCACCTGCTGGAAGGGCTCCGAGCGCAGCATCGAAACGAGCGGGCATAGCTTGATGGCTTCAGGCCGCGTGCCAAATATAAGGAGCACGCGTTTCAGCATCGGCTCGCTTCGTGTAGGGTTGGTGGAGGCAGGAACTAAGGAAGAGCTATTTGTGACGGTAGGTGATGCGCCCTTTGGTGAGGTCATATGGCGACATCTCGAGGGTGACGCGATCGCCGGCTAACACCCGAATGCGATTGCGGCGTAGCTTACCGGCCAGATGCGCAAGAACGGTGCGGTCCTGATCCAATTGAACGCTGAATAGCCCGCTGGGAAATTTTTCGACTACGGTACCAGTTACTTCTATGCTGTCTTCTTTACTCATTCGCCTCTTATGGATTAAGTTGAGGGGTTTACTTAGAAACCCACTACGGCTGAGTATAGCGCAAAACAGCCCGATTTTCGCTGGTTTGCGCGCCAGGCGAGTGCGCCGAATGCTGTGGTTTACCCTTTAGTCGGGACCATTCAGCGTGTCGAAGGCGAGCGGCGAATTCAAAGACAAAAACATCCTGATAACCGGGGCCGGACGCGGCATCGGCAAACGTCTTGCCCTCGGTTTTGCCAGACTCGGCGGACGCATCGCTCTCGTGGGCCGCAGCAAAGCAGAAATCGATCTCGCGCACATTGAGATTGAGCAGGCCGGCGGCAATGCGCTGCGTATTCGCGCCGACGTCACCGATCCCGAGCAGCTCGCTCTCGCCGCGGACCGTTCGCGTGTGGTTTTCGGCAGCCCGGTCGACGTTCTGATCTGCGCTGCCGCCACGCTGGGGCCCATTCACTCGTTCATGCAGCAGTCACTCAAAAGCTGGCGAGACACATTAACGATCAACCTGCTTGGCGTGGTCCATTCGTTCCGCGCCGTGCTGCCGTCTATGACCGAGCGCCGGGCCGGCAAAATTATTGTGCTGACTTGCGACAGCGACCAGGCGCCGAAGCTCGGCCTTTCTGCCTACACAACCGCGAAGACCGGCGTCGTGCGCTTCGTTGAAACGGTTGCGGCCGAAGTCCAGGATCACAACGTGCAGATTAACTGCTTCGATCCGGGACCCGCATATACAAATATGACGGACGAAATCATCCGCGCGGAACACCGGCTGGAAGCCCGTATCGTCAGCGAAGCCAAGGAGACACGCCGCACCGGCGGTGTCTCTCCTGACTTGCAGCTAAAGGTTGCGGCATTCCTTGCTTCTGAACAGTCCAATCACATCACCGGCAAGTTGATTCACGTGACCGACGATACCAACAAGCTGCGCAACGACACGCTGCGCCCCGAGGCATTCACCCTGCGCCGCTCGCATAAGTGAGTTATTCGGTCGAAAAGCGATAGATCGTGGTCTGGTGAAATTCTTCGCCGGGATGCAGCACCGTGCTCGGGAAATTGGAATGATTCGGCGAATCGGGAAAGTGTTGCGTTTCGAGGCATAGCGCCGAGCGGTGGCGGTAAATCCCGCCGACGCCTCGGATTTTGCCATTGAGAAAATTGCCCGAATAAAACTGAACGCCGGGCTGCGTTGTGTACACTTCGAGCACCCGCCCGCTCTTCGGCTCTTCTACCTTCACCGCCAGATGGTTCAAGTCTCCCGGATGGTTCAACACGAAGTTGTGATCGTAGCCTTTGCCGAGTTTTAACTGTTCATTCTTCGTCCCGATGCGCGCGCCGACGTCGGTAGCAGTGCGGAAGTCAAACGGTGTTCCTGAAACACTCGCGAGCGTCCCGGTCGGAATGAGCGTCTTGTCGACGGGCGTAAAACGGTCAGCATCAATCGAGAGCTTATGGTTTAAAACCGTCGCACTGCCCGCGCCCGCGAGATTGAAATAAGAATGGTTGGTCAGATTGAGGACGGTGTCTTTGTCCGTCTTGGCGTAATAGTCGATATGCAGCCCGTTATCTTTGTCGAGCGAGTAACGGACGGTCACATCCAGGTTGCCCGGGAAACCCATTTCGCCGTCCGGACTCAAGTAGTGTAACTCGAGAGCCGGCGTATCGGCGGTTGAAACGTCCTTTGCGTCCCAGACGCGCTTGTTGAAACCGACCGTGCCTCCATGCAGCATATTCGGCCCGTCATTCAGCGGGATGTGATACGGTTTGCCGTCGAGCGTGAATGTGCCGTGCGCGATGCGATTGCCATAGCGCCCGATCAGCGCGCCAAAGTACGCTGTGTTGGCTTTCTGCGTATATCCTTCCAGCGTGCTGAAGCCAAGCACGACATCACCGAACTTGCCGTTGCGATCCTTGACGCTGATGGATTGAACCGTCCCGCCATAATTCGTGATCTTCACCTGCATGCCGGCGGCGTTCTTTAGCGTATAGAGGTGGATCTCGTGTCCTTCATAAGTTCCGAACGATTCTCTTGGCAGCGTTTGCGCGGCCAGCAGACCGGAAAGAGAAAGCAACAAAGGGAGAGCGGTCGAGACAATGCGCGACATAGGCGTACTCATCTTAATGCATCGGTCGAGTTCAACTTGATAAGGTAGCGAATGGATGCCCAGGTTCGCTGCGCTTTTCGTGCTGTTCGTTCCTTTCGGTCTGACGGCGCAGACGCAACCAGCGCAGAGACCCCCTTTCGTGCGCGCTTCCGGAGAAGCGATCGTCTCGGTTAAGCCGGACAGGGCTGAGATAACAATCGGAGTCGGAACACGTGCACCAACGGCGCAAGCTGCGTCCACACAAAATGCATCCGAAAGCACGCGCGTGATCGCTGCTATTAAGGAAGCGCTCGGCAGCGGGGGCAAGGTGAAGACATCGGGCTATTCGCTTTCCCCACAGTACGAGTATCCACAGGGGCATGCACCCCGGCTCACTGGCTATGAAGCTTCGAATACCGTAAGCGTCACGGTAGACGATCTGACGCTGCTTGCGAAGGTGATCGATGCAGCGACAAACACGGGCGCCACGAATGTGAACGGCATATCGTTCACGTTGAAGGACGACTCCGCTGTCCGCGAGCGCGCCCTGACCGAAGCAGCCGTGAAGGCGCGATCGAATGCCGAGGCGCTGGCGAAAGCGTTAAACGTTCAAGTGGTCGGGCTACTCGAAGCCGAACCGAGCGAAGTGCCGATCGTGCGGCCTAAGCCCATGGCTTTTATGGCAGCGTCTGCGGCGCAGCGAGTTTCCACGCCCGTCGAATCCGGCGATCTTGACATTCATGCCACTGTCACGATAACGCTCCAAGTCCGTTAGCGGCGGCCCGGATATGCCGATACAATTAGGATCAGGCTCGTTCGCGGTGAACATGGAAGAACCGAGTATAAAGCCTGTCGAAAGCCCGGAGATTCCGGACAAGCTCTACTTCCGGATCGGCGAAGTCGCCCGGCTCGCCGGTATTAAGCCCTACGTGTTGCGCTTCTGGGAAACGGAATTTTCCGGCCTTGGCCCGAAGAAATCCGGCACCGGTCACCGCCTCTACCGGCGCAAGGACGTCGAGCTCGTGCTCGAAATCAAGCGTTTACTTTATGAGCGGCGCTACACCATTGAAGGCGCTCGAAAGGTTCTCGAGTCAAAGCCGAAGCGCGAGCTGGCGCGCGCCGCCCCGATGCCGCAAAAGCAGGTGGAGATGTTCTCAGCGGCCGGATTCGCGTTCCACAAAGAACTGCGAAAAGAACTCACCGAGCTTCTCGCGCTGCTCGAAGACGATGAGCCTTAAGCGCGATTCGGCGTCCTTTCTTCCAGAACCTGGTATAGATTTTTGGCCGCCTGCTGGCTCGCAGCCTTCTTGGACGAAGCGGTTGCGCGTGCTGAAAGCCCTTCGCCCAGCCGCACTTCGATCGTGAACGATCGTGCATGATCCGGACCGCTCGTTCCGGTTGTTGAATAGCGCGGAAAGGGAAGTCCCAATGCTTGTGCCCTTTCCTGTAGCAGGTTTTTATAATTGAGTAGCGCGACGGGGCCTAACTCTACAAGCCGCTCGAGACTGCCCATAACTTCTCTCTGCACGAACTGCCGGGCTACTGCCATACCGCCATCCAGGTACATGGCCGCGATCAACGCCTCGAGCGCATTCGCCAGCAGCGTCCTGCGTTCGCGGCCGCCGTTTCGTTCTTCACCTCTGCCGAGCTGCAGAAACGATCCGAGATCGAGCGCGAGTGCGCAATTGTACAGGTGGGTTGCGCTTACCAGGTGCGCTTTAAGTTGAGAGAGCCGGCCTTCGCGCACCAGCGGAAAACGCAGATAAAGCGCCTCGCTCACCACGAATCCGAGAATTGAATCGCCCAGGAACTCGAGCTGCTCGTTGTCGCCCTCCTCCGGCATGGGAGAGCCTTGTTCAGCCAGCCAGGAGCGGTGCGTTAGCGCGCGAAGAAAAAGCTGCCGGTCGTCGAAATGATAGACAAGCTTTTCTTCGAGCGCCTCCGCCGGCTCCCGCATTCGTTCCTTACTTAGCCGCCCCTTTCAGCCGCGTAGCCATGTCTTTCTGTTGCTGTGCAAACTGCTTCACTGCCGGAGGGGCATCCGCAACCGCCAGCGCCTTATCGGCTGCGGCGATGGCGTCGTCATATTGCTTGTTTCCGTTATAGGCCCGCGCCAGCAATACGGTCGCTACCGAATTGGACGTGTCGGCTTCCTGGGCGCTCTTATACTGCGTAATCGCGTCAGGGTACTTCTTTTCGAGCTCAGCCGCCTGTCCCAGGGCATCATAGGATTGCGACGTAAGCTGCTTTTTGAAATCCGGCCACTTCTCGGCAGGTACGCCGGCCGGAGGCGCCGCATTGGCTTTCAACAGTTCCAGAGCTTTGTTGGCGTAATCGCGAATCTGTTTCACGCTCTTATCTTTGTCGAGGTCGGTGTCTTTCGAGTGCTGCGCGATGGTGTTGGCAAGCGTGACACGCGCGGTAATGTCGTTCGGATTGTTCTTGATTACCTGCTCGCCGAAAGCAACGGTCTGCCCATAGTCGCCTTTCCTTTGGGCAGCTTCCATCGCCATGTTGAGGAGCATGTCTTTGTACTCGGTATCGGCGAAATTTTCGAGCACGTAGTTAATGTCGGTAATCTCCTGGTCCGCGTTGCCGGCCTGCGCGTCGGCTTGTACTTTCTTCAGCGCGTCCACTTCCTTCTGCGACTTCGGCTTGGGCGTTTGTTGAGCCAGCAGGGGAAGTGCGGCTGTTGCCACCAGGGTGGCCAGTGTCAAAATCGGTCTCATTGCTGTTTGTCTCCTGATGAAATGGATTGCATCGCTTTCTCAACTGCCTCGCGAGCCTTGGCTGAAATCCCTGCGGTCTTGAGCGCCATCTGAAACTGCGACGTCGCCTGACCGGTATCGCCCGCTTTCAGTTGTAATTGGCCGAGATAGTAATGAGACCATCCCGCCGCGGCCGAATCCGGGCTTGCTCCGACCGTATGTTGAAAGAGATTCAGCGCCTCGTCCCAACGTTTCTCTTGGAGAGAGATTAACCCCAAACCATAATAAGCGCGCGCTTGTAAGGCCTTATTTGATGTCTGCTGCAGTACCTTTTTGAACGTCTTCTCCGCGCTTTCGAAGTCATGCTGCTCCAGCATTCCTTCCGCCGCATCGAGCGACTCTTCCGCCGGATCGATCTGCATCTTTGCGGGAGCCGCCACGACCCGTTGCGCAACCGATTGTGCAAATTGCACATTCTTCAGCCGCTTTTCTTCTTTATGTACATCTACTGCAGAAATCAACTCCGGATAATAAATACGGAACGAATCCGGTTGCTTCTCGTAGGCCGGCAGCAGCTCAGCAAAAGCAGCTGTCAGAATAAATCCTTCCCGCACTGCCTGATTGACATAAACCGCGCGTTTCTCCGCGCTTTCATGCATGAGCTTACTGCCGATCGCCTTTATCAGGCATTTCGTTACCAGCAGTGAAAAGTCGTCCTTGTACGCCAGATCGAGTGCAGGCGCTTGCTGCGCATAGCGCGCCAGCGCCGCCTTTTCCTTGATCACCGAGGTGTATTTGAAACTCAGCGGGTCCAGTATGTAAGCCAGATAGGCTTCGCGAATCTCGTCTAAGGCCGGGGCGCTGGTCGGGGTGATAACCATGAAGTAATCGTCTTTATAACTGCGCACTTGCACCTGGTTGGGCGCCGCCAGCAGATCGAGATAGATTTGGAAACGGCGGCCCAGGTAGCCGGAAGGATTGCGCAAATACCCGTTCGCCTCAAACAGCGTTTCGATCACTGCATCCTGATACTGCGCGATCGCGGCGTTGTAAGCCGGCTGAGCACGTTTCCAGAGATTTTCCAGATCGGCTTCTTTATAGAAGCGGGCCAGCAACGGACCAAAGGCCCGCAGCGGCTCGACATCGGGAGGAACTTCCGCCGGCAGCTCAAAGCCCGGCGCGTTACCTACCACCAGAGCAAACGAGAGATACTGGCTCAGATTCGCCGTATCGTCCGCTTTCCGATGCTGCTGGTAGTACTCCTTCAGCTCGGGAAGGCAGGGTATCTGGCGTTTCGCCAATTCTTCGCGTATCTGGCTTCGAACCTTGAAGTTCTGATTCAGTGGCGAGTCCATCCCGGCGTCATATCCGGCCGCATTGATCGCCGCCAGTGTGGAGAACATAGGCAGACTGACGCTAAACTCGTTTTCTAGTGAATGTGAATTGTTCTGAGCAGTCGGAGGCGCGGTTTGTGCAAACGCCTGAAATAGAAACAGTGGGAATGACAAAAAGGCGGAAACCAGGCGAATCAAGAAAGCTCTACCAAGCAGGATATTATGCACCTCAGTTTAGCTTAGGAACTCACAGTTTTCGGAGCCGGTTTCTTGCTTGCAGCATGAATCGAACCACGATGTTAGATCATCAACAGAGAGGAGATTGAAATGGCAGGTAGCAACACCCTTACCTTTACCGACGATAGCTTTGATAAAGACGTTTTAAACGCAGACGTTCCGGTCCTGGTGGACTTCTGGGCGGAATGGTGTGGCCCCTGCCGCATGATGGGTCCGACGGTGGATCAGGTTGCAAACGACTACGCCGGCAAGGTAAAAGTCGGCAAGCTGGACGTCGATTCCAATCAGCAGACTGCCTACCGCTACGGAATTCGCGGTATTCCGACCCTGTTGCTTTTCAAGGGCGGGCAGATTGTCGAGCAGAAAGTCGGTGCGATCGGCAAACCCGAGTTCCAGAAAATGCTCGATAAGCATGTGGCCGCTGCGCCGGTGCCGGCCGAGAGCAAGGTTTAAGTTTCCTGATGTAATGTAGGGACGGGCCACCAGGCCTTGTCCCTGCTGCCATGTTTCGGGCGAGCGCGATCATTCAAGCGATACTCGCCGGTTGTGTGCCGTTAGCGGCCGCGCAGCTTCCGCCTTTGCACGCAGCTATTCGCAATGCCGATTTGAACCGTGTGGAGAAGCTGATCGCTTCCGGCGCGGATGTGAATGAGCCTGATGCGGCGGGAACGCCTCCTCTGATCGCCGCTGTTCTTTCCCAGAATCTCCAAATCACCCGTTTGCTACTGGCGCATGGCTGCAATGTGAACGCCCGGCAGCAGGAAACGCATGGAACGGCTCTGTTTTATGCCGTGCTTGGATCGCGCGGCGAGTTGGCGGGCGCGTTGCTTTCCGCCGGCGCACTTCCCAACCTGCATTACACAAACCGGCAGACCGTTTTGCATCTGGCGGCGGCGAAAGGCGACCTTACCATGGCGCGGCTACTGCTGGCTGGCGGAGCCGACCCGCATGCCCTCGACAATTCCGGCAACACGCCTCTGGATGAGGCGGTGCTGCACGCGCGTAAAGACGTTGTCGAACTGCTGATTCAATCCGGAGCCGACGTGCATGCAGGTCATGGGCGAAATGGACGAGGGCCTCTGGACGAGGCGTGCATCGCAGGCCAGCCGGAGATCGCCCTGCTGCTCATCAGGGCCGGCGCCGATCCGGCTTTGCGCGACAATTCCGGGCAATCGCCGCTCGATCTTGCTTTGGCCTATAAAAGTGGATCTGTCGTTTCCGCGCTCCTGCGCATTGCGTCCTTCGAGCCCGCTGTCCGCCAGGAATTTGTGCAGGCAATGGAAACGGCAGTTGCGCACGGCCGCACCGCGGTTGCTCGCCTGTTACTCGATTCGGGCTGGAATGCGAATGAAAGAACGTCCGCCGGATCAAGTTACTTGAACGATGCGGCGCTCGGAGGGCACCTTGCCCTGAGCCGTATGCTGCTCGAGCACGGGGCGAAGCTCGAGGCACGAAACCCGCAGGGCGGCACGGCTCTGCACGATGCGGCCATCGCGGGCAACCCCGAAATCATCGCTCTTCTGCTCGATCATGGTGCTTCGATCGACGCATTGGACACCGAGTCGGGCGCAACTCCGCTCATGCTGGCAGCTTCGCTCGGGCGCACGAGTGCCGTTTCATTGTTGCTCGAGCGCGGCGCCAATCCAGCGCTGGCCGACAAAGACGGCCGCACCGCTCTCAGCCGTGCGAAAGAAGCTCACAATTCAGAGCTCGTCAAACTTCTCGAAAACTCCGGCAAAGCCTCCCGCAAGAGCTGAGACACTAAACTTTCCTGCTACGCTGCAAGGGGAGAATCCGCCATGTGGAAGTTTCTGCTCGGTGTGCTGATCGGCATCATCGTCACAGTTGTGGGCGTCTTTATCGTTTTTCTTGCCGTCGGCCGCATCTTCGCGAACAAGGCCCCGTCTGTCGCGGCGAATTCAGCCCTCGTGCTTAGCTTGCGCGGTGACATCCCGGAAGCCGCCCCGGTGGACGTCAATCTTCCTCTCCTGCAGCAACAGGCGGCGCCGACCGTACGCGATATCTGGACCTCTCTTCGGCAGGCGGCGAGCGACAACCGTATCAAAGCCGTCGTGCTCGAACCGCGCGGCGTACGCGCCGGCTGGGGACGCCTGGAAGAAATCCGCCAGGAAATTCTCAATTTCAAGCGTTCCGGTAAACCAGTCTACGCTTATCTCCAAAATCCCGGCTCGCACGAGTATTACCTCGCCTCCGCAGCCGACCGCATTTTCCTATCGCCGGGCGACATGCTCGAAGTTAAAGGCTTCCTGCTCGAAGCCATGTATTTCAAAAACGGGCTCGACAAGCTCGGCGTTCAAGTTCAGGTCGATCACATCGGACGCTACAAGGACGCAGGCGATGTTCTGACGCGCGACAGCATGTCACCCGAAACCCGCGAGGTGCTCGGGCAGGTTCTGGACCAGCTCTATAACGATTTCTGCTCCACGGTCGGACAAGGCCGCCACAAGTCGGCCGAAGATGTTAAGGCGCTCATCGATCAGGGCCCGTTCACCGCCGACCAGGCGAAAGCGAACGGCTTAGTCGACCAGCTTGCATACCCCGACGAAGTCTTTGGCGAACTGCAGAGAAGGACCGCCATCAGCAAACTGAACCGGCTGGATATTCGTACCTATTTCCGTGCTGCGCCCGGCCAGGGCGACCGCATCGCGCTGCTGGTGGGCGATGGCGATATCGTGCAGGGTGATTCGGGCAACGGATTTGGCGACACTAACGAAATCGCGGACCGTTCTTTTATCAAGCTGGTTCGCCAGGTACGCGAAGATTCCGGCGTGAAGGGCGTGATCCTGCGTATCAACTCGCCGGGCGGAGACGCCTTGGCTTCCGATGTGATCCTGCATGAGCTGAAACTATTGAGCCGGGCCAAACCGACCGTTATTTCCATGTCGGATGTGGCGGCTTCAGGGGGCTACTACATGGCGATGACTGGCGATCCTGTGGTGGCGTATCCGGATACGATCACCGGCTCAATCGGCGTGCTCTATGCGCGGCCGGTGGTACACGGCTTGTTCGATAAGTTGGGAATTCAGTCAGACCGGCTCTCGCGCGGCAAGCTGGCGGAGATGGATTCGGCCTTTGTGCCGCTTTCCGATGCCGCCCGCCAGAAGCTGCACGAGGCTATTCAGACGACTTACAAACTCTTTGTCTCGAAAGTGGCTACGGCGCGCAAAAAGGCCTATGACCAGATCGAGCCCATCGCGCAGGGCCGCGTCTGGATGGGAGCCCAGGCGCGGCAAAACGGTTTGGTCGATCAGCTAGGCGGCCTCGACCAGGCAGTAACAATGATCCGGCAGAAAGCTCATCTCTCTCCCGGAGGCGAAACGAACCTGGTCCTCTATCCGCCTCGCAAGAGCCTGCTTGAGCTCCTGACAAATACTTCACCAGAAGCGCTGCAGGACGCCGCTGCCGAAAGCAAGCTGCGAAGCATGCTGCCCGCGCTGCCCGGCAGGGCGCTGCTACACGGCGGCATGCTGCGCATTCTGCCCTACCGGATCGAAATTCGCTAACCCGCCGAGAAACGATCTCATCGCGTGTGCGATCTCTTCGACATGCGTCTCGAGCGCGAAGTGTCCTGCCTCGAGCAGTTGCACGGTTGCATTCGGATTATCGCGCCGGAAGGCTTCTGCACCGGCCGGAAGAAAGAAGGCGTCATGTCTGCCCCAGATGGCCAAAAGCGGCGGCTGGAACTTCTTGAAATACTCCTGAAAAGCCGGATACAGCTTCACATTGCTTGCGTAGTCGAGAAATAGATCCAACTGGATCTCCATGTTGCCGGGACGCCCGATCAGCGCTGCATCGAGCGTATACGCCTCGGGGGCGATACGTTCAGCATGCGGAACTCCGTCGATGTATTGCGAACGCAGGCCTTCTGCACTCAACACTGCCCGCAGTGCCGCACGATTTTCCGGCGACGGCTCTCTCCAATATGTTTGGATCGGACTCCAGGCGCTGCCCAAGCCTTCCTCGTAGGCATTCCCGTTTTGAGAAACGATGGCTGTAATTCTTTCCGGATGCGCCAGTGCGAGCCGGAGTCCTGTCGGAGCGCCGTAGTCGAAAATATAGAGCGCATATCGCGTCAGACCCAAGGCTTCGGTAAACGCGAGCATTGTTCCAGCCAGGCTGTCGAACGTATAGTTGTAACCGCGTTTTGGAGGAACTTCCGTGAAGCCGAAGCCGGGCAGATCGGGTGCAATCACACGATAGCGGTCAGCCAGCCGTGGTATCAACTCACGAAATTGAAATGATGAGGTGGGGAAGCCATGCAGCAGCAACACAACCGGGGCATCCGGCTGCCCGGCTTCTCTGTAAAATACATTCACGCCGTCCGCGTAAACCCTGCGGACCGTTGTAAGGGGTACGATTGTTCTCATTAGTCTCTCCTGACGCCACTCTGATGAAACCTGCAAACATATAGTTTCATGGTTACAAATAAATTGTGGTAACCGGTTACTGGACATAAAAAGAGTTACAATATAGAAGCGATGCCATTCCCGGAGTTGATCGCCGATCATCCGGCGCTTGACTTTTTGAACACGTTGGCAAAAATCGACGGAACATTCGCCGACAGCCTGCAGGGCGATCAGGATGTTCTCACCTGGCTGGGCCATGCCGGACTTCCGGTGCCAAAAGACGGGAACTACAAACGTGGCAGGTTGCTCGATTGCGCGCGCGGCTTACGGCAAACGATTCGGACAGCCGTAGAGCGGAGAAAGTCCGGCAAACCGCTGGATCCGCATGGCTTAAACGAGTGGTTATCGCAGGGCCGGAGTTATCTGAAGCTCGTCGTGGACCAGGCCGGTGAAATGCGCGTCAATCGCCGCTGGAAACGCAATTCGGCCGAGCAGATTCTGGCGCCGGTAGCTGAAGCTGCGGCGGAACTGCTTGCAACAGGCGATTTCAAGCTGGTCCGGCGTTGTGAGGGAGCGGGCTGCGTACTCTGGTTTTACGACCGCACGAAGTCTCATCAACGCCGGTGGTGCAGTATGGCCGCGTGCGGCAATCGCAATAAAGTAGCGGTCTTCCGCCAGCGCCATCAGCGCGAGTCCGATCGATGAATCAAAAGGCCGCTGCCGAGCAGATACCGAATCCCGCAAACGCTGCCTGCATCTTCGCTAGCGCGGCTTTATGGATCTGCGAGACACGGCTCTCATTGACGCCCAGCTTGGCGCCGATCTCTTTCATGCTCAGCTCCTGCTCGTAGTACATTTTCACGACCTGCTGATATTTTTCAGGCAAAATGTCCATCGCACTACCAAGCTTTTCGCGCAGCTCCGCGCGAGCGAACAGCCGGTCGGGCGAATTCACGGGCGATGCCGGAATCTCAGGCGCGAGCTGTTCTTCCCCTTCGAACGCGTGGTTCTGCGAGGCGGCAGCATTGAGGCTGCGAAAATCGACCATTAACGCCTGCCAGCGGCGCGTGCTCAGACCCATCGCGCCGGCAATTTCACTTTCGGTGGGAGTGCGGCCGAGTTTCGCGCTCAGCTCGTTGGTGACGCTCTCCATCTGCTTGTAGCGCTTGCGCAGATCGCGCGACGCCCAGTCTTGCTGCCGCAGGCTATCGATGATGGCTCCGCGAATCCGGTGCTTGGCATAGCTGGCGAAAGCAACTTCCTTGTCGTCGCGGTATTTCGTGGCGGCATCGAACAAGCCCATCGTGCCGGCGTGAATCAGGTCGTCCAGCTCGATATGCACAGGAATCGAGTTCTGGGTGTGCGCTGCGATGGCAGTCACCAGGTGCAGATGCTCGGTAATCAGTTCATCGCGGCGTGCATTCTGTTCTTCGGTTGAGTTCGGGGCAAGCTGGGTTGCGGTCACTTTTGAAATCTCCTGGCCTTTTTGGCTTCGCCGGGAGTAAAAGCAACGAGCAAACCGTCACTGGATTGACAAAGTTAAATCCTTGACGTCAAAAGATTTACACCGAAAGATGGCAGGCTGGAGCGCGCTCATGCCCGGTGCTTTGAGCCGTTCTGAAACGGATGGCGGAGGAAGGCAGTTTCGATTTGGAACGAGAGCACCGCTTCGGAACAAACGGTCGTGGGGGAGCCTCGCCGGACTGTAGCCCGGAATGAGTCAGATTGCCCCGGAGGAAGAGGCTATCCGGTCCTATACGAAACGGAAACGGCTGACCGGCTCAGGCGGTCAAAGCGCGCACATGCGCCTCGGTGGCTAGCGCCAAACCGTCCAGGCTGTAGCCGCCTTCGAGCACCGAAACCACTCGCCCTTGGGCGTGTTTCGCTGTGAGTTCCGTCACCATGTTCGTCAAGTGCCGGAAATCGTCGTCGGTCAGGAGAAACTGGCCGAGGGGGTCTCCTACGCGCGAGTCAAATCCGGCCGAGAGCAGAATCAAGTCCGGCCGAAATGCGTTCGCTGCGGGCAGAAGCACCTCACGAAAGGCCGCAAAGATTTTGTTCGACCCGGTACCGGCAGGAAAGGGGCAGTTGATCGTCCTCCCTGCGCCAGCGCCTTCACCGGTTTCCGAAGCATCGCCGGTTCCCGGATACCAGGGCGATTGATGCGTGCTGAAAAAGAGCACCGAGCCGTCGCGATAGAAAATATCCTGCGTACCGTTGCCGTGATGAACGTCCCAATCGGCAATCAGCACGCGCTCAACCGCATGCCGCCGTTGCGCATAACGAGCCGCAATGGCCACGGTATTGAAAACACAAAAACCCATTCCCACGGAGTTACTTGCGTGATGACCCGGCGGGCGCACCAAACAAAATGCATTCTGCGCCTGGCCACTGAAAACCGCATCGACTGCATTTAATGCCGAACCCGCCGCCCGGCGCGCCGCTTCGACAGAGTGCGCGTTCACCGGAGTATCGCCGGTGCTGAGTTCGCTGCGGCCGGCCTTTATTTCGGCTTCAACCAGGGCGATGTATTCGCGGGTGTGAACCAGCGCGAGCTCATCGTCGTCCGCCAATCGCGCCTCAAGCCGTAGCAGGCGATTGATCAGGCCGCTCGATTTGAGCTGGTTCAGAACTGCATCGAAACGTGCGGGCTGCTCAGGATGGCCGACGCCGCCGTCGTGCCGCTTCACACCGGCATCGGCTGCAAGCGCGGTAATAGAAGGCATCAGGCGCGCGCGGCTTTGATATGGACCAGTTGCTCTTCCGGCACAGGCTCAACAATCCGAGTCTGCTCACCGCGGAAAAAATCGAAATAGGAGATTTGATGCACGCAGGAAATGGTGCAGAACGGCGCACAGGATTTTTGCGTTACATACTCGCGCCGGATATCGTCCACCGTGTAACTTTCGAGCGGTTTCGCCGGGAAGCCGCGCTGCTGCGAGCAGTAATGAACCAGGCCGTCTTCACAGACGTACAGGTAGCGGGATCCGGCGCGACAGCGCCAATCACTTGGCTGGCCGTTGGCGATGTTCTGTTGAAAGTAATTAATTCGCGAAAAATGCCGTTTCTCGAATTTCTTCATTTCGAGAAATACTTCGCGCTCGCGCGGCGCAAGGGGCCGAAGCTGCCCGTCACCATCATGAATAATGCCGACGGTGGATGTGAAGCCGAGTTCCATCGCACGCCGGCCGACCGTCAGCGCGTCCTCCGGGTTGCGGATGCCGCCACCCAGCACGGAATTGATGTTCACGTGAAAATCGGCATGCCCGGCCAGAATCTGCAATTTCTTGTCCAGCACCTTCAGACTCTTCTTCGACACGTCATCGGGCATGACATTATCGATACTGATCTGCAGATAATCGAGCCCCGCATCATTCAGCCGCCGTACGCGATCCGCTGTCAGCAGGTAGCCGTTCGTGATCAGCCCGGCGAGCGTTGCATTGCGCCGGATCCCTTCAATAATCTCGTCCAGCTCGGGATGCAGCAGAGGTTCGCCGCCGCTCAGCGTAATCACGCCCGTTTTCAAATTTCCGAGCAGCTCGAGCCGGTGCAGCATGGTCGAAAGCGGAACCGGCTTTGAAAAATTGTCGTATTCGTTACAGTAGGTGCAGGAGAGATTGCAGCGGCGGATAGGAATGATATGCGCCATGATCGGGTGATCGGTCGAGACCGCCCCGCGCATCAAGAGCTTGGCTTCGCGCACACGACGGTCGAAAGTCCGGCGTCGCCGCTGGCTATTCGTCTTCTTTTCCACCATTAAATCGAGACACTTTCATTAGACCACAGCGAATGCGTTTTTGAAGCACTTTGGGCGTCGAAAAGTAGATTTAAATAGCTGAACCCAGAAGCTTTACGGTTGAACGGTCAGGCCCGTGGCGAGCCCTGAAAAATGCAGTACAAAGGAGCGCATTCCGCGCTCGGTCCAACTCATGCCGAAGCTCTCGGCTTCCGCCAGCGCTTTCGCGTTTGTCCAGCCATCGTGTTGGATGCGATAACAGGCCACAATGGTTCCCGTCCGGTCTTTTCCTCGCCGGCAGTGAACAAAAACGGGCTCGGTACCATGATTTGTCAGCAGCACCAGCACGCGCTGCACCTGCTCATTTGTCGGAGCAGAAAACGGAGGCAGCGGAACGTTCACATAGCGCATGCCGAGCTGCCGGGCTTCGTCCCGCTCCTGTAACGTAGCCTCGCCGCTTCCCCGCAGATCCAGGATCAGCTTCACGCCCAGCCGTTCGAGTTCCTGGAGTGCCACCGCCGAGGGAGCTGCTCCGCGGTAAAGCGTTGCATCGACCTGGCCGAAGTTACGAACATGCGACGGAACAGGCGGCTCCGCGGAGGCGACGAGTGCCGCCGCTACGAGCAGTCCTGCCAGACACGAATTACGGGTGCGGAGGAGTTGCCGGCGGTTTCTGCCCCTTATCGGGGGGCTGCTGTTGAGAACTGGCGCCGCCCACCTCGCCGTACTTAATATTGGTTTCGGTTTTGAATTCGAACTTCTTATAGTGATCGTATTTTATGATCTCTTTGATGCGCTGGCTGGGGCCATCCTTGAAGTTCAGTGTGTCGTCCGCATAGGTATAGACCGGGAACCAGAACTTGCCATCGATCTGCTGGCGATAGGTTTCGAATTTCGGAAACTGCTGGTCTTCCCCCCGCCGCAGATAACCCGTAGAGCGGCCGAAGGTCTTCACAATCTGTAAATCCTGGTCGTCCACCCAGATCTGCCCGTCGAAGTAGCGTTTGCGGTCCTTGGTTAGCGCTTTCGGCTTGACGGAAAAAACGTAGCAGGAAATTTCGTCGACCTGCTCGCGGCCGACGTAGGTGATCGTGTATTGGTCGGCATCGCTATTGGTCATGACAAACGGCATCACCTGCCTCAGGTCTTCTTCATCCTCGTGCGTCATGACAATGTTCTGCAGGCTCTGCACCGGCGCCCGCAAGACGTGCGAAGTGCGGCGATTCCGATCGTCGAAGGTGACTTCTTCGACCAGCTCATAACTGCCGCCGGGCGGATCGACCTCTTCCAGCTTGGTCGTCTGCCGGTAGGTGTAGCTCTCGCGGGCGGCGGCGAACTCGGTCTCTTTCTGTGTGAACTGCTTGATGATATTGGCGATCTGGTCTGGTGTAGGATCGGGCTTCTTATCGATGGCGGCCGCGGGGAAAACCCAGACAGAAAGCAGCAAAATGGAGCCGGAAATCTTGAACAGCACGATACCTCCAGTTTGACGTATCTCTATCGAACGCGGGTTACTTCCGATCCAGCAGCGCCTTGGCAATTGTCACCCGCTGCATGTTGCTCGTCCCTTCGTAAATCCGGCCGATTTTGGCATCCCGGTATAGCTTTTCCACCGGAAAATCCTTTGTAAAGCCCACACCGCCCAGAATCTCCACGGCTTTCGAGGCCGCTTCTTCGGCGATCTGTGAGGCGAAATATTTGGCCATGGCTGCTTCGGTTACAAACGGTTTCCCGGCATCGCGCAGACGAGCGGCATTGTAGACGAGCAGCCGCGCGGCTTCGATGTTCGTCGCCATCGTGGCCAACTCGAACTGCACGCCTTGAAAATCGCCGATGCGCTGTCCGAATTGTTTGCGCTCGCGCGCATATTGGAGCGCGTGGTCCAATGCACCTTCAGCGAGGCCGAGCATCTGCGCGCCGATGCCGATACGTCCTTCATTCAGCGTTTCGATAGCAATTTTGTAGCCGCGGCCAGGCTCGCCGAGAATTTGCTTCGATGACACGCGCACATCTTCCAGAATCAGCTCACATGTCGAGGAGGCTCGAATACCCAGCTTGTCTTCCTTTTTGCCGACAGTAAAACCCGGCATGCTGCGCTCGACGATAAAGCAGGTGATCCCGCGGTAGCCCGCTGCGGTGTCGATAGTAGCGAAGACCAGAAAAATGTCGGCTTCGCCCGCATTCGTAATCCAGAGTTTACGTCCCGAGAGCCGGTACGCATCGCCGTCCCGGAGCGCGCGCGTGGTCAGCGCGAAGGCGTCCGATCCGGAAGCAGGTTCCGAAAGCGCATATGCGCCGACGCTCTTTGCGGCGAGCCGTGGAAGAAAGTTCTGCTTCTGCTCATCGGTCGCCCAGTGGGCAAAGGCGTTGCTGACCAGCGTATTCTGCACATCCACGATCACCGACGCCGAAGGGTCGATCTTAGCCAGCTCTTCGATTGCCAGAATCGATTGAAAAAAACTGCCGCCCTGTCCGCCGTAGCGCTCCTCAATGTCGATACCCATCAGACCGAGCGCGAACATCTCATCGAGCAGCTCTTTGCGGAATTTCGCCTCTTCATCCATCGCGCGCACGTACGGGGCGAGCCGCTCGCGCGCGAACTGTCCGACGGAGCTTTGAAATAACCGCTCCTCTTCTTGCAAAACCGTGAGCGGCACAGGTACAGGCAGCTCGGCCACGTGAGCCATGACGCGACCATCATAACTCCGTCGTCGTAGCTCGCTTAAGCTGAGGATGAGCCCGCGCTTTATCAGCGAGGCGAAGATTAATTGATAGATTTGCAATGAAAATCAAAATACTTGCTTTGGCTCTGCTGTTCGGTACAGCGGTATCGGCGCAGAACTCCGGTACCGCAAACGTGACGCGAGCAACGCTCGACAACGGTCTGCGCGTGGTCATCGTGCGCGATGCGCTGGCGCCTGTCGCTACGCTCCAACTGAATTACCTTGCGGGCGGCAACGAGTCGCCTGCGAGCTTTCCGGGGATGGCCCATGCGCAGGAGCACATGGCATTCCGCGGCTGCGCCGGTTTGACGGCCGATCAGATCGCCGCGATTTACGCTCAAATCGGCGGCTTTCAAAACGCCGAAACACGCCAGGGAGTTACGCGATATTTTGTGACGCTACCCGCACAGGATCTGGACCTTGCCTTACGTATCAACGCCGCCTGCATGTCGGAAATCGAGAACTCGCAAGCGCAGTGGGAACAGGAGCGCGGCGCAATGTTGCAGGAAGTTTCGCGCGATCTCTCAAGTCCCGTTTACGCCTTCATCACAAGAATCAACCACGACCTGTTCCGCGGTACGCCGTACGAAACGGATCCGCTCGGCACGACCGACTCCTTGAACAAAACTACGGCCGCGATGCTCAAAGAATTTTATGAAAAGTGGTATGCGCCGAACAACGCCATTCTGGTGATTACCGGCGATATCGATGCGGCGGCCACGCTGGCAAAAATTCGCGAGTACTACGGCAAAATCGAACGTCATGACATTCCTGCAAAGCCCGAAATCCATCTGCAACCTGTCGAGGAAGGTTCCGTAACGCTCGACAGCAATCTGCCATATCTGCTGACATTGTTCGCGATACGTTTCCCGGGGACGAATAGCCCCGATTTCGCCCCGTGCCAGATTCTGGCGGATGCATTGGCCAGCCAGCGCGCCGATCTGTATGCGCTCGTTCCCCAGGGCAAAGCGCTGGACGCATCGTTCGCCGTATTTGAGGCGAATAGAGAAGCAAGCACGGCCTACGCCTACGGTGCGCTTCCGGCCGGTGCAGGCCCCGCCCCGCTGCAAGCTGAGATCAAGAAAATCCTAAGGAATTACGCCACGAATGGAATTCCCCCGGAGCTGGTTGAAGCTTCCAAAAAAAGTGAAGTTGCCAGCGCTGAGTTTGCCCGCAACTCGATCTCGAATCTCGCCTCGCTCTGGTCGCAGGCGCTCGCCGACGAAGGGCGGCAATCGCCTGACGAAATTGTAGAAGCGCTGAAACGCGTCACCGTGGAGGACGTGAACCGTGTCGCCAAAAAATACCTGCTGGAGCAAAACTGGATCACCGGTACGCTTCAGCCTAAGCCTTCGGGTGCGCCGGTCGCTTCGAAGGGCTTCGGCGGCTCGGAAAAGATCACGTCGACTCCTACCAAACCCGTCGCGCTGCCGGATTGGGCGGAGGTGGCCGTGAAGTCGCTGCGGGTGCCGAAGACTTCGATTCATCCGGTCGATATGAAGCTCGCGAACGGGATCCGGCTGATTGTCGAAACCCAGCGCACCAGTCCGACGATCACGCTGCTTGGCTCGATCAAGACGCAGACCGAGATGCAGACGCCTCCCGGGCAGGATGGCGTGGCCGATGTGCTCGAGGGCTTGTTCGCTTACGGCACGAAAACGCTGGATCGCCTTGCGTTTCAAAAAGCGCTCGACGACATTGCCGCTTCGGAAAATGCAGGCGCCAATTTCAGCCTCAAGGTATTAAAAGAGCATTTCGGGCAAGGGGTTGAACTGCTGGCCGATAACGAGTTGCATCCGGCGCTGCCGCGCGAAGCGTTTCAAGTTGTACAGCAGCAGGCCGCGCAGGAAAGTGCGGGTGAGCTGGAATCGCCCGGTTACAAGACCAGCCGAGCCCTAACGCGTGCTCTTGTTCCGCCCAAAGATCCGCTGCTCCGCGAAACCACGCCGCAAACGATCAGCTCGCTCAAATATGAAGATATTCAGCGCTATTACGATAAAACGTTCCGTCCCGATCTCACCACCATCGCCGTCATTGGCGACATCACCCCGGAAGCGGCGCGCACTGTCGTCGAAAAGTATTTCGGCGCCTGGAAGACGGAAGGGTCGAAACCCGACGTAACGCTCCCGCCGGTTCCCGGCAATAGACCGAGCGGGGTGAACGTGCCCGATCCGAGCCGCGTGCAGGATGACGTTACGCTTGCCCAGGAACTCGAAATGAATCGCTTTACTCCCGATTACTATGCACTGCGATTAGGCAACCATGTGCTCGCCGGCGGTCTGTATGCCACGCGGCTCTGGCGCGATCTGCGGCAAAACACCGGCTACGTTTACACCGTCGACAATTCAATCCAGGCAGGCGAGACGCGCGCGACCTACTCCATCGACTTCGGCTGCGATCCGAAGAACGTCTCCAAGGCGCGCGCGATTATCGAACGCGATCTGAGAGATATGGCGCAGAGCAACGTCTCGCCGGCCGAGTTACAGCAGGCTAAAGCCTTAATCCTTCGTCAAATTCCGCTAGCCGAGGCGAGCGAGGATGCAGTGGCGGGAGGTTTCATTGCACGCGCGCGCATCGGCATGCCGCTCGATGAGCCCTTCCGCGCAGCCGAGAAATACTTCGCGATGACGGCTGATGAAGTGCGCGCCGCTTTTGCTAAACGCATCAAACCCGCCGATTTCGTTCAAGTCGTGCGCGGCCCCGCTCCGCAGTAAAGATAACCGCAGTAAGATAGCTCAGACATGTTCGAGCGCTACACCGAGCAAGCCCGTCGCGTCATTTTCTTCGCCCGCTACGAGGCCAGCTCGTTCGGCTCATCGTATATCGAAGTGGAGCATCTGCTGCTCGGTCTCATGCGCGAAGACAAAGCGCTCTTTGGCGACCTGGAGTCACACCTTCTGCTGGAACTGGGCGACTCTATTCGAAATCAACAGGAGCAGAGGGAAAAAATTTCGACCAGCGTGGATTTGCCGCTCTCCCACCCAGCAAAGCGCGTCCTGGCATACAGTGCTGAGGAAGCCGAACGGCTGGCCCACAAGCAGATCGGGACCGCTCATCTGCTGCTCGGTATCTTGCGGGAGGAGTCACGCGCCCGCACAACCCTCGAGCAATACGGACTAAATTCAGCTCGCGTACGAGAACAAATGGCCCGGGCGCGCGCCGATCCCACCGCGCTGGTTGATGCCTTGCGGCAACGGTTCGCCCCTCTTGCCATGCGGCTTGCCCCCGAAGTAGAACCCGCCGTTATTTTCTTCCCGGCGCCGGAAAAAGCAGAATGACTATTCGCGAAATGGGTGCACTACTGCGCTCGGGTAAAACCTCTGCGAGCGAACTCGTCGACGAAGCATTAAAACGCGCCAGACAGCACGAAAACCTTCGCGCCTTTATCACAGTCGCGGAAAACGAAGCGCGCGCAGAAGCGGCCGAACGGGACCGCGAACTGCGCAGCGGCATCGACCGCGGCCCGCTGCATGGCATCCCCATCGCTCTAAAGGACCTCGTGTATACGAAGGGCATCCGCACCACCGGGGGATCGCCTCTCTTCCAAAACTTTTTTCCCTCATGGGACGCCGATGTCGTGAGCCATTTGCGCGAAGCCGGCGCGATCAGCATCGGCAAAACGAATCTGCATGAACTCGCGTTCGGCATCACCTCCCGCAACCCGCATTTCGGGTCCGTGCTCAATCCGCTTGCCGCCGAACGCTTACCGGGCGGTTCGAGCGGCGGTTCGGCTGCTGCTGTAGCCGCTTCCATTGTTCCTATGGCGCTCGGGACCGATACCGGCGGCTCGATTCGCATTCCCGCATCCTATTGCGGCATCGTTGGAATTAAACCGACCTATGGACGGGTGAGCCGGCGCGGGGTTCTGCCGCTCGCCTTCACGCTCGATCATGTCGGTCCGATGGGCTCACGCGTCGAGGACTGCGCGCTGGCGATGAACGCCATGGCCGATCGAAAAGAAGATTTCAATCTGTCGGCACTCGCCGATCTGAAAGGCACGCGCGTCGGTTTACCACGTAACTTTTTTTTCGATCACGTCGACGAAACAGTTGCGGCACACGTCAAGGCGGCCATCTCAGTTATGGAACGAGCGGGCGCGGAAATTATCGAAATTGCAGTCCCCGATTTTGCCGAACTCAACACCGTTTCGCATATCGTCATCCTCGCGGAGTTCGCCTCACATCACGTCAATCACAACCAACGTGACCAATTCGGCCCGGACGTCTGGTCGCTGCTCGAACAAGGCCGCATGATTGCCGGTCACGAATATGTCAACGCGCAGCGGCTGCGCACCGTTTTTCGCGAGGAGATGGACAGCGTGTGGCAAAAAGTCGATGTCCTCGCGACGCCCACGACACCTATCGTCGCGCCTCATGTTGACACCGAGCGCGTGAGCCTCAACCGCCTCGAGGAAACTGTGCGCGCGGCCACAACACGCCTCGTGCGCGGAATCAACTGCCTCGGGGAGCCTGCGATCTCCATGCCGTGCGGCTATGCAGACTCCTTGCTACCGGTAGGCCTTCAGCTTATCGGCCCGCCTTTTACCGATGCGCGCCTGCTGCAGCTTGCGAAAACGCTAGAGGGGATGCTCGAGCGGTAAGCCGGAGGCTTCAATCGCCCGCCACCCGCCATCGAGCGAGATCACGTTGGTGTAGCCCATCTTCTGCAGGTTATCCGCCGCCAGCGCCGAACGAAATCCGCCGCCGCAATACAGCACGAGCTTTGTGTTCCTGTCGGGAAAAGTCGTTTCGATATCGCGCTCGATTGTGCCCTTACTCAGGTGCACGGCGCCTTTGGCATGATTCGCTTCGAATTCGTGATCTTCGCGCACATCCACCAGTTGCCCGGCATCGCCTGCCTGGCGGAGGCGCTTGTACTCGTCGATATCAACTTCGCGAACGCGTCTTTTTGCTTCGTTCACGAGCGCCAGAAAGCCTGGGCTGTGATGCTTTACGGCAGCACTCATGACTTCTCTAAAGCGGCGTTCAGAGAGCCTTGGCGATAACCTTCCAGATCAAGCGTGACGTAGAGAAATCCGAGCTGCTTGAAAATTTTTGTGAAGGCGTGCGCCATTTCCGGATCAAGCGCGCGTGGCAACTCGTCTTTCGCGATTTCAATACGCGCCAGCTCGCCGTGAAAGCGCACGCGAAACTGTTTGAAGCCAAGCGCACGTATGGCCTCCTCGCCTTCTTCGATGGTGCGAATGGTTTCTTTTGTCACAGGTGTCCCATACGGTACGCGCGAACTGAGACACGCCGCCGCCGGGCGGTCCCAGGTGGAAAGTCCGGCAAGCCGCGAGAGTTCGCGTATCTCGGCTTTACTCAAATTGGCTGACACCAGGGGCGCCTCCACCTGGTGTAGTTTCGCCGCCTGCTGACCCGGACGATAGTCGCCCAGGTCGTCCGCATTCACGCCGTAGACGATATGCTCGTACCCGTTCCGCTGCGCGTATTCATTCAGCCGCGTGAAGAGCTCGTCTTTGCAGTGAAAGCAGCGGTTTTTATCGTTTCGTACGTAATCGGGATTCTCGAACTCGCGCGTCTCAATGTACTCGTGGCGAAAGCCGCACTCTTCGGCGAAAGCTTCAGCCGCGCGCTTATGCGAGGTTGGAATCGAAGCCGAATCGGCCGTAATCGCAATCGCATTCTCACCCAGCGCGCAGTGAGCCGCCCACGCAAGGTACGCCGAATCGGTGCCGCCCGAATAAGCGATGATGACACGCTTCAGCTCCTGCAGGCGCGCGAAAACGATATCCTGCTTTTCAAGCAGTTCCACTTCGCTCCCGGAAGTTCGCGTGCCCTCGATGGCGACAAGCGCAGCCATACTTGAAGTATAGGACCGGCGCCGAGTGGAGCAGCGTGCCGGTTATTTCAGAGAAGCCATATCGATCACGAACCGGTACTTTACGTCGCCCTTGACCAGCCGTTCGTATGCTTCGTTGATCTGGTCGATGCGAATCAATTCAATGTCCGACGTAATACCTCGCTCGGCGCAGAAATCCAGCATCTCCTGCGTTTCCGGAATCCCGCCAATGGCAGAGCCCGCCAGCCGCTTCCGGCCCATGATCAATGCGAATGCCGCTACCGGCGCCGGATTGGGAGGCGCGCCCAGCAGCGTGAGCGTTCCATCTCGCTTCAGGAGATTCAGGTAAGCATTCAGATCGTGTTCCGCCGAGACCGCATCGAGAATGAAATCGAATGTGCCGGCATGCTTCTGCATCTCGGCCTCATTTTTTGAGACCACCACTTCATGCGCTCCAAGGCGCAGCGCGTCTGCTGTCTTGTTTGGCGAGGTGGTGAAGAGAACGACGTGTGCCCCAAATGCGTTAGCGAACTTCAAGGCCATGTGACCCAGCCCGCCGAGCCCGACAACCCCGACTTTCTGCCCGTTCCCTACTTTCCAATGATGCAAGGGTGAGTAGGTGGTAATACCCGCACACAGTAATGGAGCAACCCCGGCAAGGCTGAGTTTCTCGGAGACCCGCAACGCGAAGGATTCGTCCACCACGATGCTCTCCGAGTAACCGCCATATGTTACGCCGCCGAGAAATTTATCCGGTCCATTGTAGGTGAGCACGGGAAACTTCACGCAGTACTGCTCCAGGCCATCCCGGCAATTGCTGCAAACGCCGCACGAACCTACCATGCAGCCAACAGCGGCCAGATCACCTTCTTTGAATTTCTTGACTGCCTTTCCGGTCTTCACCACACGGCCGACGATTTCGTGGCCCGGCACGCAGGGATATACGGTTGGCGCCAGAGGTTCCCATTCATTTCTCACCTGGTGAATATCCGAATGGCACACGCCGCAGTAGAGAATTTCAATCTGAATATCTTCCGGCTGCGGATTCCGCCGCTGGATTCGAGTGCCTGTCAGCCCCGATTTGGGGTTGTGCGCCGCATACGCCTTCGCTGCGTACCTACCGGGAACACCCGCCTGTCCCGTCGCTTCGAGGGTGGCGGTTGAGGTGTTGTCGCTCATGCCTGATTCCTTCCACCCTCGACTGTAGCTGGTTTCGAGCGTCCGTGCTTACTGCAGCGGCAACTCGCCGTTCTTTGCTTCGCTCTCCGATTCCGGCACACACGAAGCGGCGGCTACCTGGTCGCCTTCTTCCATGCGAACCAGCCGCACGCCTTGCGTGGATCGTCCAGCCTGGCGGATTTGACTCGAGTCGATGCGGATGATCTTACCGTCTTTGGTGATGATCATCAGGTCGGTAATCTCTTTCACCGAAAGCACTGCAACCACTTTGCCGACCTTCGGCGTCGTCTTCATATTGATGACGCCTTTCCGCCCGCGAGCCGTGAGCCGGTAGTCTTCGAGCGGCGTGCGCTTGCCGTACCCGTTCTCGGAGATGGAGAGAATCAGTCCATCTTTTTCGACTATTTCCAGGCCGATCAGATAATCGCCCTTTTCGAGATCCATCGCCCGTACGCCACGTGCCTGCCGGCCCATAGCGCGCACTTCTTCTTCGTTGAAGCGAATTGCCATGCCTTCGTGCGACCCGAGGAAGATGTATTTTTTGCCGTCGGTAATCGCGGCGCCGAGCAGTTCGTCGCTCTCATCGAGCGCGACAGCAATAATGCCGCGCGCGAGCGGATTATCGAATTCGGTCAGCTCGCATTTTTTGATCACGCCCTGGCGCGTCACCATCACGATGAATTTGCCCGCCTCGAATTCCTTAACCGGCAGAAATGCCTTCACCGCTTCATCCGGCTGCAGGCTGATCAAGCCGGAGATGTGCTTGCCTTTGCCGGTGGTGCCGGCGTCCGGGATTTCGTAAATCTTCAGCCAGTAAACGCGTCCCTTGGTCGTGAAAATCAACAAATAGGAATGCGTCGATGCGATCACCAGGTGCTCGACAACGTCTTCCGAGCGGGTCCCCATCCCGATACGGCCCTTGCCGCCGCGCGATTGCCGGCTGTAGGTGTCTACGGAAGTGCGCTTCAGGTAACCGCCGCGCGAAACCGTTACCGCGACGTCCTCCATCTGCACCAGATCTTCGAGCCGGATCTCGCCGGTATCTTCCACGATTTGGGTGCGGCGCTCGTCGCCAAAGTCCTTCTGAACTTCTTTCAGCTCTTTGACAATCAGGTTTTTCAAAACTTTTTCCGAGCCCAGGATTTCGGTATATTCGCCAATCAGGCGCTGGATTTCGGCGAGCTCATCGAGAATCTTCTGCTGCTCCATTCCGGTGAGGCGCTGCAATTGCAGCTCGATGATGGCCTGCGCCTGGCGCTCAGTGAAGTCGAACGTGATACCGGCCGCCGATTGCGTGTTCGCGTCGGGCTGAACACGACCACCCATCAGTACTTCACGCGCTTCTTTCGGTGTTCTCGCAGCGCGAATAGCAGCAATCACTGCATCGAGCAGGTCCAGTGCTTTCTTGAAACCGAGCAGAATGTGCTCGCGGTCGCGCGCCTTGCGCAACAGGTAATCGGTCCGCCGCCGGACGACATCGATCCGATGCTCGATGAAACGCTTGATCAGATCGACCAGCCCGAGCTCGCGCGGCTGCCCATTGACAATCGACAGCATGATGG
>DATBGM010000130.1:0-2530 GCA_036557945.1 Bryobacteraceae bacterium | reverse complement strand
CACGCCTCCTGCCAACGCCAGCAGCAGCCCTTCTGTTAATAACTGCCGCACAATGCGTCCCCGACTCGCCCCAAGCGCCCGCCGGATAGTCATCTCTCCCGCGCGCGCAGCCGACCGCGCCACGAGCAGCCCCGCCACGTTGGCGCACGCCATCAGAAGCAGCAGCGCCACGCCCGCCATCAGTATTTCCAAGCCGCGCAAAAATTGCGTTCGCAGCGTGGAAACGCCGTTCGCTACTGATTCCAATCGGAGCCGGGATTCGATGGCACGCGCTCTCCCCTTCATCTCAGGAAAAAGCCGTTCGAGCTCCTCGTCATAGGCGCTGTGCAAGCGCGACTCCACACGCGAGCCGGCATCCGAAAGCGTCACGCCCGCGCGCAGCCGCGCAAAAATCTGCGCATACAGGGGCCGCGGCTCGCTCTGGTTTGAAAGGAGCAGTCGCTCAAGCGATGCCGGCAGGCGCAGATCCGGCGTCGTATCCGCGCTCAGGCCATTGAACCCTTCCGGCGTCACGCCAACCACCGTCACCGCGCGGCCCGCAAGCTGGACGCTCCGGCCGATCGCGCCGCGCTCGCCGGCAAACTGCCTTTGCCAGAAGGTATAGCTGAGCACTGCCACCGGAGCCTTCGACCGCTCGTCTTCCGCCGTAAGCGTCCGCCCCAGATAGGCGTGCACGGCCAGCGATGAAAAGAAATTCGGCGATACCAGGTGCACCCGCACGCGCGCCGTCTGCTCCCCGCTGCGGAAGGCCACATCCGCTTCGCCCCGGCAAAGGACTTCGGTGAAATCCGCGTCCCGCTCGCGCGCCGCCTCGCACAGCCGGTACGGAAAATCCCACGTCAAAAAATTCTTCGGATGCAGCTCGACGACGCGCACCAGGTTCTCCGGGTCCGCGACCGGCAGCGGTTTCAGCAGCAACGCATTCACCAGGCTGAAAATCGATGTATTCGCGCTGATGCCAACCGCCAGCAGCAGCACGGCCGTTGCGGTGAACACCGGACTGCGCGCCAGCAGCCGTAATCCGAAGCGCACATCACGAATCACGTTTCCAGCCTATAACCGGCCCGACCCCTTGACTATCTACAAAATGAGAGATATTGTAGATGATCGAGAGGAGTTCCCAACTTTGGGCAAACCGACCGACCTCGTGCAAGGCACGCTCGACCTGCTGATTCTGAAAACTGTCTCGCTCGAGCCGATGAACGGCTGGGCCATCGCCAAGCGCATCGTGCAGATCTCGAACGATGTTCTGCAGGTTCAACAAGGCTCCTTCTATCCCGCGCTGCACCGTCTCGAACACCAGGGCTGGATCAAAGCCGAATGGCGCGAATCGGAAAACAATCGCCGCGCCAAGTATTACTCGCTCACGGCCGGGGGCCGCAAGCAGCTCAGATCGGAGCTCGAAAACTGGCATCGGCTCTCCGGCGCCATCGGCCTGGTGATCGAATCCGTCTAGAAGCACAGCATGCGCTTCACCGCACAATTTCAGATGCTGCTCCGTTCGCTCTTTCTGCGCCGGCGCGTCGAGTCCGAGCTCGACGAAGAATTCCGCGCTCACCTGCAGCAGGAGACAGAAGAGAACATGCGGCTCGGCATGGCTCCGGAACAAGCCGCCACAAGGGCGCGCCAGCTCATGGGCTCGCCTTCGCTGTACAAAGAGGAGTGCCGCGATGCCCGCGCTACCCGCTTCTTCGAAATCCTGGTGCGCGACCTTCGTTACGCGCTGCGCACGATGCGCCGCGCACCATTATTCACCGCTGCCGCTGTCTTCACCCTGGCGCTCGCCATCGGCGCCAACACAACCGTCTTCACCTTCGTCGAAAACATCCTGCTGCGTCCGCTCCCGGTGAGGGAGCCCGCACAGCTCGTCGCCGTCAATTGGGGGAAATCGGCCAATATCTCCTATCCGAACTACCTCGATTTCCGCGACCGCAATGCAGTGTTTTCGCAGCTCGCCGCCGATCGCGTCGCCATCGTCAATCTCAGTCTGAGAAATCGCGAGAACTTCGTGTCCTGGGGCTACGAAGCGACCGGAAATTATTTTCAAACGCTCGGCATTCAGCCGTACCTCGGCCGCTTCTTCGGACCCGCCGAAGACGACAAGCCCAACGCCCATCCCGTCATCGTCCTCAGCTACCGCTCTTGGCAAACTCATTTCGCTGCCGACCCGGGCGCCATCGGCCGCACGATAAAAATCAACGGCTATCCGTTCACCATCATCGGCATCGCACCGCCCTACTTTCTCGGCACGCAGCTTCTGCTCGCCGGCGATTTCTGGATTCCCATGAGCATGCAGCTCCAGGCTGAGCCCGGCGAGGACTTCCTGCATTCGCGCATCGCGAGCAACATCTGGACGCTCGGCCGCTTAAAACCCGGCATCTCGCGTACACAGGCCGAGGCCGAATTAAACCGCATCCGGGCCGCGGTCGTCCGCGAGCATCCCACCGAGCTCGATCCCAAACCGAAAATTCATCTGGGCCAGCCCGGCCTTATCGGCGACGCCCTGCGCAAGCCCATCGCCGGCTTCGGT
>DATBGM010000129.1:0-34511 GCA_036557945.1 Bryobacteraceae bacterium | reverse complement strand
AAGATAGCCGCCAAAGTCGATAGGGAGGACAAAGAGTATTTTCAAACCCAGATCAGGCCCCTCCTTGATTGCTCATTAATCGAGTTTGTTGGCGAAGTGAACGAAGCCGATAAAAACCTGCTGCTGGGCGGAGCACGGGCTTTGCTCTTTCCGATCGACTGGCCCGAGCCCTTTGGCCTTGTGATGATCGAAGCGCTCGCTTGCGGAACCCCGGTTATCGCCTTCGCGGGCGGTTCAGTTCCGGAAATAATCGAACACGGCAAGACCGGCTTTGTCGTGCGTGGCATGGCCGAAGCCGAAAAAGCGATCGCTCGTATCGACAAAATCGACCGCGCGCTCTGCCGTGCCGAATTCGAGAGCCGTTTCAGCGCCGAGCGCATGGCACAGGACTATATACGCGTGTACCTGGAACGAATCGATCAAACGGCGGCTGTCCCCGTACCTATCGGGAACAGTTCGCAAACACTTTCGCAGCGATTTGTGGCAGGCGCGCAATATTAGCGCTCATCTATTTATCCGCCGACGCGCCACGGGGAGATATTCTTCCAACTTTCGAGTTGCTGCTTTGCCCAGTCCAAAGTCTTGTCCCTGTGGCATCCGGTACACGGATTCGGGATTTTATATTCGTTTGTCATGGCAGGGGAGATAAACCTGAAGGTGTGACTGCGCACATTGACATCTCCGAGCGTCTGCTCGATTTGCGGCATGTGACAGCCAATGCACTCCCCGCCGGGACTTCCTGACTTGTGATGCGTATGCGCCTCAGTCGTGCCGGTGCGCGGCCCGTTGGGCGAGTTCGGGCCGTGGCACTCGAGACACATCAGGCTCGCCGGTTTTAGCAGGAGTGACTGATTCTCCGTGCCGTGCGCATCGTGACAACTGAAACAAGTCACACCATGCGTGTACATCACGCTCTGCACAAAATCGTTTCCCTGCATCCTGTTCTTATGCGCGGTTCCGTCGGCAAAGTGCATGAAGGTGGTCTCGCCCAAGCGGTGGTCTTCCAGTTTCCAGTAACCAGATAGTTTTTCGCCCATGCGGAAGCCAACCGGCCAGTCATAATAGCGGCCTTCGATCGGATTCCGTAGCGGCTGTCCTTGCGAATGACACTGGATGCAGGTATCGTTCGCGGCGACTGGATCAAGGCGGGCTGGATTGATGATGTTTCCGCGCGATGGATGCGGAACGTGCTCTCCACCTGGCCCATGGCAGCGTTCGCACCCCACGTTCCATTCCGCGACTCGCTTACTTTTGATATCGTAATTGACGGAATGGCAGCCATCGCATAGCGGGCCCGTGGGACGCTTGTTGTTGTCCGGCGGATAGAGCGATGCCCACCAATCCGTACCATTCTTGACGAAGTACGGACGCCAGACCTGATGCGTTACATCCCACTGCGCCGGAAGCACGTAATAATCGTCGCCGGCTTTCTGAAAATACCGCTGCTTCCAGCGGCTGCCGTAAACGAATGCAATATTTTCCCTGGAAAACGTGACCAGCGGATCCGGCTTTGATAAGTCCGGCAGAATCGCCTCCGGATTTTCCTTCGGATCGCGCACAACGTTCGCCATCCGCGTGGTTTTCCAGCGTTCGTAGATTTGCTTATGACAAGCCTTACAGGCAAGCGACCCGGTATACCGGATGTCTGACTGTCCGGATGCGCCCAGGGCCGCGCTCAGCAAAACTGTGCCAATTTTCCACGCGAGCATACCGGCTTGGGCCAGTATATCCGTATCGTCGGCTGATTTTTTCGACACGAATGTCGATCTCTCCTCCTCTGAGACGACTTACCAGTGAAGGGTGGAAAGGAAGCAACGGCGATGGCAAACGGTATCGAGAGCACAAGCGGCAAGGGATATCCAAGCCTGCGGCGCACACTGGCGACCACGGCTCTTTCGTTCAGCCTGCTTGCCCCTTGCGCCGCGCATCCGGCTCGTATCTGGCAGGCAGCCCAATGTACTATTGCGGGCGTGACTGCGCGGGCTACGAGCTGCTACGATACGATCCGCTTCGTCTATTGCGTCCAGCGTCAGAGTGAGCAGCACAAAGCGGCAGAATAGAAATATGCCGCTCAGGTTTACCACCTCGTATATCGAAGATTCGCTGGCGATTTTCCGCCAATATAAAAAGCTGGCCGAAGAGGCAATGGATCAGGTAAGCGACGAAGAACTCGTCGCGGTGCTCGATCCGGAAATGAACTCCATTGCTCAGGTGGTGAAGCATATGGCAGGAAACATGCGTTCGCGCTGGACGGATTTTTTGACGAGCGACGGAGAGAAGCCGGACCGTAATCGCGACAGCGAGTTTATCGCCCCGCCGGCCAGCCGCGAACAGGTTCTGCAGCTCTGGGAACGTGGGTGGCAATCCGTTTTTTCAGCTTTAGAGCCGCTAGCCGATGCGGATCTCACGCGCCAGGTCACAATCCGCGGCGAACCGCATTCCGTCATGCAGACGATCAACCGCCAGATTGCCCACTATGCTTATCATGTAGGGCAGATTGTCGTACTCGCGAAGCACTTCCGTGGAGAGAACTGGCGTTCGCTGAGCATTCCGCGGAATCGCTCCGCCGAATTCAACCAGCGCGTAACCAGCGGGCAAGCCAGCCAGCGCTGAAGTATTGCGAATTATTCGGGAATTTTCCCGAGCGGTGGAGTCCGCTGCCTGCCGTGGACCGCCGAGCGTCAGGAAAACGGCGCATGGTCCGAGAATTGCACCGTACAAGCCATTGCTTCAGCGGAATCGCAGTGGGTCTCCCGTCGTACTCATCACAGGTGGGTCAAAAGGGATTGGTGCGGCCTGCGTGAGAGCCTTTCAAACGGCGGGTTGGCGGGTTTCGAGTGTCGGACTGCCCGGCGACCATGCCGATACGACAGCCTTTCGTACCGTTGTTTCCATACTTGGCGACATAACCGACAAGCGTGTTCGAGAACTCGCGGTGGAAAGGACGTTAATAGCATATGGCCGAATCGATGTGCTTATTAACAACGCGGCTATCGGTCTCTATGCATCTCCCAGCACTACGCCGCAGGAACTGTTCATGCGCCTGATCGATGTCAACGTCTGCGCGCCTCTGGCTTTGGCGCAACTGGTCCTTCCAGCCATGCGCAAACAGGCTTCAAGCACGATAGTGAACGTCGGATCGGTGGCCGGTACAGTAGCTCTACCATGGGCCGCCGCTTACTCCGCCTCCAAAGCGGCGCTGCACGCCATTCATGATTCGCTGCGCCGGGAGCTACACGCGACATCGGTGCATCTCATGAAAGTCGCTCCCGGCATTGTAGACACAGACTTTCGCGCACGGGTGCTTGCCGGAGAGCCGCCGCGTGCTGTCCGCGCAATCCGCCGAACCGTTTCTCCTGATACCGTTGCTGCTGCGATTCTTCAGGGAATTCGCAAGCGGCGCAAAACCGTGTACGTTCCGAAGATCGGCGCGCTATTCGCTCTTATCGGAAACATTGCGCCGGGGGTTATGGACCACTATCTTGCCAACCTGATTGCTGGGGAGGCGAGCACGTCCTCAGTCTTCGAAACGCATTTGCGCAGTGAAAAAGTTAGCTAGCCTTTGGCGCCGACCGCGCCTGGCGATCGAAGCAGTACTGTTTATTGGCGTTCTCCTGGCGGGGTTTGCCTTCCGTATACATTCTCTCGACGCTCAGCCATTCTGGGTAGATGAAGCCGAGAGCTCGATCAACGCGCTCAGCATAATAGAAAACGGCTATCCAAGCGATACCTATCTCGGACTCCCTATCTATGAGAACAGCCTGGTCGAGCCCTGGCCTGGAAATTCCGAATACGCGTATCGCGATGCCAGTTACTCGGATAATCATTTTGCGGTATATCACGGTTGGCTTCCGCTTTATGCCATCGCCGGCTCGTTCGCGCTGCAAGGAGTGGAGCCCGCCAAAGCGGATGCGGCGCTGTCCGTAAAGTATGATTTATCGGAACGAAAGCGGCGCACGCGGGCAGCGCGCCTACCTGCCGCACTGTTCGGGATTCTTTTCCTGGCGCTCGTCTTTATCGGCGGCACAGTGTTATATGGCCGCGACGCCGGCTGGGCTGCGCTTGTCATGGGCGCATTTCACCCGTATCATCTCGTTATTTCGCGTCAGGCGCGCTACTACTCCGCGGAAGTCGCGCTCACGACTGCGTGCTGCATTTGTATCTGGCTGTTAATCAAGCAATGCAAGTGGAGTCATGTGCTGATGGCTGCGTTCTCTTTCATTCTTCTGTTTCATACGCATCTGCTCAGCTTCGCTACTGCAGCGCTGGTGTGCGCACTTGCGATTCCGTTTATCCTGGGGCGGCATCGGCGGGCACTCGTAAAGATGACCGCCTTTGCAGGAATGGTGGCGGCGGGCACTTTGCCGTGGATCGTCGCAACCGATTTCGTTTGGCATCAAAGTCGCATTCCACGTGCCTGGCCTAATTTGAGAATTCCCGCCGATCTCTGGCAATATCCGCCGTTTCATTGGACCGCGGCAGTCGTCGGCATACTATTCACCATTCTGTTTGCCGGAGTACTGCTTGTCAGGCGCCGCCTTCCCGTCCGCGTTGTCAGGCCGGCCGACGCTTTACGCGCTCCCCTTCTTCTTCTTTGCCTTTGGGCTGTCTGCGGCTACGCCCTTTTTCTTCTCTGTATGCCGCTCGTCAGTTTCGATAGCAGCCGCCTCAATCTCAGTTACTGGGGTCCGTCCCTTTTGCTTGCGGCATTTCTCTGCGCAGCGCTTGCACGGATTTTGGCGCCTCGTTACACGATTTTAGGAGCACCGCTTATTCTTCTGTTGCTGTTCTTTGCTACCGGGCATCAGTTCACAACCCGCCATGGCTTTTCCAGCCAAGACTGGGCAGCAAATTCGGAAGTTCTCAATTATCTTGCTTCCCTACATCCGGATCGAGGTACGAGATTTTACTCCGCTCCCAACGATCACCTGGTTCTGACCTTCTATTCGGGTCTGCCCATACAAGACATTTCGCCCATAAGACGGTCGTTTCTCAATTCATATACCGGAGAGATCATCTATATCGACCCGGCGATCGCCGTCGATACGGGCGTACTCGATCCGCAGAACGTGGCTCTCGCCGCCCTGCGCGACAGCTACAAACTCACGGCCGAGGGCGCACGGCAGTGGTCGGAGAAGCTGCGTACACACGATTACCGGGAACGAATTTCGCAACTGGCTGATGGTCCACTGCCTCCGTTTGCACGCAAATTGCTGGACGAACAGCGCCGCCGCGCAGCGGACGTCTTTTCGCATAGCAGTCTCGAGTTGATGACTAGAGGTTTCCCAATCCGCTCCTGGACAGACTGGCGAAACGTGTTGAAGTACCGCTTCGTCGATCCGCAAGCGCACAGCGGCGTATATGCGAATTATGCGGAACGGTTGTGTGGAGCGAGCGTAACGATTCTGCCGAAATCCGAAACCGCGGTCTATATTTCGCCTGCCCGATGATCATCTCGGTCCATTCCTTTTAGATATCGTTCATCCTCTTTCCTCCAAAAAAAGTAAAATCTGCTGACGTTGCGGAGTCGCTGCCTACCGCCCGTGATATATGTTGAGTATCAATATATGGAAGCCCCAGATCCGGAATGGAAAAAAGGCAGCGCGGAACTGCTGATTCTGTCGCTGCTTGAAGACCAGGCGCGGCATGGCTATGACCTTTGTAAACTGATCGCAGCGCGCTCGGACGGTGCACTCGAATATCACGTCACCACGCTCTATCCGCTGCTGGCGCGGCTTGAAACGCGCGGGCTCGTGCGCGGGCGCTGGGTCGAGAAGGCGGAGCAGCGAAGACGCCGCTATTACATCCTGACCGCCGAGGGCCGAAAGGTACTGGCACGGCAACGGCGAAGCTGGAAGAATTTTGTAGCGGCCATGGGGCGGGTGATAGGAGCCGAACATGCCTGACTGGAAAGCGCTTGTCAGCGAGAGGTTACGGAGCCTTGCGATTGATCCGGCGCAAGAACCCGAAATCATAGAAGAGCTGGTACAGCATGTGAGCCAGGAATACCAACAGCATATTCTGGATGGGACGAGCGAGGAAGCCGCTTACGACGCAATCGTTGCCGAATTGTCGGATAAGGACCGAATCGGCGAATGGATTCACGCCCGCGGCGCGGCGGGCAAGCGCGATTTCGAGCCGACCGCGGCGGCTTCTTCCGGCAATTGGGCGGTTGATTTCGCACGCGACCTCCGGCATGCTTCGCGCAGCATACAGAAAACACCCGCCTTCAGTTTCTTCGCCATATTGACGCTGGCGCTCGGCATCGGTTGCGGAACAGCCGTGTTCACAATCATCAACACACTCCTGCTGCATCCGTTGCCGGTGAACAATCCGTCGCAGCTTGTGGCAATCCGTGCCACCAACTTGAAAGATCAGGCTAAGGTTGGCGGTGCGATGCCAAATTCCTACCAGGACTTACAGGATTACGAGAGCCGAAATCGCGCGTTCAGCAGCCTTGCCGGATATTCGGACATTGTGGCGATGACGATGCCCGGTGCGACGGGGCCACGGCGCCTCCTGGCCGAACTGGTCACAGCACAGTATTTCTCGACTCTCGGCATCGAGCCGGCGAAAGGCCGATTCTTTCAGCCGCGCGAGGATACGACACCCGGTTCGGAAGCAGTCGCGGTGTTGAGTTATAACGCCTGGAAAGGAAAATTCGGTGAGGACCGGGATATTATCGGCCGCCGCGTAGAGATCAACGGCACAGTGTTCACCGTAGTGGGTGTTGCGCCTCCGGGATTCATCGGAATCAGCCCGGTCTTCGGTCCGGACGTTTGGCTGCCCGCGACGATGGCGGAACAGGTTCTGCCTGCACAGCTTCGGGATGCATTGAAGACGCGAGCGCGGGCGCTGTTCCTCGGAATCGCGCGGCTCAAGCCCGGTGTAACGCGCGCGCAAGCGAACGCCGAGCTCGGGAGCATCGCATCGGCGCTGGCGCAGGAGTACCGGCGCACGAACGAGAATCGAGGCGTATCGGTGGAGCCGATCACGAGCGCACTGTATAGCAATACCGGTGGGAGAAGCGCCTTCGTCTTCGGCAGCGCAATGCTGCTGGTGATTGTCGGACTTGTGCTGGCGATTGCCTGTTCCAACGTTGCGAACCTGCTGCTTGCGCGCACGGTCTCGCGGCGGCAGGAGATCGCGCTGCGTCTTGCAATGGGAGCGAGCCGGAGCCGGGTGATCCGGCAGCTCTTAACGGAGAGCCTTCTACTGGGCTTTCTCGGAGGGGTGGCCGGGCTTGCGGTCAGCTATGGTGGATGCAAGCTGCTCTGGTCGATGCGGCCAGCCGAAGTGGCTCAGAACTTCGCCGATCCGCGAATCGATCTGACGGTTTTTCTTTTTGCGGCGGCAATCGCCATCCTGACCGGCATCCTCTTCGGACTGGCACCCGCCCGGCAATCGGCAAAAGCGGACCTGGTCACAGCCTTGAAAGAGGAAAGCCGGATTGCAGGCGCCGGACGGCGTAGCGTGAGCTTTGCAAATCTACTGCTTGTTTTCCAGGTTGCATTTTCGCTGGTCTGCCTGATCGCCGCAGCGCTTTTTATGCGCAGTGTGCAACGGGCATATCAGATCAATCCAGGCTTTGACACGAATCATTTGGCTATTTTTTTGATGAACACCGGACAGGCCGGCTATGACCAGGCCCGTACGGAGGCGCTCTACCGAAATGTGCGCGAGCGAGTCGGTGAGCTTCCGGGTGTGGCGGCGGCGAGTTGGGCTTCCAATCTGCCATTCTGGGCCAATCCTACGCGGGGGCTACAGATACCAGGGCGGGAGCAGAAGAAGTCGGAGAGCCTGAACACCGTAGTCAATACAGTCGATCTCGGCTACTTCGATGCTACTGGCGTGCCGCTTGTGAGCGGCAGGGTATTTGCGGGGCACGATCAGAAATCGAGTGCGCCGGTGGCGGTTGTTAATGAATACATTGCACAGAAGTATTGGCCGAACGGCAACGCAATCGGCCGGCGCATTCAACTCGCCGGCGATCCAGTGGCACGGGAAATTGTAGGTGTCGTGCGAAATGCCAACTATTCAACGCTCGGCGAAGCTCCGCAGGCCTGTGTCTATTTGCCCTTGCGCCAGAACTTCAGCGAAGGCGTGACGCTCTATGTCCGAAGCAAAGGCGATCCGGCAAACCTGTTAAACGCAGTTCAACGCGAGGTGCGCAATTACGATCGCAATCTCGAAATAAGCGATGCACGCACGGGAGGCAAAATCATTGGCCAGGTTCTCTGGGTTGAGCAAATCAGCGTCGGACTGCTGAGCGTATTCGGCGCGCTGGCGCTGGCGCTTGCCAGTGTGGGGTTGTACGGCATTCTCGCGTATATGGTGGGCAGAAGACAGCGCGAAATCGGAGTGCGCATGGCTCTGGGCGCCAACAGAGCGGCTGTGCTGCGGCTGGTATTGCGGCAGGGGATGAAGCTGGTGGCCACGGGAGTCGCCATCGGACTCGTGCTGGCGCTGCTGGTGGGACGGGGTTTATCACGATTGCTATATGGCATATCGCCGGCCGATCCGGTGAGCCTGCTGGCAGCTTCAGCGGTATTGCTGGCGGTAGCGTTTATTGCATGTTATATACCGGCGCATTTTGCAAGCCGCGTGGACCCGATAGAAGCGTTGCGTGAATCCTAATTACTGCCTGGCAAACAACCCGAGCAGATAATCGCGCAGTTCGCCATCCAGTTTGTGCGTGTTCGTGGCCGCATCGCTGCTATCGGTGTTAAAGGCAGCGACGTAGGCATTGCCGTGCACAGGATCGGCATAGAAATGGCTGATAAAGCCGCCCTGCTGGCCGCCGTGACCGATATATTTGCGGCCATTCTGTTCGTGAATGAAAAAACTTAAGCCGATCCAGTCTTTTCCTGCTGATGCGGTTTGCGAGGCGTCTGTTTGCTCGACCGGCATTTGTTTCTGGAACATTTCTTCGAGCGATCTGCGGTTCAGGATTGCCGGATCGTTTGTCGATCCGAGAAGAAAGCCGAGATACCTCGCCATATCTGCAAGAGGTGCATTGAGACCGCTATTAGAAACCGTGATCCCGGAATCGAAATTGAAAGGCGCTGGTTGTAACACTCCATTCGCGCGATAATATCCTTCCGCGCGGTGCTTGAGAAGATAATATGGCGCGCGATCGAAGTAACTTGTGAACATGCCGAGCGGTTTGAGAATGTTCTTATCGATAAAGACCTCATAGTCGTCACCCGAAAGGCGTTCAATGATCTGGCCGAGAAAGACCACTCCCAAGTTGGAATAGCTATGCTTTGAACCGGGTTTGAACAGAATTTCGGTATAAGGCAGCATGGCGACGATTTGCGACCATTTCGCCGGTTCAAACGGCTCCCAAGGGTGACCGGATGTCCAGGGCCAAGTCGCGCTGCGGAATCCCGCGCTGTGTGTCATAAGCTGGCGAATCGTAACGGCTTCGACGGGCCCAAAAGGGTCATGAATTGCACGCAGTTCGGGAACGTATTTGACCACGGGGTCGTCCAATTGCAGTAATCCGTGATCACGTAGCTGCAGAATGGCGATGCCGGTAAAGGTCTTGGTAATGGAAGCCCAATGGAACGTCGTGTTCTCATCGACCTTTTGATGGAGTTGCCGGTTGGCATCACCGTACATTTCGCGCAGGCTTGTTCGGCCGTTCGAAATAACGAGCACGCTGCCGCCGACCACTCCATAGCGCTGCATGCTTGATCGGAAGAAATCGTGAAATGACGTTTCGCTACCGACCAGCGGGAGCGTAATGCAAAGCAGGGCTGCGAACACCAATCGCGTCATATTTCCGGCATGAGCGCCGGCGCCATCGGAATCGACTCGCCTCTCACCAGGTCTTCATATGTTTCGCGCTTACGAATGATGTGGACTTCGCCGCCATCGACGAGCAGTTCACAAACTCGCGGCCGCGAGTTGTAATTGCCGGAAAGCGCAAATCCATACGCGCCCGCTGTCCGGATGGCAAGCAGATCACCGGGCTTCAACTCAGGGAGTTGACGACTGTGAGCGAAAAAATCGCCGCTCTCGCAAACCGGTCCAACCACATCGGCCGGGAAACCGCTCAGGTCATCGGGCTGCCCGACCGGTACAATTTCGTGATACGCCTGATAGAGTGCAGGCCGTAACAGATCGTTCATAGCAGCATCCACGATCACGAAACGCTTACCGCCGTTCTGTTTGATGTGTAGGACACGCGTTAGCAAGATACCGGCCTCGGCAACGATCGAGCGGCCCGGCTCCAGCATAAGCGTCAGTTCGAGTCCGGCAAGCCGCGGTTTCAAACGCTCGAGAAATTCTTGAACAACCGGACTGCGCTCTCCGTCCCGATAGGCCACGCCAAGTCCTCCGCCCAGGTCGAGTGTCCGAATTGTGAGCCCTTCCGAGCGGAGTTCCATTACAAATTTGATTACGCGATCGGCAGCTTCAAGCAACGGTTCGGTATCGAGAATTTGTGAGCCGATATGGCAGCTCACGCCTTCGACAGAAAGGCCGGGCAGCGCAGCCGCGCGCCGATACAATTCCGCCGCAGCGCTCATATCGATACCGAATTTATGCGAACGCAGACCAGTCGAGATATACGGATGAGTAATTGCGTTGACATCCGGATTCACACGAATTGCAACGGATGCGGTACGCGAAAGTGAAATTGCTGCCCGCGCGATCTGGCCAAGTTCGTATTCCGATTCGCAATTAAAGCTATGGATGCCCTTCGAGAGCGCAAAACGTATTTCGGCGGGAGTTTTGCCGACGCCGGAAAAGATCACCGAAGCGGGATCGCCGCCGGCCGCCAGAACACGGTAGAGTTCGCCGCCTGAAACAATGTCGAAGCCAGCGCCCTGCCGCGAGAGTATGTTGAGAACGGCCAGATTCGAATTGGCTTTGACTGCATAGCAAACCCGGTGAGGCACGCCTTCCAGCGCGTCTTCATAGGCGCGGAAATTTTGCACGATGGCGAGCTTGGAATAGACATACGCCGGCGTCCCGTGGGAAGCCGCGACCCGCACCAGGTCCGATTCTTCGCAAAATAAAACACCTTCCCGGTACTGCCAGACGCTTTCGTTCTGTTTCTCCATGAACGGATCAGAGTACCCGGAGCGCTATCACCGTCTGATCGTCGGTAAGCGCCGTTGCTCCGCGAAACAGATCGATATCGGCGAAGATGGCATCGACGATTTGCTGCGGCGGCGACTGGAAATTTGCGGCCACGACCTTTTCCAGACGGTCCCGCCCATAACTTTCCAGCTCGCGGGCGCTCGCTTGCTCTTCACTGAGAATATCGGCTTCTTTACCGAGCTGGTCTTCTACACCGTCTGAACAAAGCAGCAGCAGATCGTCCGGATGTGCTTCGATTTCGGCCTGCTCGTACTCCTGATCTTCAAGCAGCCCGATCGGGACGCCTGTAACGCGGGAGCTGATCATCTCGCCCTCACGAAACAAAATGGGAGGAAGACTGCCGGCGTTGGCTATGGTAAATGTGCGGGTATTGGCAGACCAGAGAATCAGCGAAAGCGTGGCATATTGCGCATCCACCTTTCGCTCGAGCAATGCCTCGTTCAACGATTTCATCAGCTCGGCGGGGCTCGGGCGACGTCGTGTCAGCGTCCGCAGCAGACCAGAGATCAACGCACCATAAAGAGCAGCGGCCGCGCCCTTGCCGCTCACGTCGCCAAAAGCAATAAGCGTATAGGCGTCGCTGTGTTCGAAAAAGTCGTATAGATCGCCGCTGATCGCGCGGGCGGGCCTCGTGCGCACACCGACTTCGACACCGATCACATCCGAAACAGCGCGGGGTATCAAGACGGATTGCAGTTTGAATGCGGCCTGAAGATCCTGATCGAGGCGGTGCTCACGCTGGACCAGCTCTTCATAGAGGCGGGCGTTTTCGACCGACGTGGCAATTTGCGGGCCAAGCAGGCTGAGCGCGCGCGTATGATCTTCCGTGAAGAAGCTGGGCCGCGCGCTTTCGAGATCAAGCACGCCGATTACCCGATCGTGCAGGATCAGCGGAACCGCTACTTCCGAGCGAACATCCGGATGTGAGGCAATGTAGCGCGGCTCCTGGGTTACATCCGGGACGCGCACTACCTGGCGTGTCTGAGCCGCCCATCCGGTGATGCCTTTTGTCAATTCGACGTTTTCGACGGTCGTACGCTCGTCGTAGCGCTGGCTGAAACGGCAACGCAGCAGATTGCGATCCGCCTCGACCAGGAAAATACTGAATGCGTCGAAGCTGATGAGCGCGTGCACGGTCGAGGCGATCTTTGAAAGAAGCTCATCGAGGTCGAGGATCGAACTGAATTCCTGCGAAAGATGCGCCAGCACGCGCAGCGTGCGGTTCTGCCGCTCCACCCGCCGGTACAGCCTCGCATTATCAATTGCAGTGCCGACGCGCGCCGCGATGAGAGTCAATAGCGCACGGTCCTGCTCGGAAAACGCGCTGAGGCGAGTCGATTGCAGATCGATCACACCGACGAGTTTGCCGCGCACGAGCATCGGTACCGTTAACTCCGCTCGTACCGCATCGAGCGCGTTCAGATAGCGCGGATCTTTTCGCACATCGGGCACAAGAATCGGCTGACGGGTGGCGGCGGTGGCGCCGGTAATGCCTTCTCCCAGGCCAACATTCAGATTTTTGGCGATTTCGTCGCGGTGTCCGATCGAGTAGCGCATGCGCAGCGACCGCGAACGCTCGTTATAAAGCAGGATGGCGAAGAGCTCATGCGGAATTACGTCCTTCACGATCTCCGCCACATTGGCGAGAAGGCGGTCGAGGTCAAGCGTCTCTGCAGTAACGGTGCTGACTTCCAGCAGAAAGTCGAGGAGTTCTGCCCGCTCGCGAAAACGCACCTGCTGATCTTTCGGGGCAGCCATTCAGTACTTCAGCGACCCGTACGGGGAGGCGGGTTCCTCCCGCTCTGAAGCCGGGATACCTTCATGCGCTAACTCGGCGAGAATCTGCGCACCGGAACTGGTGCCGATTCGATTGGCGCCTGCGGCAACCATCTCACGCAGCGCAGCGAGCGTACGAATGCCGCCCGATGCTTTTACACCGACGCCCTTTCCCACTATCTCGCGCATGAGCTGCACGTCTGTAGGAGTTGCGCCGCCGCTCGAAAACCCCGTTGATGTCTTGACGAAATCCGCCGTTCCGGCGACAGCCAATTCGCAGGCGAGACGTTTTTCTTCCTGATTCAGCAGGGACGTCTCCAAAATCACCTTCAGCAGCGCGCCTGAACTGTGTGTCAAAGCGGCCAGAAGTTCAATTTCCTCGCGCACCAGTTCGATATTCCCCGAACGGAGCGCTCCCACATTCTGCACCATATCGAGCTCGGTTGCGCCGTCGGCAAGCGCCGTTTCCGCCTCGAAGCGCTTGGTACGCGTCCGGTTTGCGCCTAGCGGAAAGCCGACCACAGTACATACCTTCACGGGCGCCCCCTTCAATTCGCCTGCCGCAAAACGGACCCAATAGGGATTTACGCAGACCGAAGCAAAACCGTGCACCCGCGCTTCATCGCAAATGCGCGCGACATCCCTTTTAGAAGCTTCCGGCCTAAGCAACGTGTGATCGATAAGCGATGCGAGCCCGGTGGCGGAATGGAGATTTCCGAAATTGTCCACTATCACGGCGGTGCGAGGGAGTAACGTGCGCTAAGAGCGCCCACGTGCGACAAGCATAACACGCAGCAACGACGCTGTCGCCGGATGCGATTTCCGTACAATGTTTGAGCAACCGAGAAAAGCGTCAATGCCTATTCATCCCAGTTGGCCGGATATTGTTCTTCGTTTGTTTTGCACCGTTTTTGCCGGGATGGTGATCGGCCTGGATCGGGGTGAACACGGTCGTCCCGCTGGCCTGCGGACCACGATTTTGGTCGCGCTGGCTGCTTGCCTCGCGATGATTCAGGCAAATCTTCTTTTGACGACGGCCGGCAAATCGCCTGATTCCTTTGTGAACTTCGACGTAATGCGTCTGCCGCTTGGCATTTTGTCCGGAATGGGCTTCATTGGGGGTGGAGCTATCGTGCGCCGCGACAACGTGGTGCTCGGGGTGACTACGGCCGCCACACTCTGGTTCATCACCGTTGTCGGTTTATGTTTCGGCGGCGGGCAGATCGGGTTGGGATTCGCCAGCCTTTTGTGCGGGTTTGTCGTGCTTACGGCCTTGCGCCGCCTGGAACGACGTATTATGCGCGATCGACAAGGCACCCTGAAAATCGTCGCTTCGCCATCCGGGCCGAGCGAAGAAGAGATTCGCGGCTTGCTTTCCGCGGAACGTTATAAGATTCGCTCAGTCGCCCTGGTCACAGGGCCCGGTGTTCTCGATCGCGAGTTAACGTGCCAACTGGAATGGCGCGCACGAGAGACGGAAACCAGCGTGCCCCAGATTGTGCACGAACTCAGTTCACGCAGCGGCATCGTGCGAGTTGCCTGGGAGCCGCAGGCACGCTAGAGCGCTCGCTATACATTGCAGATTTCGAAAGCCTGCTCCAGCCCCCGAATCGGCGGATTTTTTATCGGTACGAACTCATGCGAAAGGAATCCTTCGTAGCCGGTATCGGCGATGGCACCGGCCACCGCTCGCCAGGTGACTTCCTGGGTCTCATCGAGTTCGTGCCGGCCCGGATTCCCGCCGGTGTGGAAGTGGCCGAAGTAGTGGATGTTCTCGCGAATCGTCCGGATCAGATCGCCTTCCATGATCTGCATATGGTAGATGTCATACAGCAGCTTCACGCGCGGCGAATTCACCTGCTTCATCAGCTCGATGCCCCAGGCCGAATGGTCCGCCATGTAGTCCTTGTGATTGACTTTGCTGTTAAGCAGCTCGAGATTGACGGTGACGCCTTTTTCCTCGGCGTAGCCTTTGATTTTATTCAAGGCGACGGCGCAATTGGCGAGACCCTCGGCATCGGGCATACCGCCGCGATTGCCTGAAAACGTAATGACGTTCGGCACCTTGGCCGCAGCGGCCAGCGTGATGTCACTCTTTATTTTGGCGAGCACGCGTTCGTGATTTTCGACGCGGTTCAAGCCGATCGGTATCGTATTCGGGTCCGAGGCTGCTGTCATGGACGGAACGAGTCCGTACTTCTGAACCGTGGCGTATTGATCGGGTGTTACGAGATCGATTCCTTTCAAACCGATGCGCACAGCTTCCTTACATAGCTCGTCCAGGGTGAACCATTTTTGGTAAGTCCAATAGGATACGCCTTGTTTCAACCGTCCCCCGCCGCCAGCAGCGAGCGAAATCGCAGGCTGGCCGAGCGCAGCCGCTCCCGCAGTAACAGCAGATTGCAACACTTTTCTACGGTTCATTCGAATGCATCCTATCAGACTGATTTTGTCGAACCGAAAGCGGGAGAATCGGAATATGCGGCGCTCGCATGCGAAGGTGGTTGGCCTTTGCGCGCTGGCTGTCCTGGCCGCCATGGAAGCACGCACGGGCGTTGTAGATATTCATGTCGATACAACGCTCGTGGTCGTTCCGGTTTCTGTAACCGATGCGCAAAACCGGTTCGTCCTCGGCTTGGACAAACAGGATTTTACATTGTTCGAAGACGGCGCCGAGCAGACGATCAAACAATTCGCCGGCGAGAATGCGCCGATCTCGGTTGGTTTGCTGGTGGATGTCAGCGGGAGTATGGGCACCAAGGTCGATCTTTCGCGCGAGGCGGTAAAAGAATTTCTGAAGACGCTGGATCGTCCCGATGAAGCGTCGCTCATCGAGTTCGGGGACAAGGCGGAACTGGCAGCCGGTTTTTCGTCGAATCCAAACGCGATCGAAGAGAAACTCGCGCACGTGGAACCGGAGGGATTAACCGCATTGCTGGACGCGATGAGCCTGGGACTGAGCCAGATGAAAAACGCAAAAAACACGCGTAAGGCTCTGCTGATCATCTCCGATGGAGGCGACAATCATAGCCGCTATACAACAGCCCAGATCAAGGAACTGGTACGGCAGGCCGACGTCCAGGTATATTCGATGGGCGTTTACGAGCGCTTTCCTGCATTCGCGCTGGGCGCAGCGGAAATAACGGGTCCGAGATTGCTGCGCCAGTTGTCCGAGCAGACGGGCGGCCGCGCATTTTCAGCATCGGATGCCAGCGAGCTGCCGGCGATTGCTGCGCGGATCGGAATTGAACTACGGAACCAATACGTTCTGGCGTACACACCATCCAACCGCAAGAAGGACGGCGCTTACCGGCACCTGGAAGTGAAAATCAAAACGCCGGCAGGACTCCCTGCGCTGAAAGCGCGCTGGCGGCTCGGTTATTACGCGCCGCTGAACTAACGCTGGCGCATTCCAGTTGCCGGAGCCGGCCGCGCTATCACGTTTGGGCGTGCTGCCGGGGAAGCCGAAATACGTGGCGGCGCAATCATTACCGGACCCATCGGCGACCGCGCGGGCATCACGCTCCGGGCGGGCATGGTGCTTCTCATAGGGGCCGGGCTTCTCATGGGCAGCGGCATCGGACGCGATATCTGGATTGGGCGCTGCGGAAACGGCCGCGGATAGCCGGGACGGTTCGGAGCCAGTACGGGAGCACCGGGCCGATTCGGAGTTAGAACCGGGTAGCCCACGCCGGTGCTGCGCGGCGGAGGCATGCCATGCAGGTGATGGGGATTGTTGCCGTACCAATGGCGATATCCGCGCGGAAAAACATAGATCACATTGAACGGGTTAACAGGAAACAGGTTCGGACCGGGCCCGAATGGACCATAGAACCCGTTATCGATGAACATCGGTGCTGCGCTTACTGCAGGAACCGAATACGTCGGATATACCGGCGGTGCGGGGGTCATGACGGGCGGCAGCGGCCCCAATATCGACGGATCAGGGAGTGTGGGATCGGCCGTACTCTGCTCAGCAGCGCGATTGTCTGCGACGATCGTTTCCGCGCGATTGCGCGCCCATTCGGAAAATGCATCAATCGCCCCATCGCCGTACTTGTTCGTCTCCATACCGATGCCGAAGAAGAACTGGCGCGATTCGTCTATTTTCGTGGGCGCCTGTCCGTCGGCCAGAATCTCCGCTTCACCGGTATAGGTTTCGAAAACTGCCGGTTCTGAGTCGATCCGGTAAACGCCCGGTTTTGAGAACCGGATCTGAAATTCCTTATAGGTGAGTGTTACCGGCTTATCGTCGGGTTGTGCTTCGTTTGAGTCGAGAATCGCCGAACCGGTCAGAAATTCAACGCGCGTGTTGTCCAGGCCATTCGAGACCATGCGCACCGCACTGTTTTCATCGATTCTCAAGAAAACGCCGGGAGTCAGCAGAATTTCTGCACGGCCCTTTTCGGTGCGCAGGGCGGAGCCGTTCCCTATAGCTGCGAAAGTACCGGCTTTGGGCACGAGCGGCTGATTATCCAGCAACACAGTCCCTTCGGTAAAATTCACCAGGCCGGAATGAGCGGAAATGACGGCTTGCGCAGAAGCGCTCCGCCCGGCAATTACGGCAAGCAGAGACAGGCACAACACTACCGGCAACCGCATACCAAACTCCTGCTTCAAAGAATGTCGCTTGTCGCGTCGCTTGTCAATCCCTGCTGACCCCTCGCAACCTAGAATTTAGGGATGCAGGATTTCGAGAAGCTGGGTGTTTTCTATTTGGGGAAACCCGTGGACGTTGGCACGCAAAAGCAAGCGGACGTGCCGTTGCTATACGAATCGAAGGACCTGGTCACCCACGCGGTGTGCGTCGGCATGACCGGCAGCGGAAAGACCGGATTGTGCATCGGGCTTCTGGAAGAAGCGGCAATTGACGGTATTCCTGCGATTGCCATCGATCCAAAGGGTGACATAGCGAATCTGCTCCTCACTTTTCCCGAACTGCGCCCGGAGGATTTTCGGCCGTGGATCAACGAAAATGAGGCAGCCGCCAAGGGGCTGAGCCCGGACCAGTTTGCAGCCCAGCAGGCCGAGCTTTGGAAGAACGGTCTCGCCGGATTCGGGCAGGATGGCGGGCGGATCGCGCGGCTCAGGAATGCAGCCGACTTCGCTATTTATACGCCTGGTAGTGAGGCCGGCCTGCCGCTTTCAATTCTTAAGTCATTCGATGCTCCGGCTGAGGGCGTTTTAAAGGATCCGGAACTGCTAGGCGATCTGATCAGCTCTTCCGCAACCGCGCTGCTTGCGTTGATTGGAGTGCAGGCCGATCCGGTGCAGAGCCGGGAGCACATTTTGCTTTCCAATATTTTTGAAGTGAATTGGAAGCAGGGCCGCAATCTTGATTTGGGAGGTATCATCTCGCAAATTCAGAACCCGCCCTTTCAAAAGGCGGGAGTGATGGACCTGGAAACTTTTTATCCCGCCAAGGAGCGGTTTGCGCTCGCTATGAGCTTCAATAACCTGCTCGCCTCGCCGGGATTTCAGTGCTGGCTGAGCGGGGAGGCGCTCGACATCTCATCACTGCTGCATACAACCGCAGGTAAGCCGCGCGTCTCGATCCTATCGATTGCCCACTTGAGCGAAGCCGAACGGATGTTTTTTGTGTCACTGCTGCTGAACCAGGTACTGAGCTGGGTCCGAACGCAACCGGGCACTACCAGCCTGCGCGCGCTGCTTTACATGGACGAAATTTTCGGCTATTTCCCGCCGGTTGCGAATCCACCATCAAAGAAGCCATTGCTGACCTTACTAAAACAGGCGCGGGCGTATGGACTCGGCATTGTATTGGCGACACAGAATCCGGTCGACCTCGACTACAAAGGACTCTCGAATACGGGCACCTGGTTCATCGGTCGGTTGCAGACAGAGCGCGACAAAATGCGGGTGATGGAAGGGCTTGAAGGCGCCGCCGGCGAAGCGCATTCGGCTTTTGATCGTGCAGCCATGGAACGATTGCTCGCCGGGCTTGGCAGCCGGGTCTTTCTCCTCAACAATGTTCACGACGATAAGCCGCAATTGTTCAAAACACGCTGGACGCTCTCCTATCTGAGCGGACCCGTAACCCGCAACCAGATAAAAACATTGATGCAGGGACGAAAGGATCCGGCCGGCCAGGTCGAATCCGCCGCTCCGGCGGCGAAGGGCTCCGCGTCGGTAAATAAAGCCGGTGCGGCGCCTGTCTTACCGCCTGACGTTCCCGCCTATTTCTTGCCGGTTCAAAACGCAAGTGCGAGCCTGTACCGTCCGGTCCTGATTGGCGCGGCAAAGTTGCATTTCATCGATGAGAAGCGGGGTATCAACGAAACCAGAGAATCCCTGTGGGTTACTCCATTTAGCGACGGACCGGCGCCGGTCGACTGGTCGACGGCTGTTCTGAGCGGCTTCTCACTCGACGAACTGGAAAAAACTGCTGAAGAAGGGTTCGCATTTGCCGATTTACCTGCCGAGGCGACGAAGGCTAAGAATTACGCGCTCTGGAGCAAGTCGCTGGTAAATTGGCTATTTCAGAGCCAGCAGACCGATGTCTTTAAGAGTCCGAGCCTGGGCGAGAGTTCTCGACCAGGCGAATCGGAGCGCGATTTTCGCATTCGTTTGCAGCAGGCCGCGCGCGAAGAGCGGGACCGTTTAGCGGAGCAGCTAAAGCAGAAATATGCGCCGAAACTGGCTGCGCTTGAAGAGCGCAAGCGGCGCGCCGAAGCTGCCGTTGAGCAGAAAAAAGGGCAGCAGAGCCAGGCGTTCCTGCAGACGGCCGTCACGGTTGGCGCGGGATTGCTTGGCGCGTTCCTCGGTAGAAAAGTAGTGAGCGCAACGACAGTGACGCGAGCGGCGACGGCAGCGCGGCAGATGGGTCGAACCTGGCAGCAGACGCAAGTCGTCGGGCAGGCGAATGAGACAGTCGAACAGATCCAGCAGCAGCTTGCCGCTTTGCAAAGCCAGTTTGAGGCGGACGTTGCCGCTCAACAGGCGAAAATCGATCCTTCCACAGAGCAATTAGAGACGGTCAGCATCCGCTTGAAAAAAGCGAATATCGAGGTTCAGCTTGTCGCGCTCGGCTGGCAGGCCGGCTGATTTCTCGGTGGCCCGAAAAACTGATAGAGTAAGTTCCTGCAACTCAGTTCGAGAGAGGAGATCTACATCTATGCTGGGGATCATCTGGACGCTGATCATCGGAGTTATCGTTGGAGCGATTGCAAAGTTTCTCATGCCGGGTAAAGATCCGGGCGGCATTTTCATTACAATGCTGCTGGGCGTAGCCGGCTCGTTCGTGGCGCTATTTATCGGCAGGGTATTCGGCCTTTACCGCGACGGGTCCGCTCCTGGCTTCATTGCTTCGATCGTAGGAGCCGTCATTTTGCTGTTCATATACCGGATGGTGAAACGGAAACCGGCCGCGTGAACGAACAGCGCGGCTGCGCAATGCTGAATGCATGAGCTGGCTCGTCTGGTCCGTACTTTCGGCGGTCTTCGCAGCCGCGACTGCAGTGCTCGCAAAAGTCGGTGTAACCGGCATCGATGCAAATCTTGCAACGGCAATCCGCACGCTAGTTATCGTGTTCTTCACCTGGGGAATTGTAGGCGCCACTTATACGACCGGTGAGCTCGCCAAGGTAACTCAAAAAGGTTGGCTATTCCTGGTCCTGTCCGGAATTGCGACGGGATTGTCGTGGCTCTGTTATTTCCGGGCCCTGCAGCTTGGCCCGGCATCGAAAGTTGCGCCGATTGATAAGTTGAGCGTCGTATTTGTCATTCTCCTCGCAGCAGGCTTTCTGGGTGAGAGTCTCTCTCCAGCAAAGCTGGCCGGCGGCTTGTTGATTACAGCCGGCGCCATTACGTTGATTTTCGCTTAGCTGAGCGCCTGATCAAGACCGCCTTCCAGATTCCTCCAGATCTTCGATGCCAACCGAGACGCATCAAATTATCGGAGATTCCGGCCCGTCCGGACGATTTCGGCTAAAGAGGAGCCGAGCGGATCAGCTAAGACCATCTCGCAGGGCCGGTGCAGCCGGTGTCGAACCCGGTCAACTGCACGAGCGGAGTGTTGCCAATCAAAGCGAGCGCGGGCGGCGGCGCTTCCGTCATAGAATTCTTGTTTTCATTGTCATTGATTGACGCCGCTCGCGAGAAATCCTCCATCGACAACAATGCATTGACCTGTAATGAAACTCGATGCATCGGAAGCAAGCAGAATCGCCGCGCCTATCAACTCTGGAATGCCTCCGAAGCGCCTCATTGGCGTCCGCAGCAGCAGTTCCTTTCCGCGTTCGGTGCTGTCGAGCAGGGCCGCGTTCAGCTCCGTGCGAAATACGCCCGGCGCAATGGCGTTTACATTAATACTTTCGCGCGCCCATTCAACCGCAAGATTGCGAGTAAGAGCGAGCACGGCCCCTTTTGATGCCGCATAAGCTGCAACTTCCAAAAAGGCGACGTAAGAAGTCAGCGACGCGATGTTGATGATGCGGCCACGGCTGCTCGCTGCGAGCGCGTCGTGGAAACTCTGACAGGCGCGCAGCATCCCCGTGACGTTCACATCGAAAATATTCGACCACTCACTCTCCGAAATCTGCGCAGTTGGCTTGCGGAACGTCTGGCCCGCCGCATTGATCAGAATATCCACACCGCCGAGTTCTGAAACAACAGCATCGCGGAGTTTGTCTATTGATTCGCGGCTGGCGGCGTCTACCGTGCGGCGCACCGTGCGGCGGCCGAACCTCTCGATTTCATCTGCGGCCTCGTTCATGTGCGGCGCGCGCCGGCCGGTTGCCACCACGTCCGCGCCCGCGCCCGCGAGTCCGAGAGCGAGGCTGCGTCCGATACCTGAAGTACCGCCCATCACTACCGCGACGCGCCCCGCCAGGCTAAACAATTCCAAAGAAGATCTCATCGCTGACAAAGTTATCATTCGTGCGTTTCTGCTTTGCGCTGCTGCGAGACAATCGAATCCATGTTTTCGATCTCTCGCAGGAATCTGCTGCTTGCTGCCGTTTTGACGCCTCAGGCAGCAGCAGAAGCGGCTAATCGCAGGCTAAGAGTTGTCATAACCGGTGGGCATCCGGGCGATCCCGAATACGGCTGCGGTGGAACGGCGGCGCGCTTCTCAGATCTAGGCCATCAAGTCACACTGCTCTACCTGAATAAAGGCGAGAAGAGTTGCCCGGGCACTCCAGATGATCCCGGCAGCACGGTGCGCACTGCCGAGGCTGAAAAGGCCTGCGCCATTCTGAAGACCCATCCGAAGTTCGCGAGACAGTGCGACGGGCATGCCGTGGTGGATGCGGCTCACTACGACGATTTCCATCAGCTCATCGAAACGCTCGAGCCCGACATTCTCTTCACACAATGGCCGCTCGACCATCATCGCGACCACCGCGCCACGTTCCAGCTTAGCTACGACGCGTGGTTTCGCAGCAAGAAGAAATTTGCGCTCTTTCTTTACGAAGTTTCCGATGGCGAGGACACATTTATGTTTGCGCCGACACGCTATGTGGACATTTCCGCCGTCGAGCCTCGCAAACGAGCTGCTTGCTATGCGCACGCCTCGCAAACACCGGATCGCTATTACGCGCTGCAGTCGGAAGTGGCGCGCTTTCGCGGCATCGAGAGCGGTTTCCGGCAGGCAGAAGCCTTCGTGGAACACGTGGGCGGTCCAAAGATCCTGCTACCCTAGCGCGCTCTTGCTCGAGCGATTCAGAGCCAGTCCGCGGGCTGTTGGCTAAGAACGTTTCAAACTCGGTGCGCGTTTCCCGCGCTGCGAGCTATTATCATTTTTCTCCTTGCAGAGTGAAGGCGTAGAGGCTGTCGCCCGCCCCGACGATGAGGTATTGCTTACCATCGAGCATCCAGGTGGAGGGGCCGTTACTTACAGGAGAGGCGAGCCGTTGGTGCCAGAGGATTTTTCCATCGGCAGGGTTGAAGGCAGTCACGCTCGACGAATCGCCGGTAAATAGCAACTTGCCAGCGGTGGTGAGGATGCCGCCGGAGATGCTGCCCTGCCCTTGCGGAATTTCATGCTTCCATCTGGTCTCGCCCGTGCGGATGTCGAGCGCGAAAAGGGCTGAGCGCTGATCAAACGTCCCGCCGGTACCGCCACCATACCCCTCCGGTTGATCGGACGTGTCGTAGAGATACGCCAAGCCGTAGCCTTCCGTGCCGTTCAGATAGAACAGCTCCGTATCCGGACTGTAGCTGGGCGGCTGCCAGTTGGTCGCCCCCATCGTGGGCATGTCAATCATAGAACCATCGACAGTGGGCTCCTTCGCAGGATCGGGAATGGGCTGCCCTTTGGCATCGACACCTTTGGCCCAGTTGCCGGTGCCGGAAAATGGCTTAGACACGAGATTCTTGCCGTTGGTTCGGTCGAGCACAAACAACCAACCGCAGCGCGCGCCTTGTGCAAGCAGCTTGCGAGACTTGCCATCAATCACGGCATCGAAGAGGACAGGTGTTTCGACGTTATCCCAATCGTGCGTGTCGTGCGGCGAGGCCTGGAACCACCAGGCGAGCTTACCGGTATCCGGATTAAGAGCGACGATAGAGGCAGTCCAGAGATTCGCACCTTTGCGGCTCTGGCCGGCGAAGACGGGATTGGCGTTGCCGGTGCCCCAGTAAATGAGATTGATATCGGGGTCGTAGGTGCCCGGCATCCAGGTCATGCCGCCGCCGTGATCCATAGCGGCTTTGTTCGGCCAGGTTTCGGAGCCGGGATCGCCGGGCTTTTCGGGCTCGCTCCACCAGCGCCATTGCAGATCGCCGGTTTCGGGATCGCGCGATTCGAGATAGCCGCGCACGTCCATGGCGTCTCCGCCGACACCCACCAGCACATGATTCTTTACGACAAGCGGCGACATGGTAGTGAAGTATTGCAACTTCTCGTCGGCCACTTTTTTGCGCCAGCGCTCGCTGCCGTCTTTGGCATTCAGGGAGATGAACCAGCCATCAGGGGTAAGAAAGTAGAGCCAGCTACCATACATGCCGACGCCGCGCTGGCCAAGCAAGTGGCCGCCGTGGTCTTCCCAATCGAATTGCCAGATGCGCCTGCCCGTGCGTGCATCGAGGGCAAAGACGTGATTAGGCACGGTGAAGTAGAGTACCCCATTAACCATTAGCGGCGTGGACTTAACGACGGCTTTGCCGATTCCGCGCAGCGGCGGAATGCCGGTGATCTGAAACTTCCACGCGACGTCGAGATGGGCAAGGTTCGATTGGTTGATTTGCTTTAGCGAACTGAAGCGGCGACCGGAGTAATCCCCGTTATAAGTCGGCCAGATATCAGGCGGCTGATTGAAGAGAGCGAGCGTGTGCGGATTGAGTGTCTGGGCCGGGAGTATCGCGGCAAAACAGGCTAAGAGAAAAAAACGGATCATTTCAGAGTCACGAGATAGGCAGTGAGATTGTGCAGATCGGAATCGGTGTAGACGGGCAGCAGAGCACGATGACCGGCAAGCTTGTCTTCGAGCTTCACCTGGACCTGATCGCGCGGCCACTCATGTGTCTGGCCATTCGTATCGCGTAGAGAGAGATCGAAGTCATCGACCTTCAGGATCGTGCCGGTTATGGTTTCGCCGGACGACGTCTTAACCGTACCTGTAACGGGCGCACGTGAATGCGGCCAGATAAAGCGGGACTGCAGCGACGCGCCTTCCGGATATTTGACGGCGATCTTCGACAGATCTCCGGAGGCGGAGTGGCATTTTGAGCAGTGCCCGTCGAAGAACGTTTTGCCTTTAGCCGGATCGCCCTTGATCTGACTGCGCTGCCCGGCATAAATAGAGTCGTACATACCGCGGTTGGCGGCGCGCTCGATTTGCAGGTGCAGATATTCAGCGATGTCATAAATCTCTTCGGATTTTAAGTTCGGGAACGCCGGCATACCGCTTTCGGGACGGCCGTTCTTCACGACAGGCGCGATGTCGCGGCCCTTCTCGTCATGCAGCACAAGCGTGGAGCGAACCAGGTTCGGACCTTCTCCCCCGCGCGCATTTTCGCCGTGACAGGCGGCGCAGTTCTGCTTGTAGAGAGGCTCGCCGATTTTGGCCGCAGCTTCATCGGGGGGCGTGCCCAGCCCGAGGAAGTCATGTGTTCGTTGCTGCTGCGGGCAGACAGGCAGAACCGTCAGGGAAAACAGGGCCGTAAAAACGAATAACCGGGAACTCACCTACTGTGATCTAAACATGACCGTATTCGACATACAAACGATTCGGCTGGGCCGGGCTCCGATAGCATGAGGTTGTGCTCACGCGGAAACTCGTTTTTTGTTTGTTTTTTGGGGCGTTTGGCGCTTTCGCTGAAACGTACTCGTTAACGCTGCAGCAGACGCTGGAACTGGCCGCGCGGCAGAATCCGGACGTGACGATCGCGCGGCTGGATCAGCAGCACGCGGAAGAAGGCATCCGGGTCGCCGAAGATCCATTCCGGCCGAAGGTGACGCTGGGCAGCGGCGCTGCCTACACCTATGGATATCCGAACACGATCGAAGGAAGTGCACCGGCGATTTTTCAAGTTACTACGCGACAGTCGCTGCTTAATAAACCGCAGCGCTATCAGGTGGCAATGGCGCGCGAGCTGGCGCATGGCGCACAGTACGGCTCTATAGCCAGGACGGAGGACGTCGCCTACCAGGCGGCGGACCTGTTTCTCGCGGCAAACCAGATCGAGCACCAGCAGGAAATTCTGGCGAATCAACTGCCGAGTTTGAAAAAAGTAATTGACAGCGTTACAGCCGCCGTAACGGAGGGAACGGAGCTGCCGCTCGAACTGAAACGGGCGCGTGTGAACCTGGCGAGCTCGGAGGAGCAATTGAATGCGGCTCGTCTGGATAGGGACTATTACGAAATGATGCTGGCGATTGTGGTTGGTTATTCAGCGACAGATCGCGTAAAGCCGGTGGATTCCGAGCTGCCGGCCTTCGCGCCTGGTTCAGAAAACGACGCTGTGGATATGGCGTTGCGGAACAACCGGCAGCTTAAGCAGATGCAATCGAACATTCTGGCGAAAGAGTTGGATCTGAAATCGTACAAAGCGGCCCGCCTCCCGCAAGTAGACCTGGTGGCTCAGTATGCGTTATTTGCGAAGTATACATACGAGCAGTATTTTCCGCCAAACCGGTTTCAACGGAATAACGCGCAATTGGGGTTTGCAGTCTCGTTTCCTCTGTTGGTGGGATCGGCGCGCGGTGGATATATGGCGCAGGCCATGACGGATATGCAGAAGCTGCGGATTCAGACCGACCAGGTGCGGAACCGGATCATAACCGATACGCGGCGCAGTTACGAGCAGTGGAAGAAGGCCCAAAACATTCGGGACCTGGCGCACATGAAGCTAGACCTGGCGCGTGAAGATTTAACAGTAAAACTGGCGCAAAACGCGGAGGGCCGCATGCCGTTGCGCGATCTGGAGCAGGCTCGAATTGAAGAGAGTAACTTCTGGATGCAACTGTATGATTCCGAGGCACAGGTAACGCGCGCGAAACTGGCTGTTTTCCGGCAGATGGGAACGTTGCTGGCCGCAATCCAGAATCGGGAAGGAGCGCCGGCCCTTGACAAACAGCACTGAGCCGTTACCAGCGCCCGCGATCGAAGTTGTCGATTTGCAAAAAGTCTATAACGACATGCCTGCGGTGGACGGGCTCACCGTAAGCGTGCCACAGGGATCCTTTTACGGCTTTCTCGGGCCGAATGGCGCGGGCAAAACGACTACGATTCGTATGCTGATGGGAATTGCGCAACCTGACGGCGGAACGATTCACATTCTGGGGATGGCAATGCCGGAAGAGTCGCTCGCCATCCGCAAAGTGATTGGCCTGGTGCCGGATGAATCACTTTTATTCGATTATTTGACGGGCGCCGAGTATCTGGAACTTATTGCCCGGTTGTACGGACTGGCGCGAGTGATGGGGCGTGGTCGCGCGCGGGAGTTGCTGGAATTGTTTGAGCTGCAGGACAATCCGCGAAAGCTGATCGGCGAGTATTCGAAAGGCATGCGGAAACGGGTCGCGATGGCGGCAGCGCTGATCCACCGGCCGCGGTTGTTTTTGATGGACGAGCCGTTTGAAGGTGTGGATGCCGTGGGCGCGCGGCTGATGAAAGATATTCTGCTCGACCAGGTACGGCATGGGGCGACGGTATTCCTGACTTCCCACGTGCTGGAAGTGGTGGAACGGCTTTGTACCCAGGTCGCAATTATCAGCCGCGGAAAAGTCGTCGCGCAGGGCACTATGGAAGAGCTGCGCAGACAGGCCGCTGCGGATGCGACCTCATTGGAGGACATTTTCGTCGACCTGGTGCACGCCGAGCGCTACAGCGGAAGTTTGGACTGGTTATAGGGATGTGGCAGCATCAGATCTGGGCCATTGCCTGGGCGCAATTTCGCATCGCGCGCAATCATTTGCCGCGAACGACTTTCGGGACGATCGTCTCCTGGATGGCGCTGGCGTTGTGGTACGGAATGTATGGCGCAGGCGCCATTCTGCTGGCGGTTAAGCTTCCGGAGGTGCCTGGCGCAAAGCTTACCGCGTATCTGCCTGCAGGATTGCTGGGAGTCTTTCTTTTCTGGCAAATCATTCCGCTTTTCACGTTGAGCAGCGGCTGGTCGCTCGAACTGAAGAAGCTGCAGATCTACCCGATAAAGAACGACGCATTGTTCGCGTTGGAAACGCTGCTGCGGATCACGAGCGCGCCGGAAATGCTGATCCTGCTGGCGGGAACCGCGGCTGGTTTGTTGCGGCATGCGGACATTCCTTTCTGGGCGCCCTTCGCGCTCGTGCTATTCGTTCCCTTCAACCTTTTTTTGCAGCTTGCAATTCGCGATCTGATTCTGCACTCGTTCGAGCGGAACCGGTTTCGCGAGCTGTTTGCGGTGCTGGTGATCGGTATCGCGATCATTCCGCAGATACTGCTTCGCACGGAGCTCGGCCGCAGAATGCTGCCGCGTTTCTTTGCCGTCGGCGCGAACCGCGTAACGCCCTGGCATGCGATCGGCACGCTCAGCCTCGGCTATTTTCGGCTAACGGAACTGGCACTCAGCTTGGGCTGGATCGCGCTTGTTTTTCTGCTCGCGCGTTGGATCTTCAATCGCAGCCTTCTGGCCGAAGACACATTGCGCCCAGGCTCTGCTCACGGCGAAAAGCAACGGAGCCGCGCAATCTGGTCGGCATGGCCTGCACGAGTTTTTCGTGATCCGGTTGCGGCGCTTCTCGAGAAGGAACTGCAGTCGCTTGTGCGTATGCCGAAGTTCCGCGTGCTGTTTGGGATGGCCTGTCTGCTGGGCATTCTGGTATTCGTACCGGCTGCGCTGAATAGCCGCGACGCGGGCGGCCGTTTTTTACGGGAGAACCTGATACCCGTTATGAATGTTTACGGGTTGCTGTTGCTGAGCGACACGCTACTGCTGAATTCCTTGGGTCTGGATCGAGCGGCAGCGCAGATATATTTCGTGACACCGCTATCGCTCAGTGCCGTACTGAAGGCGAAGAATCTGACGGCAATCGTGTTCGTCATTTTGCAGAGCGCGGTCATTCTGTTCGTAGCGGCCCTGGCGCGCGCGCCGATCACGGCGATGGGAATCCTTTCCGGGCTGCTGGCGTCCAGTGTGGTAACGGTATTTTTGCTGATCGTGGGGAATTTCACTTCCCTTTCGATGGCGCGGCCCATCGATCCCCGGCAAACGTTTAAGAAGCAGGCCGGGGCGAAGATGCAGATCTGGCTTCTCGGATGCAGCCTCGGCTTATTCGTGCTGGTTGGATTTGCGTTTCTGGCGCGCTACGCCCTGCAGAGCGACTTGGCGCTGATTGCAGTTTTATGTTTTGAACTGCTGGTCGGGTTGATCGTGTACCGGCTCGGACTTGAATCCGCTGTCGAGCGTGGAATGAAAGAACGGGAGACGATCGTGCAGACGCTTTCGCGGAGCAGTTCGCCGTTGAGTACGAGCTAAAGAAGGTTGGTCCATTTTCGTACTTCGCGCTCGATGGCATCGCGCACGGCTTCTTTGGCCGCTTCATCTTTGTAAGAGTGGCGAGGCCAGAAAAAGCCTTTCAGTCCATCGCGGCGCCGGCGGGGAACGATGTGGATGTGGAGATGCGGAACGCTTTGGCTGATCCGGTTGTTGATGGCGATGAATGTTCCTTCGGCGTCGAGCGCCGATTCGACGGCCTTGGCCAGCAATTGAAGCGCCGCCATGGTTGTGCCTGACAGCTCAGACGGCAGATCGAGTAGCGTCGGGTAATGCTCGCGCGGGCAGAGCAGCACATGGCCGGGGAAGAGCGGACGATCGTCGAGAAAAGCGATGAGCGCGGGATCGCGGTAGACAACGTGCGCGGGAAGCGCTTCTGCGGCAATCCGGCAGAAAGCACAATCGGCCGGTGCGGCCATTACTCAGTCCCGGATAGGGGCGCCGGTTCTGTCAAACCGACACGATCGACCCAAAGCAAAAGATCGCCTTTGTGATCGACATCGAAAGCGGCGGCGAATTTCACTCCCCATGCGATCTCATCGTAGCGATAGGAGTAGCGGGCATAGACGGTTTGTCCGAAGGTTTCGTCGTAGCCGCGCATCATGACGACGACTTCCGCCTGCAGCCGTTTCAAATCCTCAGCTGTTTTGCCATAGAACGGACTCTTTTCGTTTATGGGATGGACCACGGTCCACGTCAGCGGAAGAAAGAGCACCTGGTCGCGTTCGAGTTCAAGCAGCGCGTATTTGCGCGAATGGCGGCCGTCTTTCGTTTCAACAGTCATGAGCATGACGCGCGCCTGCACTTCAATCAGATTGTTCGAGCGCCGGTTCACGATGCGAAATTGCAGACTGCCGCCGTCTCTGTATGGCGCTAGCGCCATGGTGGAACTGAAGCCGAAGCGTGCAGAAGGGCGCGAGAAGCGGCCGAAAAGCAAGCCGGTAGCGATGGCGAACCCCATTAAGCCCAGGAGCCCCTCGGCCGAAGCGATAAAATTCGCGATCGGACCGTTCGGGTACATGTTGCCATATCCGACGGTCGTCAACGTGTGGGCGCTGAAGAAAAAGAGGTTGAGAAACTGGATCGTTTGATCGCTCGATTCTGCACCCTTCACGTGCCCAACGCCAAGGAACTCGTAAAGCGACGCGAAGAGGAGATTGATCAGCACGTAAGCGGCGACAACAATGGCCCAGAACACCGGCCAGGGCACGCTGATCATGAACGTGTAGGGGTTGGCATCGCTCCAGGAGCTGTCGACGCGATGAACGTTGAAGCGACCGTCGCGATTGACGACCCGGTTGAGAGCACCACTATATTTCTGGGTGAGACCGGGATCGAAGTTTTCCGCCAGTGTCGGCGAAGCGGGAAATTGTGTATCTGGAGCACTCATACGTGAATCCCTTGCTAGGCTTTCTTGTAAGGAGCCTGTGTGTCGAGAACAGAATCGGTCATGCTGCCGCTCGGGACTCCCGCGCCCTGGTTCGATTTGCGCGATGTAGTCTCTGGAAATAGCATCACATTAGATGACTTTTGCGGCAGGAAGGCGCTGCTGGTTATGTTTATCTGCCGCCATTGCCCGTACGTGAAGCACGTGCAGAAAGAACTGGCAAAGCTGGGCACTGACTACGGCTTAAAGAACGTCGGCATTTTGGCGATTTCTTCCAATGATGCAGAGAACTATCCGCAAGATGCACCGGACAGCTTGCGCGAGCAGGCGCAAGAGCTCGGTTTTAGCTTTCCGTACTGTTACGACGAAACGCAGGATGTGGCACGTGTTTACGGGGCAGCATGCACACCGGACTTCTTTCTCTTTGATGGTCAACTGCGCTTGGCGTATCGCGGACGTCTGGACGACAGCCGGCCGCGCTCGACGGAGCCTGTAACAGGAAACGAATTGCGCGCCGCGCTCGACGCGGTGCTTACCGATTCGCCTGTAAATCCGAATCAAAAACCGAGCATGGGCTGCAATATCAAATGGCGTTCGTGATATTGTGCCTTACACCATGCAAGTGACGCGAAGAGAGTTTGCGGCGGCGGGCGCCGCATGGACATTGGTCAGCCGGCTGGCGAATGCCGCCAACAAAGCGAACAAGATCCCGATTGGATTGGAATTGTATTCCGTGCGGCACGAGCTCGAGAAAGACCTGAACGGCACGCTGGATCAAGTCGCAAAGATGGGTTACGACTGCGTCGAATTCTATGCGCCGTATCACGACTGGACGGCCGAAAAGGCCAAAGAAGTTCGTGGGCAGTTAGACAAGCTGAAAATGCGCTGCTACTCCACGCATAACGGCATGAATTCGTTCGCCGGGGACGGCCTTGGGAAGGCAATCGAACTGAATAAGATACTCGGGACGAAATATATCGTTCTGGCGCATCCCGGCGGCAGCATCAAGACGGCAGACGATTGGAAGCATGTCGCGGACACGTTAAACGCGGCGAACAAGACCATGGCGGAGGAAGGCTTGCATGCCGGATATCACAACCACGATCTGGAATGGAAGCCGGTAGATGGTAAGAAGCCGCTCGAAATTCTGGCCGACAACACAGATAAGAGCATCATGCTGCAGCTTGATGTCGGTACCTGTCTTGAAACCGGAAACGATCCCGTGGCTTGGATTGAAAGCCATCCAGGAAGAATTAAATCGCTGCACCTGAAAGACTGGTCGCCGCAAAACGGATACAAAGTACTGTTCGGCGAGGGCGCTGCGCCCTGGAAGAAGATTTTGGCAGCGGCGGAGAAGCGCGGCGGCGCCGAATATTATTTAATCGAACAGGAGGGCAGCCGATTCCCGGAATTTGAAACCGCGGAACGCTGCCTGGTCGCATATAAAGACTTGCGCGGTGGCGGAAAAAAGAGCTGATTCGCCCATTCGCATTTTCATCACCGGCGGCACGTTCGACAAACAATACGACGAGCTGAAGGGGGCCCTCTACTTCAAAGACTCGCATCTGCCGGAGATGCTGCGGCTGGGGCGAGCGAAGCTGCCGTTTGAGATTCGCACGCTGATGATGATCGACAGCCTGTCTATGACGGATGCGGACCGGGAGATCATCGTCGAGCAATGCCGGGCCGTGCCCGAATTGCGCATTGTGATCACGCATGGCACGGATACGATGGTGGCGACAGCACGCGCGCTCGCCCGGCGCGTTCCAGGCAAGACCATCGTGCTCACGGGCGCTATGATTCCGTACGCATTCGGCAGCTCGGACGGCTTATTTAATTTGGGCAGCGCACTAGCGTTTGTGCAGACGCTCGCACCGGGCGTATACGTTGTCATGAACGGCCGGTGCTTCGAAGCCGATCGCGTGGAAAAGAACGCGCAGACCGGGATCTTCGAAGATTCTTAAGCTCGGATGTCGGAGTACGACGTAGTAGTGGTTGGTGCAGGCGCAGCGGGCTTGGCAGCGCTTGGCGAACTGGCAAATACCGGCCGCCGCGTGCTGTGCATCGAGGCGCGGGACCGAATCGGCGGGCGCATATTCACCTTACGCGATCCGCTCTCGCCGGTTCCGATCGAGCTCGGCGCGGAGTTTATTCATGGACGCCCGCCTGAGATCTGGAATGCAGTGCGCGCCAGTCGCCTCGGCGTTTATGACTGCGTGGAGAAAGCGCTGCATATTCGAGATAGCGTGGTGCAGCCCGAAGGCGATGCGTGGGAGCAAATCAATCGCGTGATGGAGGAGATGTGCCGCGCGGCGAAAGAGCGCGACGAGCCGTTTGCAAGTTTTTTGGAGAAAACTACTTATTCGCAGAGCACGAAAGAACTGGCGAGCTCGTTTGTGGAGGGTTTCAACGCGGCACGGAAGGATGTGGTCGGGATTGCGTCACTCGCGAAGGATACTAAAGCATCGGATGAAATCAACGGCGACCGTTCGTTTCGCCTTTGGAGCGGGTACGATGCAATTGCTTTGCATCTGTTATCTGCGAACGCCGAACTGCGGTTGAACTGCGTGCTTGATGAAGTGATCTGGCGTCCGGGAGCGGTCGAGCTGCACATCAGGAATGCGACGACAGGCGAGTCAAGAATCTATCGGGCGAGAAAAGCGGTGATCACGGTGCCGCTCGGCGTTTTGCAAAGCTCTGCTATTCGATGGGCTCCGGAACCAACACAGGCGCTCGAAGCGGCGGCGGCGCTTGCCTTTGGGCAGGTGATGCGGGTCGTGCTGCGCTTCCGGGAGGCATTTTGGGAACAGCGTAACGAGTTCGTGGACGCGGGTTTTCTACTCTCGAATGAGCCCGTGTTTCCGGCGTGGTGGACCACACTCGCTGTGCGTGCCCCGATATTGACGGGCTGGAGCGCGGGATCGAAAGCGGATGCACTGCTCGGCAAGTCGCGCGAGCAGATTGTAAAGGCGGCGATCCAATCGTTAGCAAAGATTGTAGATAAGCCGGCCGCTTCAATTGGAGACTTACTCGAACGCGCCTACTTTCACGACTGGCAGAGCGACCCGTTTGCACGCGGAGCTTACAGCTATGTTCCGGCGGGCGCGCTCAAGGCGCGTGAAAGGTTGGCGGAGCCTCTAGACGACACACTCTACTTTGCAGGCGAAGCGACCGAACTGAACGGGCACAGCGCGACGGTACACGGCGCCATCGCTTCCGGCGTACGCGCCGCGCAGCTAATCGTTCAATCAGGAACGTAGCGATAAGCTGATCAGAAATGAAAATCAGCCGTAGAAATGCTTTGAGCGCGTTGCTTGCAAGCGGTGTTGTGCCGCGACTAAGTGCCGTCGAGCCAGAGCTGCCGCCAGGCATTGAGCCGGAGAAAGGCCCGTTCCAAGGTACGCGCCGCTCGCTCTCCTCGTATCAAATACCGGACTGGTTCCGCGATGCCAAGTTAGGTATCTGGGCGCATTGGGGACCGCAGTCGGCGATTGAAGACGGCGACTGGTATGCGCGCAACATGTACATGCAGGGCAGCCCGCAATACAACTACCATGTCGAGACCTACGGGCATCCTTCGAAATTCGGCTACAAAGACACGATTCCCGCCTGGCGCGCGGAAAAGTTCGATCCCGAAGCATTAATGGAGCTGTACAAGAATGCCGGCGCAAAATACTTCTTCAGTATGGCCGTGCATCACGACAATTTCGACCTTTGGAATTCGAAGTATCAGCACTGGAACGCGGTTCAGATGGGACCGAAGAAGGACATCGTGGGACTCTGGCAACGCGCAGCACAGAACCAGGGGCTGAAGTTCGGCGTCAGCGAGCACCTGTGGATTACGTATAAATGGTTTTCCACGAGCCATGGACACGATTCTTCCGGACCACTCGAAAACGTCGCTTACGACGGTGCGGATTCGAAAAATTTCGATCTGTACGTCGATTCCGACGAAGTGCATACCAAGCTCGACTGGGACGAAAGCGGCATTCCCGAGTGGTGGAAGCGCCACTGGTACCTGCGGATCAAAGATCTGGTCGATCGGTATCAGCCTGATCTGCTCTACACGGACGGCGCCCTGCCGTTTGAAGATTATGGTCTGAACCTGGTAGCACATCATTACAATCTGAGCGCGCGCCGAAATGACGGGAAGGTAGAGAGCGTATATTTCAGCAAGCGTCCGCAAGATACAACACGCGGCATCGCAACGCTCGATGTCGAGCGCGGGGTTGTGGATTCGATCTGGCCTCGGCCGTTTCAGACCGACACCTGCATCGGCGACTGGCACTATAAGCGG
>DATBGM010000128.1:0-3851 GCA_036557945.1 Bryobacteraceae bacterium | reverse complement strand
ATCAACAGCATGTCGTCCTCGAGTTCGCTCGGCTCGACTTCGATCACGCTGCAGTTTGACCTGAGCCGCAACATCGACGCCGCGGCGCAGGATGTGCAGGCGGCAATTGCGCGTGCGCAGGGATTGCTGCCGACCGATATGCCCTCGCCGCCTTCCTATCAGAAGGTCAATCCGGCCGAGCGGCCGATCATGTACATCGCCGTCTCGTCAAAAACAATGGCGCTTTCGCAGCTCGATCAATACGCCGAGCAGACAATGGCGCGGCGCATCTCCATGGTGAGCGGCGTGGCGCAGGTGCAGGTCTTCGGCGCGCAAAAGTACGCGGTGCGCATTCAGGCAGACCCGGCAAAGCTGGCGGCGCACGGGGTAGATTTAGAGACCGTGCGTAATTCGCTGCAATCCGGCAGTATTCAGTTACCGGCGGGCTCTCTCTACGGGTACACGAAATCGTACACCGTGCAATCGAACAGCCAGTTGACGAACGCGTCACAGTTTGCCGAGCTGATCGTGACTTATAAAAATGGTGCGCCGCTGCGGCTGAAGGAACTCGGCAAGGTGTTTGACAGCGTAGCCAACGACAAGACACGCTTCTGGATCAACGGGCATACGAGCGTCGTACTGGCCGTGAGCAAGCAGCCGGGCTCGAACACCGTGCAGGTGGCGGATGCGGTGAAAGCGCTGCTGCCTTCGATGAAAGAGTCGATGCCGGCGGGGATTCAGATCGAGCGCGCGTTTGACGCATCGCAGAACATCCGCGAATCCATTTCAGATGTGAAATTCACCCTGATCATCACCATCTGCCTGGTGATCGCGGTTATCTTTTTCTTCCTGCGGAATACGTCGGCGACGCTGATTCCGAGCCTGGCTGTGCCGTTGTCTCTGCTGGGAACATTCGCGGCCATGAAGCTGCTCGGATTCACCATCGACATTCTGTCGATGATGGCGATGACGCTCTCGGTCGGCTTCGTGGTGGACGATGCTATCGTGATGCTGGAAAATATCGTGCGCCATATGGAGATGGGCAAGCCACGCCTGCAGGCTGCCTATGAAGGCGCGCGCGAGGTCGGCTTCACGATTATTTCGATGACGATTTCGCTGGTGGCGGTATTCATTCCGGTGCTGTTCATGAGCGGCATTATCGGGCGGCTGCTGCGCGAGTTTTCGGTGACGATTGCGGTGGCTGTCCTGATCTCGGGCTTTATTTCGCTGTCGCTGACGCCCATGCTCTGCAGCCGTTTTCTGCGTCCGGAGGTGCATGCGCATGGCGCCTTCTACCGCTGGTCGGAGAAGTTTTTCGTCTGGCTGAACAACACGTACCGGCGGACCCTGCATGTCGTGCTGCGGCACCGGCTGGCCACGCTGGTGGTGAGCATTGTGTTGACCGTAGCCACGGTCTATCTGTTCGTGATCATGCCGAAGGGCTTTATGCCTACGGTGGACCAGGGATTTGCATTCGGCGGCACGGAAGCTTCGCAGGATACGTCATTCGACAAGATGGTCGGTCTGCAGGAGCAGGTGAATCAGGTGCTCGCAAAGAACCCGTGGATCGAGACATATGGCTCGGGTATCGGCATGATGGGCGGGCAGAACCAGGGCTTCATGTTCACCGCTTTCAAGGACGATAAGCACCGGCCAAAGGCCGGCGCGATCATCGGGCAGCTTTCTCAGGAGTTCATGAAGATTCCGGGCCTGATGGTGTTCATGCAGTCGCCGCCGTTGATTACGCTCGGACAAAATGAGGGCCGCAGCCAGTATTCGGTAGCATTGCAGAGCGCGGATACCAAAGAGCTTTACAAATGGGCGCCAGTGCTCGAAGCCAAGCTGCACACGATTCCGCAATTGACCGATATTTATAGCGATTTGCGGTTGGCGAATCCGCGGCTGGAAGTGCACATCGATCGCAACCTGGCGCTGGCATTGGGAGTCAATCCGCAGACGATTGCGAACACACTGTACGATGCGTACGGCAACCGGCGCGTCACGACAATTACTGCGGCATCGGATCAGTATGACGTCATTCTGGAGGTGTTGCCGCAGTATCAGCGCGACCCGGCGGCGTTGAAAGACCTGTATATTCGCTCGGCGGACGGCAAAATGGTGCCGCTCGCGGCAGTGACGGACATGCAGCAGACGGTTGCGCCGCTGAGCGTGAACCATATCGGGCAGCTGCCGGCGGTGAATTACCAATTCAACCTGAAGCCGGGCGTGTCGTTGAGCGAGGCGACCAAGGTAATCGACGAAGCGGCCCACCAGATCGGTTTGCCGGACACGATGACGTTCAGTTACCAGGGAACAGCCGCGGCATTCCAGAACTCCCTGCGCGATCTGGGCATTCTGCTGCTGATTGCGGTGCTTGTAATTTATCTGGTGCTGGGAATTTTGTACGAGAGCTTTATTCACCCGATCACGATTTTGTCGGGCCTGCCGGCGGCTGGGTTGGGCGCGCTGATCACGCTTTTGATTTTCAATGAAAATCTGAACCTGTACTCGTTTGTCGGCATCATCCTGCTGATCGGCATTGTGAAGAAGAACGCCATCATGATGATCGATTTTGCGCTGGAGGCCGAGCGCAAGGAAGGCAAGCCGCCGGAAGAGGCAATCTTTGAAGGATGCATGCAGCGCTTCCGGCCGATCATGATGACGACGATGGCGGCGCTGCTCGGCACGCTGCCGATCGCCTTCGGCACAGGCGCGGGCGGCGAAGCGCGCCGTCCGCTGGGTATCGCGGTAGTCGGCGGCTTGATTGTTTCGCAGTTGCTGACGCTGTATATTACACCGGTGATTTACCTGTATCTGGACCGGTTCACCAAGCGCGAAAAGAAACCCGTGCCGGAGCCGACAGGCGTCTGGCCGGGCGAAGAGTCGCTGGTGCGGTAGAGAGCGGCGAAACTTCCGCCAAGGAAGTGAAGCATGTCGAATTTCCTCTTAAAGGCCGTAGTGTTTTCGCTGTTGTCAAGCGGGCTGGCAGGCGCGCAGGAACACGCCATCGATACCGAAAAATCGGTGATGGTTGTGCGTGTCGAGAAGTCCGGTCTCTTTTCCGCTTTTGGGCACGATCACGAGATTGCCGCATCGATCGCCAAGGGCACCGCGAATACTGCTGCCCACGAAGTCGAATTGCAGATCGAGGCCAAATCGTTGCGGGTGCGCGATAGGGAGACATCCGACAAAGATCGAAGCGAGATTCAGAGGACAATGCTCGGTTCCGAGGTCCTCGATGTTGAGCGCTATCCCGAGATTCGCTTTCGATCCACAGAATTCGCGCCGGCGGGTACGGGTGCGTGGAAGGTACATGGCAATTTGACACTTCACGGGCAGACGCATCCGGTGGTGGTGGAAGGGAAAGAAGAGGGCGGGCATTATGTTGGAGCTGCGCGCTTCAAACAGACAGTTTTCGGCATGAAGCCAGTCAAGGTTGCGGGCGGGACGGTGCGCGTGAAGGATGAAGTCCGAATCGAGTTCGATATTCAACTGGTCCGGTAGGAGAGTTGCGTTTGCGTTGCTCGCGCTGACGCTGCGGAGCTTGGTTTGGGTGGTTTACTCGATTCCTACCATTCCGTGGACGGATTCTATGAGCTTTTCGGAGTCGTAGGCGAGGCCCTGCCGGAAAACGTACTTGACCTTTTCGACATCGGCGATATGCGTCGACGGATCGCCTTCGACTACAACGAGGTCGGCCTGTTTGCCGGGTTGAAGTGTACCGATTCGAGCCTGGCGTCCAAGATAGAGAGCGCCGTTGTAGGTATAGATGCGGATGGCTTCTTCGGGCGTGAAGCCGGCGTCTACCAGCAGTTCCAGATTGCGTTGATCGCCGAAGCCGGGTAAAGTGCCGCCGTTGCCGGTCGGGTCGC
>DATBGM010000127.1:0-12220 GCA_036557945.1 Bryobacteraceae bacterium | reverse complement strand
GACCGCTTGCTTGCGACTGTTTACTACGACGACCGTAAACGGATTAGCTGGAAGGATCCGGCGTTCGAAGCGGACTGCAAGTGGCTGGAGAGCAAATTGCCCGGCAAGGAGTTCGATTTCAGCTCGCACACAAATGATGAGAACGTCTGGATTATCTCTGCCGCGAGCGACATCGAGCCGGGAGAAACGTATCTGTTCGATCGCAAGACAAAGAAGCTCGATCTCCAGTACCGGGTGCGAGAAGAGATTCCCCGCGCTGCGCTGGCGCGTATGGAGGTGATTCATTACCAGTCATCCGACGGCCTGGAAATACCGGCGTACCTCACGGTACCTGAAGGAGTGCCGGCGAAGGGCTTACCGCTGATCGTGTTTCCGCACGGGGGCCCATGGGGGCGCGATCAGTGGGGCTATCACACCTTCGCTCAGTTCTTCGCAAACCGCGGCTACGCTGTCTTGCAGCCGAATTTTCGCGGGTCTACCGGCTATGGGAAGAAATTCCTCAACGCCGGCAACAGTGAGTGGGGGCGCAAAATGCAGGATGACCTGACCTGGGGCGTTAAGTACCTGGTGGCGCAAGGCACGGTGAATCCAAAACGCACCGGCATCGCCGGCGGGTCGTACGGCGGCTATGCAACGCTGGCGGGGGTGGCGTTTACGCCAGATCTTTACGCCGCGGCGGTTGCAATCGTTCCGCCATCTGACCTGATCTTCCTGCTGCATTCGATACCTCCATACTGGGAAGCCGGGCGAAAAATCATGTATGCCCGGATGGCAGATCCGAACACTCCCGAAGGCAAGAAACTACTCGAATCCGAGTCGCCCGTCAACGCTGCAGCCAGGATAAGGACGCCGCTAATGGTCGTGCAAGGCGCAAACGATCCGCGCGTGAACAAACGGAATTCGGATGAAATCGTAGTTGCAGTTCGCGATAGAGGTGTACCGGTTCAATATCTGGTAGCTCCAGATGAGGGACACGGCTTCGCCCGGCCGATCAATAATCTCGCTATGGTGACGGAAATGGAAAAGTTTCTGGCGAAGTATCTCGATGGGCGCTACCAGGAGTCCGTACCGTCAGACGTTGCAGAACGGCTGAAGCAGATCACGGTGGATCCCAAGACTGTCAGCTTGAACGCGCGGCTTGGTCCACATCCACCGCAAAAGTAAGGTGAGCGGTGCCGCGCCGATATCTGTGGCCACAAATATTGGCCAGGATCAACGCGATAGCCCATCTGCCGGTCCGCGAATTTCGAAGCTTGCAGGATTTGGTTGATAGAGCGGCATCTCCGCGGCGATTTCTGGTCATGCTGCTTGGCGGATTCGCGGGCTTCGCGCTTCTGCTCGCTTCCTTGGGCATCTATGCGGTGATTTCGTATTCGGTCAATTAACGGGTGCAGGAAATCGGAATTCGGATGGCGCTAGGAGAGTCCGCGGCCAGGCTGCAGCAGCGCATCCTTTGGGCCACGTTGGGATTGACAGCCGTAGGACTCGCGCTGGGTATGACGGCATTGCGAGCGTTGTCGAGATCGCTGGCAAGCCTTTTGTTCGGCATAACCTCCCGGTGATCCGAGTACATATCTCGGCGTGGGGCTTTGCTCATCGTAGTTGCGGCAATAGCCGGATACGTCGGCCCGTCGCGCCTCCCGGATCGATCCGATGGTCGCGCTCCGGTCGAATTGAACACGCGAAATTCCGAGAGATCTCTTAAGGCCGAGACTCGACAATCTCGACACTCTCCAACGGAAGAGTGACCGGCCACCCTGGAAGTGATCGGACACAATCTCTGCGAAAGGAAGAGTTCAGCTAAATCCTGTCAGCCGCAAGAGAGGGTGCTGCGGTCTAAATTAAGCCGTAGCTGTCTGGCATTTTCATGCACCGTTGTGGCGATTTCAAAGCGCCATGATTTATTCGTAACGCAGGGCATCGATTGGATCGATGCGCGATGCCCGCCACGCTGGGATCAATGCGGCTGCCGCTGAAGCCACCGAGACGACTCCAACGCTCATAAGGAGGATAAGCGGGTCCGCCGCTTTCATCCCGAAAAGCTGCGTTTCAACAAATCGGCCGCAGAGCAGCGCCGCCGTTACGCCACCTGCAATTCCAAGCAAGATGGCAAGCAGCATTTCCCCTAGTACCAAGCGGATGACACCGCTTTGCCCGGCTCCCAAGGCGACACGAATCCCGATTTCGCGGGTGCGGTGTACGACCACGAAGGCTAGGACACCGTGTAAACCGACCACCGCCAGAACAGTTGCAAGAAGGGCGAAGGCGATGGACAGGAATGAGAGCATGCGCTCGTTAGAAAGACGCATGTTGACCTGCTCGTTCAACGTGCGCATATCGGACACGACCAGGTTGGCGTCGACGTGCCGTACTTGCGCACGAAGGAGTGGCATAATCTGCTGCGGATCGCCCTGAACGCGTGCGTACACGGTAACGCCTTCCAGGTAGTGGATTTTGGAATCCAGAGCGACGAAGGTCTGCCGCGGAATGCTCCCGCGCACGTCCTCGTACCGTGTATTGCCGACCACTCCGATGATTTCAGTGTCGGGATCCCGCTTCTCACCTTGAGCCATCCTGCGCCCGACCGGGTTGGCGCCCAAATAATCATGCACCAGTACTTGATTGACCAGGCAAAGGCGACGCGAACCACCCCAGTCTCTCCAGCTCAGATCGCGGCCGGCTTGGATGGGAATATCCAACGCCTGGAAGTATCCGGGAGTGATCGCATTGAAGTAGCTCCATACGTGCTGATCGCCGGCCTGGGGTTCCACTCCCGGAATGGTGATCCCGCTGTCCCATTCGCCGCCCGTTAGCAGTCTCATCCGGCTTGCGCCCACAGCCTTCACACCGGACACAGTGGCCAGGTTCTCGATTAGGGAACGATACATCTGCAATTTGTGGCCATCGGTGTAGACTGTCGCTGGCTTCACCCCGAACATCACGACATTTTGGACGTTAAAACCGAGGTTCACGTGACGGAGGTTGTCGAGTGTCCGGGCGAATAGGCCGGCGCCAACCAGCAGCAGACATGAGAGTCCAACCTGAATGGTGACGAAAATCTTTCGTAGCCGTACCTGTCCGTGACCGCTGGCTATCGAGCCGGCTTCTTCCTTGAGCGTCACCCCGGGCGGCACACGCGCTCCCTGTAGAGCGGGAGCCAATCCGAAGAAGAGTGCCGTAAGCAGCGTAACGGCGGCCGTGAACACGAGCACGCGGAGGTCTGGTGTTGTGGAAAGGGTGACGTTAGCCGGGTCGTACGGCAGGAAGTAGACTAGGCCGCGAGTCAGCCAGTTGCCCACGAACAATCCCGCAACGCCGCCGGCAGAAGCCAAGATGAGGCTTTCGATAAAGAGCTGCCGGATGAGTTTGCTGCGACTGGCGCCAAGGGCGCCGCGGATCGCGACTTCCCGTTCCCGCGCAGCGCCGCGGGCTAACAGGAGATTCGCGACATTCACGCACGCAATGACCAAGACGATGCCGACGAGCCATTGCAGAACGATGAGTGGACGTTCAAAACGGAGCCGAAGCGCAGACTGCCCACGCGCCGCGGGAATTAACGTGAAGTTTTGCCGCAGGAACGCGGGCCGTGCGTTGGGGAATTTCTGGAAAAATTGGCCGTTCAGCTCTTCTTGCTGGCGCTGGCGGTATAGAACTCGCATCGCCGCTTGCGCCTGCTCAAGCGTCACACCGGGCTTGAGACGGCCAAACAGATAGAACCACGAGCTCCGCTCATCATCGAGTTCATCCCAGTTGGGAAAAAGCGTCGGCTTCATCATCACTGGTACCCACACTTGCGCGGGAAGGCCCACGTCAGTGCCTTCGAAGCCCGGTGCGCTCACGCCGATGATTGTGAACGGAGCACCGTTCAGACGGATGGTGGAACCGAGAATGTCTGGCGCGCCGGAAAAACGGTTCCGCCAGAAGTCATATTGAAGAACAGCGACCGGATTGCTATTGCGCGTTTTGTTGTCTTCAGACGCAAGAAGACGGCCCAGGTACGCCTCAACGCCGAGAACCTTGAAGTAGTTCCCGGCGACCATTCCGATGCTGATCATTTCGCTGCGATCCTTACCTACGAGACTGGCCTCCACAATTCGCTGCCCGGTCAAGCCGGCGAAAACTGTGTTCCGGTCGCGCAGAGCGAGATACGTAGGATACGAAAACGTGTGCCCGTTGTCCCCGTCGTTCGAACCGAAGCGGCCGCCCTCGACCTGAAGCTGGGCCAGCTCGCGTGGGTTGTGGACTGGAAGCAGCCGCAGCAGGATTTGATCTACCAGTGTGAAAACGGCTGTATTGGCGCCGATCCCCAGAGCAAGCGAGAGTATCGTCGCCAGCGCAAATGCGGGCTTTAACCGGAGCTGCCGTAACCCGTACTTCACATCCTGCCAGGCCGCATCAAGTGAATTCAGGCTGTTCATTTCGAAAACTACCTCCCTGACGTAAGTGGGGTTGCCGAACTTGCGCAATGCCGCGTAGCGCGCATCCTCGGGACTCATGCCGCGCGCCAGGTTGTCGTCGAGCTCGTGAGCAAGATAAGAGTCAACCTCGCGTGAAAGGTCTTCATCACGCAATTTTCGTTGCCAGAATCGCCGCCAACGCATCCCACTCACTCCGTCGCCGGTCCGAGCACTTGGGTGACGGCCTGCACCAATGACTCCCAGCGGCTTCGCTCCCGAAGGAGATGCTTCTTGCCCGCAGGCGTGATGCGATAGTACTTGGCCTTGCGATTGTTTTCTGAGGTTCCCCAGAAGGATGCGATCAAATTCTGATTTTCCAGGCGATGAAGCGCCGGATAGAGAGACCCATGCTCCACCTGAAGCACTTCGTCAGATGATCCTTCGATCACGTGGGCAATCGTATGTCCATGCGCCGGCCCGAGCAAAACCGTCTTGAGGATTAGCATGTCGAGCGTCCCTTGGAGCATGTCGCCACGGCTATCGGAGCGCGTCTTTCGAGCCATGTTATCCAATATACCAGAAGATATTCTAGTGGTGTCCGGGTATCAAAACAAATAGTTTGGAGACAGAGATTATCTATTAACCTAAAGTTAATCTATCGAAACGTTGAGTCTCTTTTCACCACACTGGCCATGCAGGCGCACCTGAGGATCAATTCCGTGTTAAATATGCGCTGATCACATCAGCCGACCATTGTTTACCGGGGTTGGAGGTTGTGCTCGCGAACGGCGCTTTCGCAAACCGGGCTCTGCAAGAGTTTCTGTTCCCGGATGTTCCATTCACGATTCGCGCAAAATCGCCACGCAAGCTAACCCGCGCGCCTAAGCAACCGGTCTGAACCAGCGGCTCCGCCACCGCTTTCGCGCCGATCGTTTCGCAAAATGATAAAACTAGAAACGAGATATGGCCCAGGTTCAGGCGAGCGCGAAAACATACGACGTAGTAATTGTCGGCTCCGGCGCAGGCGGCGGCGTTGCGGCACACGTCCTGGCAAATGCCGGGGCCAACATCTGCATGCTCGAAGCCGGCGAATGGTTCGATTGCACGAAAAATTCCAAAATGTTCGGCTGGCCCTACGAAGTGCCGCATCGCGGGGCAGGCACCAAGTACAAGCCGTGGGGATATTTCGATGCAACGCTGGTCGGCGGCTGGCAGATTCCGGGCGAGCCGTACACCAATGCCGAGGGCTCGGACTGGATCTGGTGGCGCGCGCGTATGCTCGGCGGACGCACGAACCACTACGGGCGCATTTCGCTGCGCATGGGTCCCTACGATTTCAAACCCTACAGCCGGGATGGGAAAGGTTTCGACTGGCCGATCAGCTATGAAGACCTGGCGCCCTATTACGACAAAGCGGAAGAGCTGATCGGCGTCTTCGGTTCGCACGAAGGCCTCGAGAACACGCCAGACGGGAAATTCCAGCCGCCGCCGGCGCCGCGCGGCTACGAGCGCCTGATCAAAATGGGCTGCGACAAGCTGAATATTCCCTGCATTCCTTCGCGCCTCGCTATTTTGACCGAGCCCCTGAATGGACGTCCGGCCTGTCACTATTGCGCCCAGTGCGGGCGCTCATGCGGAGTAAACGCCAATTTCAATTCACCCGGCGTGCACATCATCCCTACGCTAAAGAAATACCCGCACACGTTTGAGGTACGTAACAACGCCATGGTGCGCGAAGTGCTCGTCGGCAACGACGGCCTTGCGTCCGGCGTATCGTACGTAGATAAAAAGACGCGGCAGGAAGTACAGGTGCGCGCCAAAATTGTCGTGCTGGCTGCGAGTTGCTGCGAGACGGCGCGCATCATGCTCAATTCCAAAAGCACGCAATTTCCGAACGGCATCGCGAATTCGAGTGGTCTGGTCGGCAAGTACATCATGGACACGGTCGGCTCGGCGGTAAACGGATTTCTGCCGATTCTGCAGGATTTACCGCCGCAAAACGAAGACGGCGTCGGCGGCATGCATCTGTATATGCCGTGGTGGCTGTACAAGGAGCAAAAGGCAAACAAGATGCCGTTCGCACGCGGCTACCATATCGAAATCGGCGGCGGGCGCGGGCAGCCGGGCGCGGGCGAAATGGGCGGCTACGCGACCCGTTTCCTGGACGGCGGCTATGGTACCGAGCTGAAGCAGAATCTGCGTAAGCTATATGGCTGCGACATTGGATTCTCGGGACGCGGCGAGATGATTCCGAACGAGGACAGCTTCTGCGAAATCGATCCCAACGTGGTCGATGAATGGGGAATCCCGGTGCTGCGCTTCCATTTCAAATGGAGCCAGGACGAAATCCTGCAAGCCAAACACATGCAGGAGACGTTCCAGGAAATTATTCACGCAATGGGCGGCATCGTAACGCGCAGCCACGACGAGAGCACGAATTGGGGCATCGCGCGCGGCGGCGAGATCATTCACGAAGTCGGAGCTACCAAGATGGGCGACAATCCGAAGACTTCGGTATTGAACCAGTATTGCCAGGCATGGGACGTGAAGAATCTTTTCGTCACCGATGCTGCGCCGTTCGTGAGCAACGCGGACAAGAATCCGACGCTGTCGATCAGCGCTCTCGGCTGGCGAACCTCGGAATATATCGCCGACCAGGTAAAGAAATTCAACGTGAAGGTCTGAAGGAAGGAAACAGATGGCGGATTCAAAGGATGAGCCCGCGCTCCTCAGGGAGGCGAAGATTCCAAACGTTAGCCGGCGTGGATTGCTGCAAATCCTGAGCGTGACGCCCGCGGTTACGGCGCTCGGAGCGGAAGCGCACATGCATCCAGCGGCTGCGACCGAAAAAGCAGCCACTGGTCCTTACAAACGGCAGACTTTCGACGATCACCAATGGCAAACCGTGCGTGTGCTGTGCGACTGGGTCATTCCCAAGGATGACCGCAGCGGCAGCGCGACCGACGCCGGAGTGCCGGAATTTCTCGACGACTGGATTGCCTATCGCACCGAGCAGGACGGCAACGAAAATCTCAAAGCGCAGATCTTTGGCGGCCTGATGTGGCTCGACCACGAATCGAATCGTCTCTGGCAAAAAAATTTCGTGGATGCCGGGCAGGACCAGCAAAAGCAGTTGCTTGATCGCATCGCATACCCGAAACGCGCGGCGAAAGAGGATCACCCCTGGGTGCATTTCTTCACGCAGTTTCGCTCGCTGACCGTGGGCGGATTCTTTTCAAGCAAGACGGGTGTCGCGGATTTGCCGTACCTGGGCAATAAAGCGGTGATGCACTGGGAGGGTTGCGACCCCAAGGTGTGGGCCGAGATTGAAAATCGCCTCAAAAACGGATACAAAGGCGTACTCGAGGCGAAGCCTTGGAGCGCCGGTTCACAAGGGTAGCCATTGCGGCGCTGCTCGCGGCCGGATGCATTCTATTATCCGCGCCGGCAGCGCACCCCAAACTCCAGCTCTGGTACTGGCATCACTCCGATTTAACGACCGATCAATCCGTCGCAGCCAGTAAGGCGCTCATCGACCGCGCGGCGAAGTGCGGTTATACCGGACTCGCATTTTGGGACAACGGTTTTGCGCGTTTGGGTGATCCGTCTTGGCCCCCCGCCAACGTAGCGCGCCTGCGAGAGGTGGCAGCGTATGCCGCGAGTAAAGGGCTGCTCGTCATGGAATCGGGCGCGCCCTTCGGCTGGTCGAATCCGGCACTCACCCCAAATGGGAACCTCGCCGAAGGGCAGCGCGTCATCGGAGCGCGTTTTCGGGTGGCACGCTCGGGGCGCGAGTTGGAATTCGTCAACGGCCTGGCGCCTCTCGAGAACACCGGGTTTGAACAGGGACACTCCGCGTGGTTTGGCACCGGCGATGCCGGCATCGGATTGAGTTCCGCCGCGCACGGCGGAAAGCAGGCAGCAGTAATTGTGGACTCATCCGGCAATGCCCGCTTCCGCCAGAAAGTCACGCTCACGCCATGGCGGCAATATCATCTGCGGCTCTGGTTTAAAAGCAAAAATTTTCAGGGCCCGGCAGTGGTTGAAGTGCAGGACTGGTGGCATCGCAAAGCAGCCCGCTTTTACGCCGAGCTCCCCGCGCGTGGAACACACGAATGGACGCGCCTCGACTACACCTTCGACAGCCAGGACACCGGTTGGGCATACCTTTACTTCGGCGTCTGGGGACCGGGCAAAGGCGTGCTTTGGTTCGACGATGTGCAATTGGAAGAAACCGGACCTGTGTATGTGCTGCGGCGGCCGGGTGCGCCGCTTACGCTCTACGATCCGGATCACACGCGCACAATCTATCGCGAAGGGCGCGATTATGAGTATGTTTGTGATCCCGCGCTCTCCGGACCGCAGGCGGTATTTCGGGACGACTATCATACCCCGGTACACGTGAAGCTGCCGGCGGGGACAAGCCTGCGGCCCGGTCAAACCGTGGCCATGGACTATTACGCCGTCTTCCCGATCCCGCCCGATCACCAGGTCGCCATGTGTTTAACGGAGCCGGCAGTCTTCCGCTGGGTTGAAAACAACGCGCGCGCGGCAAAAGCAGCCCTGCCCTCGGGTTCAAACATGCTCCTGGTTTACGACGAGCTGCGCCAGGCAAATTCCTGCGCAAGCTGCCGGGCGAAACACATGAATGCCGGCGAATTGCTGGCCTGGAATGTGAGCGGGGTGGCGAAGCTCTACGGGGACATCATGCCCGATTCGCCGCTTTGGATTTGGAGCGACATGTTCGACCCTGCGCACAATGCTCGCTCCAACTACTGGTATGTAGAAGGCGACTTAACAGGATCGTGGAAGGGATTGCCGGCACGAGTCGGAGTTCTGAACTGGAATCATTCCCGGTTGCGCGAGTCGCTCGAATGGTTTGCCGGAATGCATTCTGCTCAGCCGGTAGCGCATCGCCAAATCATTGCCGGCTATTACGACAGCGGTAAGGGCAGCAACGCCCGCGACGATCTGGTGACCGCGCGCGGCATTCCTGGCATTGCCGGCATCATGTACGTGACCTGGAGAGATGATTATTCACAACTCGAACGCTTCGCCGAAGCAGCGCGCGCGGGCTGGCGTGAATATCAGGGCGCGGCTCGATAGCGCTTAAACCTTGGTAGTCCCGGCGCACTCCGGATGTCCGCAGCCGCATTGGATGTCGGGCGCCTTGCCTGCACCTTCACAAAAGGAACCGCAGTAATCGCTGCCTTCACGCGCGCGGCAATTGCAGGCGGGGTGAGCGCATTTTTTGTCTTCGGCCATAGAACCTCCCGGCGATTGGACTCGATTGCACAAGAAAGTAGCACAGAGAAACAGAACTTGCCTGCCAGCGTCGATTAAACAAATGTTCATCGTGATCTTTTTTGTGCTATTGGTGATCTGGTTGGTTTCCTTTCTGGCATTCCACGTCGCCAGCGGATTGATTCACCTGCTGCTGATCCTCGCGGTGATCTCGTTAATTGTGCATTTCTTCCGGGGTCGCGGGAAGGCAACCTAATTTTTGGCAATCAAAGTGCTCGCCAAATGGCGTGGCACCGACGGTCTATTTAGAAGCCGCAGATAAAACGCAGGAGCTCTTCACGCTGAAGTGGCGCCTGCGTGCAGCCGGCATCGGTGTCGGCTCTACCTGGCACGATGATGCCCCCGGATTGCCCCACAGCCACCTGAACCCATTTCGGGCGGAACAAATGCGAAGGTGCGAGGTGTTGGTGGTGCTTTCCGGCCAAAACGAGGACCTGCGGCCGGAGCTGGGCACATTGATAGGCCTGGCGCTTGCCTGGGGACGAAAGATCGTTTGGGTAGGAACGCCTGTACCGTCGCTCGCAACATTCGGAACGATTCGCTGGGTTGACAGCATCGATCAGGTCCCGGACGAACTGGCCCGCTCTGCGCAGCCCGTTTCGCTTGCAGCCTAGTAAAGCATTAGACGTCATTACTCGTTAACCTGTTGTACATGCTGCCCGAGGATCGCGTTGTCCTCGTTACCGGAGCAGGCGGAAGCGGGTGCGGACGCGCCATCTCCACACGCTTCGCCGCTACTGGCGCGGCCATTGTAGTTGCCGACATAGACGAAACCGGAGGCAACGAGACCGTTCGTGCAATCGAGCGCACTGGAGGCCGTGCAGCATTTTTCCGAACCGATGTACGCAACGAGGCACAGGTAGAGCAGCTAGTATCCTTTGCAGAGGCGACCTTCGGCGGTGTGAGCATATTGGTCAACAACGCTTCAGCGCCGCATGGCGATCTGGCTATCGATGGCTGGATGGATGCGATAGAGACGGACCTGCTGGGCGCCCTCTATGCGACTCGCCGGGCCATTGAAGCCATGCGGCGCGGCCGCGGCGGCGCCATCGTGAATATCGCGTCCATTTCGGCGTTGTGGCACGGCCGACAGACGCCGGGCGGCTTTCCCGGCTACGACGTGGCCAAAGCCGGAATGATCCGCATGACGACGTGGCTTGCGCACCTGGCGGAAACCGACCGGATTCGCGTCAATTGTCTCGCGCCCGGATGGATTGCAACCGATGAAGTGCGGCAGTATTGGGAATCGCTCACGCCGGCAGAACGTGTGGCGCGCGGCGTGCCTGCGCGATTACTTACAACCGATCAAATCGCGGATGCGGTCGTGCGGCTCGCCGAAAATCAATCATTGGCCGGACGCGTTCTCGTCTGGTGGTCTGAAAGTGAGCCGCGCCTCATTGGATGGGGCGATAGAGGACCGTGATTCGGTGAATTTTTAGACGGTGTACAACAAAGAGATGACACGTTTCGCCGCGCTCTTTGTTTTCGTGGCCGCTTCGCTTCCGGCGCAGGACTGGGCTAAACAGAAACTGGAACAATCGCCGCGGCATCGCGAATTCGTTACCGTGAAGCACGGCGACCGCTCGGTCGAAACGTTTGTGGCGTATCCGGAAGCTAAGGGCAAAGCGCCGGTAGTCCTGGTGATTCATGAAATTTTCGGATTGACTGACTGGGCCGAAGAAGTAGCAGACGAGTTTGCGGCTGCCGGGTATATCGCGGTGGCGCCCGATCTGTTATCGGGCATGGGACCGAACGGCGGCCGCACGAACAGTTTCGAGCAGAGCGGCGCGACGGAGGCGGTGAGTCACTTGAATGCCGACCAGGTGACGGCCGATCTGAATGCCGCGGCCGATTATGCGCTGAAACTTCCGGCAGCGGAAAAGAAGTTATTTGTGGCGGGCTTTTGCTGGGGCGGCGGCCAGAGTTTCCGCTTTGCGACAAACCGTCCCGATCTGGCGGCAGCGCTCGTCTTCTACGGACCGCCGCCCGATAAGGATGCCATGTCTCGCATCAAAGCACCGGTTTACGGCTTCTACGCGGGCAACGATAACCGCATCGATGCCACCATTCCCGCTAGCAAGGCGGCCATGCAGGAGCTTGGCAAGAAATACGAGCCGGTGGTTTACGAAGGCGCGGGGCACGGTTTCATGCGCGCCGGCGAAGCGCCCGATGCCAAACCGGATAACGCGAAGGCGCGTACCGAATCCTGGGCGCGCGCGAAGAAGATATTAGCGGGATCGTAAATTTATATCGGCACCAGGCCGCGGCGGATTGCGATCGTGACCGCTTCGGTGCGGGTTGCCGCGCCGAGTTTTGCCAGAACCTGCGCGACGTGAAACTTCGCGGTGTGATCGGAGATGCCAAGATGTCCGGCGATCTCTTTATTGCCGAGTCCATCGGCCATCATTCGCAGTACCTGCTGCTCGCGATTGGTGAGGGCTTCGACCACGCCGTCCGCCGTTGTATACGCTGCGCGGCTGCGAGCGGGCAAACGGCGGCGCGCCTGCTCGCGCGTCAGA
>DATBGM010000126.1:0-14854 GCA_036557945.1 Bryobacteraceae bacterium | reverse complement strand
TCGCGCGGCACCACCGGCAGATACACGTATTTCAGGTCTTTTTCTTCATGCCGGATGTGCTTCTTTTCCTCCAGCACCCGCAGCATCGCGCGCACGGCCGAATAACTGGGGGGATCTGGAATTTCTTCCAGGATTTCAGCTACAGTTGCGCGACCACGGCGGTAAAGAACATCCATGATCTGCCGCTCGCGGCGACTCCATTTATGCTGGGCAGCTAGCATTCTGCTAAAAAATTAGCACCGTGTTCTGAAGCTGTCAAGCACAAAATAGTACCGGCGTTTCGAGCTGTGTTTCGGCTTCCGCCTAAACCTAGAAGGAGTAGCCCAGACCGGCTACAAAGGTAGTCCGCGGTGCAAGATTGCCGCTAACGTAATAAGTGCGGTCGAATAAATTGCCGACTTTCGCATAGATACGCGCCGCCCGTTCCCCGGTAGTCCAAAATCGATAACTTCCGGTAAGGTTTGCCTGCCCGTAACCCGGGGAAAGATATGCCTGCAAATACCCGATATAGGGATCGTAATAACTCGAATAGTGGAAGTAGTCGAACGTGGTAGCCAAGCGGCGCGTCCACGACTTCGTTACCACCGCTGAAACAGTATGGCGCGGGACATCGAAGGCATGAAAGAACCCGGGCACGATGCTGTCCTGATCGTTGCCGGCATTGGTGTACGCATAAGACGTGTAGAAGGTCAAGCTACTCACCGGATGCGCCTGCATACTCAACTCGACACCCCGCGAAATACCGCCCGCTCCGTTTAAATAGCCTGAACTGCGGCCGAACGGATCGGCTGACGGATTAATTCCCCCGTTGGAATCGAAGGCGATTAGTTGTGCGATGCGCGTATAAAAAAATGTGCCTGACAGTTCCACGCGGCCGCCAAACAGGTACTGGTCAATGCCGCCATCCACAGAGTTATAACGATCCGGTGCGAGTCGCGGGTCGCCATAAGGGCTGAATACAACGGCTCCTGTCAGAAAGTCATTGTAGAAACCGGCGCCGAAGCGTTCGTAGAGCGAAGGCGCGCGATAGGAATTCCCGAAATGAGCACGTACCTTTGTATTCGCAAGGGCTAAATATGCAAAGGAAACATCGCCCGTGAGCGCTTTTGGGGCATTCACGTGAATACCGGCGTAGGGATTTTCGCTGCCGGCATATTCAAAGCGCGGAGTCGTAAGCGAGAACGTCTGGGCGCGTCCTGAAAGAGATACCTGCAGGCGGCGCTCCAAAAATGCAAGCTGCGCCGCAAAGAATCCGCTGTTGGCGTTCTGCGCAATTCGCGTTCTCTCGGCAACAAGTGACGGAGGCGGCAAATGATTATCCTGATGGTCAAAATAATCTTCGCGCTCGAATTCATAGCCGGCCGTCAGGTTGAGCCACGAAGCAACCTGCGCTGTTCCCCGCAGTTCGGCCGTGTGAATAGTTCCGATGTATTGGCTAAAGCTCAGAGCCGCCGGTTGAAAACCAACTCCCAGAGGTCCATTCTCGTAAATACGCTGCGTATGCACAAGCTGGTAACTTGCCTGCCAGCTTGCAGCGGGCGTCAGCAAATCGCGGAAGATAAACGCTGCATTTCCGAACCGTGAAGAAACACGGCTATCGGGATCATTTACATCAGGAATATAGGTGGCATTGCCGAAATCTGGCGTGCCACCGGCTAGCAATGTACGAACACCACCTGGCGTGAGCGGCACCGCTGGGACTTCAACCGTCGCAGGGATATTCGAAACGGGAATGCCGCTTGATGTTGGTGCATTATTCACTTGCACGAAGTCGTCCGAGCCCCAGAATCGGCCGCTCAGGCTCAGTTTGGGCGTGAAATCGTAACGACCAAAACCCTGAATGCCGCTGCTGCGGTTTGCATCCTGACCATCTACGCCGGCGGTGACATTTAGGTGCAGAATGCCCGCGGAATATTTAAAGCGATCTCCCAGAGCGCCTCCCGCGATACTTCCTCGTCCACGGAACAGACCCAGAGTGCCACCCTCCGCCTGTAAATCGCCGTGTACGGGACCGCCTCCCGGATCGCTCACGATATTCACCGCACCACCGATCGCATCCGTGCCATACAGTGACGAACCGGATCCGCGCAGGAGTTCCACGTGATCGGTATTGATGAAATTCAGCTCGGCAAAAAGCGCAGTGGAATCGCCCTGCGAGGTCGATGCGTCACGAAAGCGCATGCCGTCTATCAGCACTGCTCCGGCCGCAGAGCGTAATCCACGAATCGACATGCTGGTGTATTGCCCGGGCCCACCCTGGTTCCGAATCGTGACACCCGGAATCGTGCTCAGTGTTTCGCTGAGCGCAATGACATTACGGTTCATGATCTCGTCATGTGAAATGACGGAGACTGCCTTCGAAACCTCTGCGGCCGTCTGCGCCTGGTCGGCGGCGGTGACAATCACGCGCTGGCTGACACCCGCGAGCTGCAGCATGATGTTCACGTCGCGCATAGCACCACGTTTCACCTCGACCGTCAGCGTTGCGGTTTGAAAGCCTTGTTGACCGGCCTCGAGAAAAAAAGTCCCGGCTTCCAGATTCTCAAAGCGGAACGCGCCCGCATCGGAACTCAGCGTCGTGGATGCAGCCCGCGCGCTCTGCCGGTAAAGCTGGAGTTGCGCCCCTCGAATGGCACGCCCTTGCGGGTCTTTCACACATCCCGTGATGCCGGTCGTGCTCTGTCCCTGAGGTGCCGCGGTCGACGCCGCCACAAGAAAAATACTGAGAGCGAATCTGATTCGCATGTCTCCCTGTCCTCCGCAGGAATGGCTGCCGTATTCGTTCCCGGCAGGTCTCCTGGCTCGGAGGGGACATTTGTATGCCAGCCGTTCTCCTTCCCCGGCGCAAAGGCCGAGTGGATTTTTATGAACGGACTTCCTCGCTTACAGTGGCGGGACCGCGCCGGTTTTACACCGGACTTCCCTATTAAGCCCGTTACGGGCGCCTGAGAACTGTTACAAACGTTAGCACGCGCGAAACCAGCGCGTCAATTGCAAGGCGGAAACGTTATACCAGCACCGTGAATGCCGATTCCGTCCGCTGAACGGGGCGATAAGCAGTATCCCGTTCCACCGGTTCGCGTCCGGCTTCGCGAATCAAGCGGAGCAGGTCTCTGCGTCGCAGATGTTGTGCCGTAGTGGCGCCGGCATCGTGATAGATCTTCTCTTCGACCACCGTACCGTCGATATCATTCGCGCCAAACCGCTGGGCAATTTGCGCAACGCCTGGCGTCATCATAATCCAATACGCCTTGATGTGCGGAATATTGTCGAGCATTAGCCGCGCGATCGCGATCTGCTTCAGATCGTCGAAGCCGGTCGTCTTCGGCAAGTGCGCAAGCGCGGTGTTCTGCGGATGAAACGCCAGCGGGATGAAAGTGATAAATCCGCCGGTCTCATCCTGCAGCGCCCGCAGGCGCACCAGATGGTCGACGCGATCTTCCGCCGTTTCCAGATGCCCGTAGAGCATCGTGCAGTTACTCTTCAACCCGATCTGGTGTGCTATGCGCGCCGTTTCGAGCCACTCGTCCCCGTCGATTTTGTGATCACAGATGATGCGGCGCACACGTTCGGAGAAAATCTCCGCTCCGCCGCCTGGCATGGAATCCACTCCCGCGGCTTTCAGCCGCTCCAGCGTTTCACGTAGGGAAATCCTGGCGCGTTTTGCCAGATACGCGACTTCGACCATCGTAAAAGCCTTCAGATGTACGTCGGGATAGCGTTCTTTCAGGCCCGCGAGCATCTGGCAAAACCAATCGAGACCGAGTTCCGGATGCAAGCCGCCCACGATATGGAATTCCGTTACCGCTTCTGCATAACCTTTGCCCGCCACTTCCCAGACTTGTTCGAGTGACATCGTGTACGCAGTCGGATCTTTTACCCGCTTTCCGAACGCGCATAGCCGGCAGCTCGCCACGCAGACGTCGGTCGGATTGATGTGGCGATTCACGTTGAAGTACGTCCTGTCGCCATGCATTCGCTCGCGCACCAGGTTGGCCATATAGCCGAGCGCAAGAATATCCGGGCTGCGAAACATCGCCACGCCGTCTTCAAGGCTGAGCCGTTCACCCGCCTTCACTTTTTCCAGCACCGGCTCGAGCCGCTTATCTTCAATGGAATGCATATAAATCTGTTACGAGGCTTGCACGCGCGGCCAGACACGCAGAATATCGGCCGCCCAAAACACGAAAAACAACACGCTGACATAGCCGTTCACCGTAAAAAATGCAGCGTTCACGCGCGATAAGTCATCCGCTTTCACCAGGCCGTGCTCGTAGATCAATAGACCGACCACTGCGGCGATTCCGATTATGCTTAGCAAACCGAGGTGAAAAACGACCACCAGCGCAATTAGGCAGGCAATCATTGCTGTATGCAGCAAGCGCGCGATACGCAGCGCCCCTGCCACGCCGAAACGCCGCGGAATGCTGAATAAACCTTCGGCGCGATCGAATTCGAAATCCTGACAGGCATAGATCACGTCGAAACCGGCCGTCCAGAACATAACGGCGGCTGTCAGCCACAAAATTCGCGCGTCGAGTGTGCCGCGCATCGCAATCCAGGCAGCCGCCGGAGCCATGCCCAGGCAAAAACCGAGCACGAGGTGAGAAAACGACGTGATCCGCTTACAGAATGAATAGAAGAAAAGAATCGCCAGCGCGACCGGCGATAGCACGAGGCAGAGCGGCCCAAGCTCATACGCTGCCCAGAAGAAGACCGCACACGAAACGGCCGTGAAACCCCAGGCAAAACGTGCCGAGAGAAGCCCGGCGGGCAGATGGCGCATCGCCGTGCGCCGGTTACGACTATCCACACGGGCATCAAGCAGACGATTAAACGTCATGGCAGCCGATCGAGCCGCCACCATAGCCACCACGATCCACACAAAACGGCGCGCGAGCCCGTCGATCCGAAATCCGCTTGCAAGCCATGCCAGCAGGGCGCCCGTCAATGCAAACGGCAGTGCAAAAACAGAGTGCTCGAATTTGATCATTTCGAGCGTCAAACGCAAGCGTGTCCAGAAGCGGCGCATTCTTGGGCGTGCAGTTACCATTTTAGGGGATGGCTGCGCGCAAAACTTCTGCCAAACACCATGAACATCCAACAACTTCAGCTGCTCCTTAAAAGCGTTCACGACCACGAAATTCCGGTTGAGAAGGCGGTGGACGCGTTGCGTGACCTTCCTTTCGCCGATCTTGGTTTTGCGAAGGTGGATCACCATCGGGCTATTCGTCACGGCATGCCGGAAGTGATCCTCGGGAAGGGCAAGACGGCTGAACAGGTCGTCGGTATCGCGTCGGCGCTGCTGGCCAAGTCGCAAAATCTGCTCATCACGCGTGCCAATGAAGCGATGGCGGAAGGTGTTGCCGGGATTGCCAGCGAAAGTGAATACTTCCCGGCTTCGGGCGTCGTGCGCGTCTGGCGTGATCGAACGATTATGGGCAAGGGCAGGATTGCCGTCGTCTGCGCAGGCACGAGCGATATTCCGGTTCTCGAAGAAGCACGGGTAACGGCGGAAGTGATGGGCAACGAGGTAGACGCGATCTGCGATGTGGGTGTCGCGGGCATTCACCGGCTGCTCGAGCAGCGCGACCGACTTATGCACGCGCGCGTGGTCATCGTTTGCGCCGGTATGGAGGGGGCGCTCCCGAGCGTAGTCGGCGGGCTTGTTGGCTGCCCTGTGATCGCTGTGCCTACCAGCGTCGGCTACGGCGCAAGTTTCGGCGGCATCGCCGCGTTGCTCGGCATGTTGAATAGTTGCGCCAGCAATGTCACGGTCGTCAATATCGACAACGGCTTTGGTGCGGGCTATGTAGCAAGCTTGATCAACCGCGCCTAGTGCAGAGCCGGGATTAGACGTTGAATGCCCAGGGTGCACACTGGAGAGGGATGAATCGAAGATTAGTCGCTATCACCGGAGCATCGAGCGGAATCGGCGAGGCGTTTGCGCGCAAGCTGGCGCCCGGTCACGATTTGCTGCTCATTGCCAGGCGCGAAGAACGGCTACAGGGCCTAGCTGACGAATTTCTGAACAAATTCGGGACACGCACTGAAATTCGCAAAGCCGATCTTAGCGAGGAAAACGATCTGGAATCCGTCGCGGAGCAGCTTCGTAGGCAGCCGAACCTGGCGCTGCTCGTCAACAACGCCGGGTTTGGAACAAAGGGCCGCTTCTGGGAAACTGATCTTCGTTCGCAGGAGCAGATGCACAAACTGCACGTAATGGCCACCCTGAAGCTGACTCATGCCGTCCTGGGGAACATGGTGCGCGAAGATTTCGGCGGCATCATTAATGTTGCGTCTGTTTCGGCGTTCATACGGAGCCCGGGATCAACCGGTTATGGCGCGACCAAGAGCTGGATGACGGCCTTCACCGAAGGACTATATATAGAGCTGAGAGGCATTCGTTCGAATGTGGCGGTACAGGCTCTCTGTCCGGGATTCACCTATTCGGAATTCCACTCGACGATGGGCGCAAACCGCTATCGAATGGCCGGTCCAGCGTGGTGGCTGACAGCGGAAGAGGTGGTGGAGGCGTCGCTTGATGGATTGCGCCGCGGCAAGCTCTTCGTAGTTCCCGGCTGGCGCTATAAGCTGCTGACGGCGATTGTTTCAAAGTTACCGACGACATTGAGGCTGCGCGGGGAGTCGGCTGCGGCACGTGCCCGAATGCGGGAGATCCCGGTTAAACTCGAGCCGAAGGAAATTACGGACGGCGATTAAGGAGCGTAGTGCGTTGCATATTAATCATCGTGACGCTATTACGGTTGTCGGACTCGCAGCTCGTACGACCAACGCTCGCGAAATGACCGCCGAAGGCGCCATTTCAAAGCTTTGGGGGCGCATCATGCGCGCAGGAATGCTCGCGAGTATCCCGAACCGGGCAGGTTCTGAAATTATCGCGCTTTATACCGAATACGAGAGCGATCAAGACGGACAGTACACGTTCGTGGTTGGCGCGCGCGTGGATGCTATCGGCGAAGTACCGGGAGGAATGGTCGCAAAGAAGGCTGCTGCGGGCGAATACGCCGTATTCCGTACAGAAGCGAATCCAGCAAAAGACGCGGTTGTCTCATTGTGGCAGGAAATCTGGTCGCTCGAAAACTCGCACCGGCTTACACGCGCCTACAACACCGATTACGAAGTGCATCACTTCACCGAGAGAGGCGAAACAGCCGCCGAAATTTACGTGGGCGTCAAAAAGTAACTTGCATGCACGGTCGAAGACGCTGGCGTATTGCAGCACTGCTTGGAATCGGCGTGCTAATCAACTATTTCGACCGCGTAAATCTCTCAGTCGCACACGAAGCGCTGCATTCCGAATTCGGACTCTCGAACGAGGGTTACGGATATCTGTTGAGCGCCTACGTCTGGACTTACGCAGCGATGCAATTGCCCGTCGGGGTGCTGCTCGACCGCTTCGGAGTAAAACTGGTCGGGCGTATCAGCGCATTTCTTTGGAGCGTGGCATCGTTTGCCGCAGCGGCGGCTACGAGTATCACATCGTTTTTCGGCGCTCGCCTTCTGCTCGGTATTGGAGAAGCGCCGACTTTTCCAGCGAATGCGAAGGCGGTCGGCTATTGGTTTCCCGGACATGAGCGCAGTCTCGCAACTGCGTATTTCGACGCCGCCGCTAAATTTGCTTCCGCGATCGGCGTGCCGCTCATTGGTATCGCACTCATCCATTTCGGATGGCGTACCAGTTTTGCGCTGACCGGCGTCGTGAGCCTGCTCTATTTCGCCTTTTTCTATGTGGTTTATCGCGATCCGCAGGATGATCCACGACTCACCTCGAGCGAGCTTGCACACATTCGCAGGGACGCGGCCGAGGGACAGATTCACACCGGCCAAGGCAAGGCGGCGCCGCTTGGGTATCTGATACGGCAACGCAAAGTGCTCGGCCTGGTTGCAGGCTTTTTCGCTTACAACTATTGTTTTTACTTGTTCCTGACATGGCTGCCAAGTTATTTTTCAGCTCTCCACATGAACCTGGAGCATTCCATCTTATTCACGAGCGTGCCTTGGTTTTTTGGAACGGTAACTGATCTGTTCATTGGCGGCTGGCTGGTTGACGCACTCATCCGCCGCGGCCACGATCAAAGCAAGATACGGAAGACAGTTCTTGTAGGCGGCACGATTCTGGGTCTCGCTGTCGCAGGCGCGATGTTCACACACAATCCTGTTATTGCCGCGTTCTGGATCAGCATCTCGCTCGGCGGGCTCTCGGCGGCTGCGCCCGTCGGATGGTCACTGCCTTCTTTGATTGCGCCGCGCGACAGCGTAGGCAAAGTAGGCGGCATTCTGAATTTCGGAAATCAGCTTGCCGGAATCATTGCACCGGTAGCCACCGGCTATTTCGCCGGCCCGACGAATTCGTTTTCCCGCGCTTTTGCTGCAGCCGCCGTTATTCTGATTTTCGGAATCTGCGGATACTTGTGCTTATTGGGAAGGATCGAGCCTGTCCCGGAACCAAAAGCCACATAAAATAGATCCCCGTCCCTCATAACGGGCACAGGCGCGCTCGGTTCTGCTACTGTTTCCCTGAAGTAAACATTTCGCAAAATCGGCGCTGCGATGAACGAAAGGCCCGGTGATCCGGCGTCAATGAAAGTATGAAGCAGCTCTGCCTTGCGGCTCTCGTCGCCGCAACTCGAATCGCATATGCCGGTGCAGATCGGTTCGTCGAGCCGTCGCTCGAGCACGGGTTCAATGAAATGTACAACCTCGCATTCTCTGAAGCGCATCGCTGCTTTCAAAGTTGGGAGCGAGAGCATCCGGATGACCCGCGCGGGCCTGTCTTCGATGCTGCAGCGTATTTGTTTGCGGAATTCGACCGCCTCCGCATTCTGCAGTCGCAGTTTCTTATCGACGACCGCAGCTTTTTGCGCACGACCCCGCTGGCTGCAGATCCCACGATAAAGACTGCGTTCGCACGCGCGCTGGAGCGGACCAAATCGCTTTCTGAGGCACGGCTGCAGCAGAATCCGCACGATGAAATCGCGCTGTTTGCGACAGTTCTCCGCTACGGTTTACAAGCGGATTATGATTCGCTGATCGCGAAGCAGAACATCCGCGCTCTGAAGGGGACGAAAGAAGGAACCCGTGTAGCGGAGCAGCTTTTGTCTCTCTACCCGGACTGCTACGACGCATATCTTGCGAGCGGAGTCGAAAATTATCTACTCAGTCAGAAATCGGCGCCGATTCGCTGGCTATTGAATGTCGCAGGCGCCGGAACAGACAAAGAACGGGGAATCACGCGGCTTCGCATAACCGCTCAAAAGGGCGTGTATCTTCAGCCCTACGCAAAGCTGCTTCTGGCGATTGCGGCGTTGCGCGATAGCAATACCGGCGAAGCCGAGCGCCTTCTAGCCGATTTAGCGACTCGTTTCCCGCGCAACCGGCTGTACCGCGATGAGCTCGCGAAGGTAAAGAGCAAACGTTAGCGGCTGAGCAGGCGTTCCAGCTTCGAGCCCTGCACAATCATGGTTTCATTGCGCTCGGGACCGTTAGAAACAGAGCCGATCTCGACGCCGGTTCTTTCTTCGAGAAACCGCAAGTAACGCTGTGCTTCCGTCGGCAATTTGCTGATGCACGAGACGCCCTGTGTCGAGCGTTTCCAACCGGGCAGGCTTTCGAAAATCGGTTGGATTGCTTCCATGCGCCGCGTGCTCGCCGGCATGTGCGTGATCCGTTCGCCCGCGACTTCATACGCAACGCACACCGGAATCGCGTCCAGATCATCCAGCACGTCCAGCTTGGTGATGATCAGGCTGTCGAACCCATTCACTTCGGCGGTGTAGCGCAGCAGCGGAACGTCGAACCAGCCGCAGCGGCGCGGTCGGCCGGTCACCGAGCCATATTCATTACCCGCGCGGCGAATCTTCTCGCCCACCTCACTCAGATCTTCGGAGGGAAACGGACCTGCGCCAACACGCGTAATATAGGCCTTTGAAACGCCAATAATTCCGTCGATGCGATTAGGCGGCACGCCGGTTCCGGTGCAAGCTCCGCCCGCCGCCGCGCTCGAGCTTGTGACAAACGGGTAGGTGCCGAAATCGATATCGAGCATCGTGCCCTGTGCGCCTTCAAACAGGATATTTTTGCCCTCGCGAACCATCTGGTTCAGCAGATGCGAAGTATCCGTGGCGAGAGGACGGATCTGCGCCGCGTAGTTTTGATAGCGCTCGAAGATCTCGTCGAAATTGCCCGGCTCCGTGATTTGAAAGGCTTCAGCAATCAGCCTTTTGTCTTCCGCGAGCGAACGATACAGATCTTCGAAATTGTTATCCACCAGGTCAGCGATTCGAATTCCACGGCGCGCAATTTTGTCTTCATAACAAGGTCCGATACCGCGCGAAGTAGTCCCGATCGGTATGCGATTCTCGCGCGCTTCCGAGATCTTTTCGATGGTGCGATGGAACGGAAAGAGCACATGCGCGCGGTTGCTGATCTTGAGCTGCGACCGCACGTCTACGCCGGCGGCTTCGAGCATCGCGATCTCTTCGAGCAGCGCCGCCGGATCGACTACCACGCCATTGCCGATTACAGCCATCACACCCGGGCGCAGGATGCCGCTCGGGATCAGCTTCAGAACAAACTTTTTATCGCGGATAAAAACGGTATGCCCGGCGTTATGGCCGCCTTGGTAGCGGGCGACGGCGTCAAATTTCTCGGAAAGCAGGTCGACGATTTTACCTTTGCCCTCGTCGCCCCATTGCGCACCGAGCACGATGAGGTTACTCATGATTCAAAAAGATGAGCCCGCGCTTTATCAGCCGGGCGAAGTTCAAAAAGATGAGCCCGCGCCTTATCAGCGAGGGAAGATTCAAAAGGATGAGCCCGCGCTTTATCAGCGAGGCGAAGATTCAAAAGGATGAGCTCGCGCCTCATCGGCGAGGCGAAGATTGTTCTATAGGAAAACACCAAAACTCCTGATTGTACCGCAGCGGCAAGAACGCCCTTAAGAATCAGCTACTTGAGCCTGCCTGTGCTACGCTTGGCTCTAATGCAGATGTGTGGCGTCTTCGAGACGCTGGGGCCAGAAATTTTCCATCAGCTCGTGCGCGGCATTTCGATCGGCAAGCTCCGAACCTACCAGGTCTACGAGCGCTTTAAGCTGCGTGCCCGCCTGGTGAAGCTGAATTCGGAAACACTGCGTAAAGCCGAGCCGAAATTTTGGGCACGCATCGAAGCAGGCGAGGAGGACTTTGCTACGGATCTCTCGCAGGTGTTCCTGCTTTCGCACCTGGAGATGATCACCGAGATTCTGAACTTTCTGAAAGTCCCGAACGAACAGGGGTTCTTTGATAAGGATTTGAAGCCCGAAGAGTACCTGACCGACGGCTGGCAGCAGCGCGTCTTCGATGAATTTTCAGGCAAAGATGAGCCCGCGCCTCTCAGCGAGGCGAAGACTAAACATCGATATCCGCGCGAAATTCTGCTGTTCTACATCAACCATCTCGATTGGGAGCTGACCAAGACCGAGCAGCTTTTCATCCCGGCCGCCTGAATTATGGGCGACGTGAAAACATTTCACGAGTTGGTGAAGCAGGGCGATCTGGAAGGCGTGCGTGCCGCGCTTCGAAACGATCAGTCTCTTCTTGAGGCGACGAATGAAGCGGGTCAGACGGCGTTTCTTCTGGCGAAGTATTATCGTCAGCCGCAAATCGCCGATCATCTGTTGAGCCTGAATCCTAAGCTGGATATCTTTCAGAATTGCGCGGCCGGAAGAACCGAGGTTGCGTTAAATCAGATCGACCGCGAGCCGGAGTTGCTCGAAAAGCACAGCTCCGATGGATGGACGCCGCTGCACTTGGCTGCGTTTTTTGGAAATGCGGAACTCGCGAAGGGTTTACTGAATCGCGGCGCTGCGATTGAGGCGCGCTCGACCAACAGCATGGCCAATACGCCGCTGCATGCGGCCGCGGCAGGCGCGAATCTCGCGGTAATCGAGTTGCTGCTCGAGCACGGCGCGGATGCGAATGCACGCCAGCACGGCGGCTGGACGGCGCTGCATGCCGCCGCGCAAACCGGAAATCGCAAAATGGCGGAGCTGTTACTCGCCCATGGCGCGCACAAATACGTGCAGGCCGAGAACAACCAGACGCCGCTCGATATGGCGCTTCTTCACGGCCGCGCCGAGCTTGTGCCGCTGCTCGAATCCTGACCCGATGCTTGAAACAAGACTCGAAGAATTGAGACGGGCGACGCTGGCCGCATTCGCCTCCGCGTCGAACTCGGAAGAGCTGGAGCAGACGCGCGTAGAAGCCCTCGGACGCAAAGGCACGCTCGCGGCCATCAGCAAAGATTTCGGCAAACTAGCGGCCGAGGAGCGTGCTCGTCTGGGCAAGCTTTTGAACGCGGTAAAACAGGAGCTCGAAAGCGAATATGAAAGCAAAAAGGCGGGCTTCGAGCGAACCGCTCTGTCGAGCCGGCTTGCGCGCGAATGGATCGATGTAACGTTGCCCGCTCCCGGTATTCGCCCGGGCAGCCTGCATCCGGTTACCCAGCTCCAGGAAGAAATTGAAGACCTGTTTACCTCGCTTGGCTTCGCGGTTCTGGACGGCCCCGAAGTGGAAACAGAAGAGCACAACTTCGATGCTTTGAATATTCCCGCAACTCACCCGGCGCGCGACATGCAGGACACTTTCTGGCTGACGAACGGCTTTCTGCTGCGCACGCATACGTCGCCGGTACAGGTGCGCGGTATGCGCAAGTACGGTCCGCCGCTGCGCATGATCGCTCCGGGCAGAACGTTTCGCAATGAAGAAGTGGACGCCTCGCACGAGCACACCTTTTATCAGCTCGAAGGCATGATGATCGACCGCAACGTGTCGGTTGCGAACCTGATCTACTTCATGAAAACGCTGCTCTCCGGCGTTTTTCACCGGGAAGTCACGATCCGGCTGCGTCCTGGTTATTTCCCGTTCGTCGAACCGGGTTTTGAGCTCGATATTCAATGCCTGATTTGCGGCGGTTCGGGTTGTTCCGTTTGCAAGCAGAGCGGCTGGGTGGAATTGCTCCCCTGCGGCCTTGTGCATCCGAATGTGCTGCGGCTGAGCAACATCGATCCGGAGGAGTGGGGCGGCTTCGCCTTCGGCCTGGGTTTGACGCGTCTGACGATGATGCGCTATGGAATCGACGACATCCGGCAGCTTCAGGGCGGCGATCTGCGCTTCCTGCAGCAATTCTAAAATCCACGGAGTGTGAGTTAAGTTGAAGTTTTCCTATAGCTGGATCCGCGAACTTGTTCCGGATCTCACGACCGAGCCTTCCGATCTGGAGCGGCTGATTACGGTCAAGACCGCCGAGTGCGAAGGCATAGAGCCGGTGGGCGCGCATTTTGCAAACGTTGTAGCCGTGCGCGTGCTTTCGGTCGAGGCGCTTGCGAAGGGAAAAAATAAGTCGGTGTGGATTGAAACCGGCGGCGGTAAGCAAGCGCGAGTCGTTTGCGGCGCACCCAACGTGCGCGAAGGAATGCTGGCGGCCTGGGTTCCTCCGGGAACGTCGCTCGCAGGTAAAACCATCGGGCGTGCGGTGATTGAAGGCGTGGAGAGCGAGGGCATGCTGGCGAGCGCGGCCGAGCTCGGGATCAATCGCGACCATGCGGGACTGCTTGAAATTATCGGGACCGGACCCGGCGAACGGTTGCCCGGTCTCGAACCGGATTGGATCATCGAGATCGATAACAAAAGCCTCACGCACCGCCCCGATCTGTGGGGCCATTACGGGATGGCGCGTGAAGTAGCCGCGATCACAAAAAACGGCTTGCGCGATCCGGTGGATCCGACGGTACTGCCGGAAGGCATGGGACCGATCCGAGTCGAGATTGAAGATTACGAGCTTTGCCCCCGCTACAGCGCACTGGCGTTTGAAAACATCCGCGTCGCTCCTTCGCCGCCGGGTCTTCAAGCACGGCTCGAACGGATCGATTTGAACGCGATCAACAACATTGTCGATATTACGAATTATGTCCTTGCCGAACTGCCGCAGCCGATGCATGCGTTCGATCGGGACAAGCTCGCGGGCGACACGATCTACGTGCGGCGCGCGCGCATGGGCGAATGGCTGCACGCGCTCAACGGCGAGACTTACGATTTAACGGAAGCCGACCTGGTAATTGCCGACGCATCCGGTCCGATTGCGCTCGCGGGTGTGATCGGCGGCGCAGACAGTGCGATTTCGGAGACGACCACGCGCATCGTTCTCGAAAGCGCGAATTTCCATCCGGCGTCGGTGCGGCTCACCTCGGCGCGGCACAAGCTGCGCACCGATGCTTCGATCCGCTTTGAGAAAGCGCTCGATGCAGAGAACACGATTCGCGGCCTGGCGCGCGCGACTGCGCTGATTCGGGAACTGTGCCCGCAAGCGCGTGCTTTTGGCGGCGTAACAGACAATCGAAGGTCCGTGCGCGAGGTGCGGCCAATTGCTTTGCCCCTTCACTTTGTGGCTCGCAAGCTCGGCAAGGAGTTGAGCGAATCGGAAATTACCGGCATTCTGCGCGCGCTCGGCTTCGGTGTCGGCGAGTCGTCGCCGGGACTACTCACCGTGACGGTGCCGACCTGGCGTGCAACAAAAGACATTTCGCTGAAAGACGATCTGGTGGAAGAGATCGGGCGCATGATCGGCTATGGTGAAATCGTTCCGGCCGCGCCGCTCGTTGCCTCGGTCGTGCCGCCTTCGAATCCCATGCGGCTTTACCTGCGCCGTGTACGCCGGCAGATTGCGGATCAGGGCTTTACGGAAGTCTACAACTATTCGTTCATCACAGCGGCGGATGCGAAACGGTTCCAGCTCGACTTGTCCGAGCATATCGGCGTACGTAATCCGATCGCGTCGGAGCTAACGCATCTGC
>DATBGM010000125.1:0-13443 GCA_036557945.1 Bryobacteraceae bacterium | reverse complement strand
GGGGAGCGTTTCGCTGGCGGAGTCGCTTGGGTCGTGGGCTGAAATTCTGCGCCTCCACCACAGGCAAAACCGGCCATTCGCCGCCAAGCTCTACGAAGAGGCGTTGGAGGCATTGGAAGCGCAGACGGCTCATCTGGGCGGAACGGACGATGGCCGCTCCGTTTTTCGTTCACAGCACGCTGATATCTGGCGCGGCTATACCGAATTACTATTTGGTCAGGACAATCCAGGTGGGGCTCTAGAAGTTATTGAACGTTCCCGTGCACAATCCCTCATGGAAATGCTAGTAAGAGGGCGGGTCGCCATCCGCAATGGTGTGGACCGAAATCTACTTGAGGAAATGCAGCTCTTGAAGCGGTCGCTCGTCGTGAAGTTCGACAATCGCGTGGGAGTGCTGACACAATCAAATGGGACGCTAGGACAGACAACCGCCGATAGCGAAATTGCGAAAATCATTGTGCGCCAGAACGAGGTGGACGCGGCGATCCAGAAAACCAGTCCGCGCTATGCGTCGTTAGCAAAACCTAAAGCACTCACAATCCGAGAGATCCAGGCGCTGTTAGACGAGGACACGACCCTCATAGAATACATGCTGGGCGACGCTCACACTCGCGTTTGGACAGTCACTCCATATTCTGTAAGAGCCTATGAATTGCCCTCTCGTATGAGCGTAGAGGCGCGCGCACGCGATGTTTATTCACTCTTGAGCCAAAACCGCTGTCTGGAGAGCGATCCCGAATGGCGTCGGGCCATAACGAATTTGGCCAATATTCTTGTTGCCCCGATAAAGAAAGAATTGAAAGGGAGACGGCTGGCGGTTGTAAGTGACGGGGCACTCCAGTACATACCGTTTGGGATTTTGCCAATCGACGACCCAGGCACTCCGCTGATCGCCCGGTACGAAGTTATCGCATTACCGTCTGCCTCCGTACTGTCACTTCTCCGTTCCGAACGGGCGAGGCGCCGGCCCCCGGTGAATTCCTTAGCGGTTTTGGCGGACCCAGTATTCGACAGTAGTGACGAACGCGTGAAACACGACGATAGCAAACGGCAAAAGGGAATCCCTTCGACGATGACCTTAACCAGCGAGCGCTTGATGCGATCGATCGCCGACGCCCGGCAAAGCGATCACCTCCCCCGGCTCATCGCCTCTCGTCGCGAGGCAAGCGCGATTCTCGCCGCTACGCCGGGCGTCCGAAAAATGGCCGCCTTGGACTTCTCGGCGAATAGACCCCGAGCTATAGGCGGGCAGTTAGCAAAATATCGGATTGTCCATTTTGCGACCCATGCTCTCCTCGATAGTTCTCATCCTGAATTGTCTGGCTTGGTCTTGTCTCTCGTAGACCCGGAAGGTAACCCACAGAATGGCTTCCTAAGCCTGGAGGATATCTACAATCTGAACTTACCAGTGGATCTTGTTGTCTTAAGTGCATGCGAGACAGCTTTGGGAAAGCAGATCGATGGCGAAGGACTAGTAGGACTGACTCGAGGGTTCATGTATGCCGGGGCTACTCGCGTAGTCGCGAGCCTGTGGAAGATGGACGACGTGGCGTCCGCGGAGCTCATGGCACGGTTTTATCGGGAAATGGGAGAGAAGCAGTGAACACCTTCGGCGGCGCTGGGCGGCCCAGCTTGAAATGTGCAAGGAATGGTCGCCATTCTATTGGGCCGGTTTCGAAATCCAGGGAGACTGGCGTTAGTCATTCCTCCGGCGGACTTGCTCTCTTTGGCCATCTCGCGCCAAATGTATTGGTGGCGCTACGTAGGATGAGTCTACTGCGAGATCCGCAGGATTTCCGATGCGATCGATTGGAATGCAGCACCCAATTGCCCGGCATTCGGTGCATAATAATACTTTCCCGTCGGCTGCTTGGAGTCGTATTGGGTACTTGTAGGATCATTTGCTACACGGCGGAGAAATGCGCTGTCGACTCCGCCGTTGCTTCCAAGTCCGATTGCATAGATTACGATCCCATCGTTACGGATCTTTAGAGCGGCATTGTCGGCAGCATTTATCGAAACAGCGTTGCTGTTAGCAGACGAGAATATAATGTTCCCGGAAGCATCGCGAGTGAGCCCGGTGTAACCGCTGGACGAATCAGCCCAAAAATCGACTTCAGGGATGAACTGGTACGATTGCGCTAATGCGGACAAGGAACCGTTCGGGCAATTTTTCAGTTGCGGATTTGCCACGGAACTAATTGGCTGGGGCGCGATGTCATACATACCTCCGCCATTCGAGATATAGGCCCGCGCGTATGAATTTCCATTGCAGGTCTTTCCGGATTTGAGCGGAAAACCCGGATCGGCGCCCGGAGTTGCTGGTCCCGCAGTAAACCCGTTTGGAACACCGTCGGTAAAGAACACGACAATATTGAGGGCGCCCGGCTCCGCAGCAGCCAATATCTCTTGGTGCGCAAGCGACAAAGCGGCCGCCGATCCTGTGTTGTTGGCGCATCGTAATTGAGCAATCGTGTCGTTCAGGCTCGGATTTTGACTCTTGAAGCTTCTGGTGGCTGCGTAGTCGACGCTCGCTGTTCCCATGAAGGTGATCAGTCCCACGCGGTCTCGCCCATCGACAAAGCGATCGACAAAGTTTTCCGCATCGGCTTTCATTACTTCGCATACGCCAGCCATGGAGCCTGAGCGATCAAGCGCCAGAATCACATTCACGTCGCGGCGTGAAGTGATACCCTCGGCGCTGAGGTGTGCAGTCGGATGTCCCAGCAGACCGAGGAAATAGAGCTGCACATCGGACGAGGCCTGCACGTGCATTGTGATCGTGTGATAACTCGATACTTTCGGCGGATCGGCAGTTACCGTCGTATTGGTGGAATTCAAAATACCGGGCGGGAAATTAGCATCAAAATATTTGGCTGCGATCGCCTGAGCATTGGCGGCTTGCGAAGAAGGATCCTGGCCGACATTTAAAGACCGTGCGCCGGCGAGCGCTGCTGCATCGACCGCCGACGATAGGCGCGCTTGCGCGACATACGCGACTCCGCCATCGATCGAAAGCCCGATCAGCGGCAGCACGACCAGGACGAGCATGATGGTAAACAGGATCAACGCAGCTCCGCGCTCATTCGCTCGCGCATTAGAAGATCGATCGCGCATACGACCCCGTGTTGCTGAAATCACTCCAGCTAATTACCTGCGAATTGACGCTCACTTCTGAAACGAAGGCATATTGCCCCGCTTGCGCCGGCTGGCCGCTCGGCGGATCGAACAAATGCGGGAAATTGGGCGCCACAAGGCTTGACTTCACCAGATAGTCCTGCGGCTGAAGCGCCGTACCTTTGGCGTAATCCGAATCGTCGGGGCTTCCCAACTTGGATTTGGCGTAATTGCCGTTGCCAAAGACGTACAGACTGGTGAAAACGTATTTCCCCAGATTTGAACAGGCTTGAATGTTAGCTGCGTCGCAATCTTGCTGGGTAACCAGCGTTATTTTCGAAAGCAGGACTGCCCCTTCGCCCGACTTCTGCTGAATGCCCAGCCCGGACGCCAAGCGCGTCAATAGGGCGGCATTCTGTGCTTGTGCGAAATCGACACCTTGTGCATACATATGACCCGAATCGCGCGCTAGCTGACTGACCTGAATAGCGCGAATCAGGTTCACGCTGAAAACAACTGTTCCCAGCAGGAGTGGCACCCAGACTAGTGCCGACAGCACGAATTCAATCAGCGCGCTGCCGCGCTCGCATTCACGCTTTCGCCTTTGCAACATGACTCTAACGCGGCGCAGCCGAGCTTCCCGGCGATCCTTCCATCACATCCGATGAGTTTGCCTTCATGTAAACCTTGGCCCAGCTCTCTCGCAAAATTGGTCCCAGTGTGCTGACCGGCACTTCCTTCACACTGATCTCGATGACGTTTCCGCCTGCATTGCTGCCGAATCCGCTCAGCGGCTTGGAAAGATTGGCGGGGTTGTAATAGTTGACGCTGATCAGGTTGCGACCGTCGTCGCCTGCGAGAAACCCCATTGCATTCTGCTGCACGACATTTTTGAGGTAATCATCCTGATGCGCTGTTCCGGCCGGCACATAACCGGAAATCGCCGCACGTACGCCCACCTGGACGGCATGCTGCAGACTGGATTGAGCAAAACAAATCCAGGCGACATCCATAATCAGAAACAAAAACGCCAACAGAGGAAGCAAAACGAGACCGAATTCGACAACCTCGGATCCGGTCTCGTCTTTAAATCGAGTGAAGAAGCGCACGAGAGTGGGACAGACCCCCGTTCCCGCTCACTGCATCATCTTGCGGTTACGGCGCCGCTTGAAGTACAGCAGCAGCGTGGCAGCCGCGCTCACCCAAAGTCCAGCCTGAACGAAAACGTTATCCATAGGTCTCCTTCTGTTAATAGGTGCCTAAGAGGCACTCAAACTCTCGCCGTTACGCGCGCCCGGAACTTGGCTAATTCAACGAATTCAGCGCGGGCAGCAAATTCTTAAACAGTTGCAGCATGCCCGGCCCGGCCACAATCACCATCAGCGACGGCATGCAGAAAAAGAAAATCGGGAACACCAGCTTCACACCGACTTTGCCCGCGCGCTCTTCAGCGGCGTGTTTTCGCTGAACACGCATGGATTCCGATTGCGTTCTCAGTGCATCGGCCACGCTTGTGCCGAAACGATCGGTCTGAACCAGAATGGCGACGAGCTTTTTCAACTCCTCTTCACCCGTCCGCGTGGCAAAATTGCGCAGCGCCTCAATGCGGCTGCGGCCTGCCAGCATCTCCATATTCACCAACGCCAGTTCGTCGGCAATTACCGGATGGAAGCTCTTAAACTCCCGCGTGATATTCACCATCGCCTTATCCAGCGCGCAGCCTGCTTCGGTTGAAATCACAAGCAGATCGAGCACATCGGGCAGCGCCATGCGGATCTTTTCCTGCCTCGCTTTGATGAGCCGTCGCAGCACCCAACCGGGTGCGAGGAACCCGCCGACTGCGAATGCCACCGGAATGAGCAGGCGGTTCAATCCTTGGGCATCGATATAGGTCCGGAACAGCAGGCCGCATATGAGCAATGCCACGCAGGTGAGTATCTTAATGCCGAGGAACGCGTGCGCAGCGTAACCCGCGCGAAATCCGGCCGAGGCCAGTTCGCGCCTCTTCAACGCCACTTCTGCCGGTGACGAGGGCATCACGCGCCCAAGCTGCTCGAGCAAGCTGGCGAAACCGGTCGCCGGCTTTTCTTCAAAGCCATACTCGCGCGCGACGGGGATCTCCACCGCCGTCGAGTTCGTAAGCTGATCGAGCATGTTTACCGGCTTGGCAAAACGCACATAGCCGAAAGTCGCCACCGCAGCGAACAGAACAAAGCCTAGCAGGATAAAAGGAACGAGTGGCATCAGTCAGACCTTGATATTGACGATTTTGCGAATGCAGAAAAAGCCGATGAGCTGGCCGATGGCGGCCGCGATCACCATCTTTTGTCCGTCCGGATCGCGCGCGAGCACCAAGAGATAACCCGGTGAAGTAATAAATAGCAGACCCGCAACCACCACGGGCATGAGCGAGAGGATCAGCCCTGTAATGCGTCCATGCGCGCTCGCCGCCTTTACCTGGCCCTTTAAACGGAATCGCTCGCGAATAATCCCCGCCATGCTGTCCAGAATTTCCGCCAGGTTGCCGCCCGTGCCCTGCTGCAGTAACACAGCCGAAACGAAGAACCGCACGTCGATCAGCGGCACGCTTGCAGCTAGCTTGGTCAGTGACGTCTCCAGGCTGGAACCCAGGTGCAAATCGTTCAGCATCTGCCGGAAGATGCCACCCAGCGGTTCCGGCGCATCGGCCACCAGCATCTCCAGGCCGATCGAGAATGCATGACCCGCCCGCATTGAGCGTCCCAAAAAATTCAAGGCTTCCGGAAACTGCTCTTCGAACTTCGCCAACCGCTTGGCGCGTTTGCGCAGCATAATCAGGAACGGAACAAGCCCGGCTAGAATGCCGGGAATAAACGCCGTTATAAAGGTGCGCGAAAATCCCGGCAATATGAAGCCGGCGAACGAACCTGCAATCGTCGCGATCACGGTAATGCTCACAAACTTCGCCAGCCTCCAGTCCATCCCGGACTGTTCAAGCATCGCGCCCAGCCGCTGGAACGCCTTCGCGTCGCCGAACACCTTACTGAGTGGGTCCTCTATCACTTCCGCTTTCAACAAATCCGGACGGCGTTTGCCGGCTTCCGATTCAGCCCGGCGCAGCATCAACCGGATCTGCTGCTTCTGACGCGAAACCAGAAACGCGCGCCCGAAGCCGATGCACAGCGCTGCCACCAAAAATAGAAAAACGAATATGGCCAGGAAGAGAATCATGCCGTTTACCCGCTACTCAGCGCACCTCATACGAACTCTGGAAAATACTCGGAGGAAGCTCGATTCCGGCGGCTTTCAAGCGCTCGCTGAATTTCGGCCGCACGCCTGTCGCCTGAAACCGGCCCATCACGCGTCCGTCCTTCGATATGCCAGCGCGCTCAAACACGAAAATGTCTTGCGTGGTCACCTGCTCGCCTTCCATGCCGACGCATTCGGTTACATGCGTCACTTTACGAGTGCCGTCGCTCAAACGCGAAATCTGCACAAAGAGGTCCACCGCCGAAGCCACCTGCTGCCGGATCGAGCGCACATTCAGGTTCGAATTCGCCATGCTCACCATTACTTCCAGACGGCTGATTGCATCGCGCGGGCTGTTGGCGTGGACGGTCGTGAGCGAGCCGTCATGGCCCGTGTTCATCGCCTGCAGCATGTCAAGAGCCTCGTCGCTGCGCACTTCGCCCACTACAATCCGGTCGGGGCGCATTCGCAGCGCATTCACCAGCAGCTGCCGCTGCATAATCGCCCCTTTGCCCTCGATATTCGCCGGCCGTGTTTCTAGCCGCGCAACATGCGGCTGCCGCAATTGCAATTCAGCCGCGTCCTCGATCGTCACAATGCGTTCGTTCGGGGAAATGAAGCCGGAAAGCATGTTGAGGAAGGTCGTCTTACCAGCGCCCGTACCGCCGGAAATAACAATGTTCAGCCGGGCCTTCACGCATGATTTGAGCAGTTCCAGCATGGGATCCGTAATTGACTGATTGCGAATCAAATCGACCGGCTGCAAAGGGGAACCACCGAAGCGCCGTATCGACAGCAACGGACCATCCACCGCTAGCGGCGGAATTACCGCATTCACGCGCGAACCGTCCGGCAGCCGCGCATCCACCATCGGTGACGATTCGTCCACCCGGCGGCCCACGCGCGAAACCACGCGCTCGATAATCCGGATCAGGTGCGCATCGTCTTTGAATGCGATAGACGTGCGTTCAAGCTTGCCACCGCGTTCGACATAGACAATCTTCGGCGTGGTCACCAGGATGTCCGAAACGGTTTTGTCGCGCAGCAGCGGTTCGAGCGGACCAAGCCCAAACACTTCATCAAGCACCTCCTCCATCAGTTGGTCTTTTTCCGCCAGGCTCAGGGGAGTCTTCTCTTCATTAATCAGCTTGCTGATCGAAGGCCGGATACCCTGCCGAGCCTGTTCGGTCGAGCGTGCTGCCAGCGCCTCGAGGTTGATGCGGTCAAGCAGTCTGCGGTGAATCGCAAACTTCATGTCCTGATATTGCGTTGAAGTGCTTTGCGGCGGGCTGGTTTCACGCGGGGCGGTCAACGTTTCCATGGGCGTCTCCGGCTACTTGAATAACGAAAATTTCTTCTTCGGTGCAGGTTTCTTCTCAAGGCCCGCCAGCTTTGTTGTTAGTGAAGAAAACTGCATGGCCAGCCGATTATTCGGCTGTAACAGCGTGCCCGCCGAATAAGCCTCGTACAGGCTCGGATAGTCGTTCGGCAGCATCGCATAAAGCGGCCGGCCGAGAACCTTCTGCAACTCTTCCTGCGTGATGTCCATCATCTTCGGCGTGCGGTTCAAGACCAGTTCCAGTTTGGAAAGATCCTCGCCGCTGTCCCGCAATTTTTGCGCGACACTCTTCAAACCGTGGAGCGCCGATACTTCGAGCACGGAAACCAAAAGCAGCTCGTCCAGTTCCGAGTAAACAGCGGCGGCCACTTCGTTCAGGCTCCGTCCCAGATCGAGCACGACCCAGTCATGCTGCGTACGCATAAACCGGATCACCTGGCGCAAGTCATCGCGGCTTGGTGCGCTCTCGTGCGAGAAATCTTCCGGGCTCGGAATGACATCGAGTCCAGGCCTCCACTCCACCACCAGCGCTTTCCACAAGCTCTCGTCAAGGCGCGATAAATTCCTCACCGCATCCAACACCGAGTATGTGCTCGCCGTCTTCATCAAGAAACCGACCATGCCGGAAGTGAAATCAAGATCGGCGAGCAGGGTCCGCTGTCCCGTCTGCCGTTTCAAGTCGACAGCCACATGACAGGCGAGCGTAGTCGATCCGCAGCCACCCTTGGCCGATAAAAATCCGATCACTTTGCCGCGCCGCTGTCCGCCTTGGTCGCCATCGCACGTTTCGATCACCCGCTCCAAGGCCGGCACGAAGGTCTGCTCGTAGGGCGGATGAACGAATTCACTTGCCCCGGCCCGCATCGCGGTCAAAATCGTCTGCGGATCGTCGGTCGGATGCAGTGCAATGATCTTCGTCTGCACCGCGTTCTTCTTTACTGCCCGCAGCGCTTCGCTGATATCGGTCCGGATCGCGTTCAATTCAACCAGCAGAATCTCCGGCCGATCGCTTTGCACGCGCTGTATAAGTTGCTTCCAGTCTCTTGGGTCCTGTTCGGTATATGACGACTCCGATCGTGAGAGCAGCGAAGTAATGTCCTGACGGAGGTAATCGTCTTCGAGCGCCAAGAGCAAATTGGTGGATTTCATGGCTACTGCTACTTCTCACCTTTCGGCGGAGCCGGAGCCGCCGGAGGCACTGTGTTTGTTGGGTTCGCCTGCAGATTCGGCAGCTGCTGAATGGTTGTCACCGTGTTACCGGCGTCTGCATTGGGCGGCTCGCTCCAGTTCTTCAAAGTCTCGATCGGTATCGCATCCGTCGCGGGCAGCTTGCCTTTCGGATCCGTTGGGTTCTGCGGCGCCTTATGCGGCGCATTCTGCATGAATTTCACCGGCATTTTCACTTCCGGCAGTTGCGCTCCTGCCGGCAGGGGTTTCACCAGTTCCGGTGTCACCAGCACGAGCAACTCGCTGTTGTTCTTCAATAGCTGCCGCGATTCAAACAATTTCCCTAATAACGGAATGCTGCTTAGGCCAGGGATCTTGCTCAGATTCTCGGTTGTGCGATTGTCCAGTAACCCTGCTATAACGAAGCTCTGTCCGTTTTCGAGTTCCACTTCCGTTTGCACGCGGCGGGTAGCCAGTCCAGGTACCGTATAGCCGCTCACAGTGAGGCCATTCGCCGGATCGAGTGAGCTGACTTCCGGCGTTACCGCGAGCCGAATGCTGCCGCGCGGTGTAATCACCGGCAGAAAGTGGATTCGTATACCAAACTCGCGAAACTGAATCGTGACCTGACCGATGCCCGCGCCGCCTCCCTGAAGCGTCGGATACGGAAACTCGCCGCCGGCCAAAAAGCTTGCCGGACGTCCGCTTACCGTCATCAGGTTTGGCTCGGCCAGAATCTGCACAAGCTGCTTCTGCTCCAGGGCTTCAATGGTCGCCGCCAGGTTTAGGTCTGGCCGGTAGAGGAAAATGTTCAGCAGATCGTTGAAGGTGACTTTATTTTGTTTAGGATCAAATGTCGGCGGCTGGCCGAACTGCCCGGTTGTAATATTTCCAATCGTGTTAGCTGCGCCCAAGCTGGTGAGATTCAAACCTAACTGTTGTGTTGCGCCGCGAGACACATTGGCAAAGCGTACTTTCAGCAGAATTTGGGGGTCCGCCGAAGGCACTTTCACGTTCAGCAGGTTAACCACTTTGCCAAGAGTCGAAACAATTGCCGCCGCCCGGTCGGCCGAGGTTACGTCATTCGCTAGGCCACGCAGAAAGACCGTTCCATTACCGAGTTCGAACGTTACATTCTGGCCCGGCAATTCGCGCTGCAGTTCCGCGCGTGCCGCTTCCGGCCGCGAATCGGCCACTGTCACATGGACATCAAACATTGTCCGCTGCCCGCGCTGGTCCCAGAGCACCAGGCTGGTGTCGCCCGCAGCCTTACCGTTTACCAGCACTTCTGTTTTGCTCACCGCGACCGCTTCCGCCACGTCGGGATTCGCAATTGAAATACGCTTTACGCCATTCGTGTTCTCTAAAATATTCGACTTGTTCAACCCGACGTACAGGTCGGAGGGAGCCGGACCTTGCGCGCGGCCGGTCACAGCCAGGCACACGATCAGGGATGCAACTTTTAAAGCAAAATTGTTCATGGGAGTTAGTTCAGTGCCTGTTCGCTCCGCTTTGTTCCGCTAAAAACTTCGACGGTGGGTACAGCTGCAGGCGAAAGGGCTGGCCGCAAAACTCGCACCGGCGCGGTATTCACAACCGGCTTTGGAGCTTCGGGTAAGCCAAACAGCGCAGCTACCGACGTGCCGTGCGTCTTCTCTTCCTTCGTATCGAGCGGGTTGCGCAGCACGAGTTGTACCTTGGCTTCGCTGCTTGCGAGACTAAGGACTTCCGCCTGATCCGGCGTCACCAGCAGATTCACAACTTGGGCATCCTGCGGCTTCCCATCGGCGGTCTTCTCAATCTTCTGCCCGGCCGAAAGCACCTCAATGTTCTGCAAAACCGTTCTAGAAAGGACTCCGTTGCGGCCTGAATCGGTGTTTCCGCCGGACACGAGCACGTCCACGCGCATGCCAGGCACGACAAAGCCCGCCAGACCCACTACTTCATCGATCTTCAGCGCCACCGCGCGCTTGCCGACCGGAATCATCGAGGCCAGCCCGGCGCCGGCACCGCGCGCTGCCAGTCGACCTTCGGCGATCGGTTCGTTCGGATAGATTAATGCAATCACGCCCCGCCCGACTGCCTGTTGCATGTCGTTGATCGAACCATTCGGTGCAGGCGCGGCGGAATTGATCCAGCGCAGATCGGCGCCCTGGATCAAATGGCCTGCTTCCAGCGCTTTCGCTGCCACCAGCAATTTCCGCTTCGCGACGGGCCGGCGCGAAGCCGCTTCCACTTGTGCAACAACGAAGTGGTAAACGAGAAAGCTTGCCACTGCTGAAACAAGCAGCGCAAAGAGAAATACTGATCCGAGACGTCGATTCATAAAGGCTTATTTCTTAGAAAATGCGGGAACACCGTTCTCATGCGCTCCCGCTGCTGAACGTTAGTTGGCCGCAGCAGACGCGTTTGCAAGCTTGCTATTAACCTTGCTCCACACGCCACTTATTTGGGTCTTGACCTGCCCCAAAACTGCTACCGCCGCCAGAGCGATGAACGCCAGGAGCAGCGAATATTCGACCAAATCCTGTCCGTCCTCTTCTTTGAAAAATGAGCGAACCATTTATGTCTTCCTTTCCTGTTTGTGTTACCTTCCGCTGCGACATCCGCCAGAACGGATTGACGTGGAGCAGAAGGTTCGCTAAGAGAGTGGTTCACAGAATGCAAGTATTTCCGTGAAACAAGGAGACACCAGCGTCAGAAAATCCCGGTAAAAAATTTCGAGATAATGACCGATAAGCCTTTATCTCCCGCGAACAGAGAGGCAAGGAAAACGCACGATCCAAGCGCAATCAGGACGCCGTGAGGCAGGCTTAAAGACGCCGCAGACCGAAAATCGAGCTGTGGATTCGTTCGATACGGAGCGCGCAAGCAGATCAGATCTTTCAGTAAAAAGTAGAGGTTGCAGAGCGTGTCCGTCAACCGGCCTTTTATGAGCGCAAAGAAGCCTGCTGCGGCACCGCCCAGCAGCGCTGTCGCGATAAAGATCTGAAACCAATTTCCGGGTCCAACTAGCGCGCCGATAGCGGCCATCAGCTTCACATCGCCTGCGCCCATGCCTCGCAGCAGATAGAGCGGCAGATACACGGCCATCGCCAGCAGCATGCCTTCGCCTGCTTTTGCTGTGCCGCTCAACTGAAATAAAAGAGCGTTCAAGCCGAAGCCAAGAATGATGCCGGAAACGTTCACCCAATTCGGAATGCGCCGGAAGCGCAGGTCATAAATCGCCGCCGCCACAACTAGCAGCACGAGACCCACTCGAATGACGACCGGCACCGAAGGCATTATTGTTTCTCAAACACAATGGCTCGGCCGTCATCGAAGACGGTCTTCCATTCTCGTGCTTCTTTCAGAACAGAGGCCAGCGGGTCGGTTGTACGAAGCAAAGCTGTATCGATGGAATAGCGTACGAATTCTTTTCGCCAATCATAGCGGGCATTCACTGCGTGTCCCCAATCTTGGGCATAGTTCGCGCCGTAGAAATCGCTGCGACCGTCGGTGAAAACGCGCATATTGGGGTAAAACCGGAAGATCAAATAGTCGCCCCATTGATCGAATGTGAACACGCGCCTTCCGGGGTGTTGCGCAACCACACGCGCCGCTGCCACCGGAAAATCCCGCGCATCAAAATCCGCGATACGCTGCTGCCTTCCTAAAGGCAATACTCCCAGCAACATAGCCAGCAGCAGCGCAGCAGCAATCGGAATGAACGGAATTCGCTCCACTCGCTCAAACGCATCGAAACCTTTGCCGAACGACAGTACGTCGAAGTTCAAATTCCGCAGCCATTTCGCTACATCCGCTCGCTCGAGGCTTTCGAGAGCAGCCGTTACCAATCCCGCCACGGCCGGGGCCGCGAAAAACACAAAAATCGGCACGTTGCGCGCGGACTTGAACGCAAGGTGCGCCCAAACCAGCAGCACCATACCCTGCGCCCAACGACCCCGCCGAAAGCAGCCCAGCGCCGCACAGCCGCCCAGAATCAAAAGACCTTCCACGCAAATGGCAAGCGGCGATTGAAAATCAAACGGCATAAATTCGGCAATGCTGTTGAGCTGTTTCGCATCCGCCAAATACGTCATAATGTGCTCGTGCAAATGCCAGCCGTACGGATTGATCAAGCTGGCCGCGAGCGAAGCCGCTGCACAAAGGAAATAGGTCTGATTCCGCTGAAACGCGGGCCAAGTCTCGCGGAAGCCCACATGAGCAATTTCTTGAAGGGTATTCGCGCCGCCATAGGCCAGCAACAAAACAATTGCGATCGGAAATGAGCCGTGCAGATTCGCCCAGAGCGCAACCAGCACAGGGATCCACCACAACAGACGTGTTCTGCCCTGTTCGGCACGGTCGATCAGATGCAATGCGAGGAGAACCAGAAGCCACGAAAGCAGATGCGGTCGCGCCAGCCAGTGAATCGCTGTCGTACACATCGCGGTCATCGTAATCATCAATGCACGCGCATCGTTCGCCGCATGTCTGCGCACCAGCCGGTACAAGAGCACACTCACGAACCCTAGGATTAGAGTATTTGCAAGCACCACGCCCGAGAGCCCCGAGATCCGGTGAATAAGCGAGAAGAGCACGTCCCAGAG
>DATBGM010000124.1:0-34311 GCA_036557945.1 Bryobacteraceae bacterium | reverse complement strand
AACGCCTGCGCCTTCGACAGCCATGAGCTTTTCTTTGAGTTCGAGAACAATGCGCTCGGCTGTCTTTTTTCCGACGCCCGGTATGCGCACGAGCCTTGCCAGATCGCCCGTGCGGATGGCATTGATCAGATCGGCCGTCGGAAGCCCCGAGAGCACGGTAATCGCGAGCCGCGGCCCGATGCCGCTTACCGAAATCAGTTTCTCGAAGACGGTCTGCTCCAACCTGGTGGCGAAACCGAAGAGAACGAGAGCATCTTCGCGTACGTGCGTATGAACGCGCAGCGCGACGGCCGCGCCCGCTTCCGGCAAAGTGGTATAGGTCGAGATGGGAATCTGCACAGTGTAACCGACCCCGCCCGCCTCCACAATGGTTTCGTTCGGATGTTTTTCGAGAATGGTTCCGCGCAGATGCCCGATCATTGTTTTAGTCTTCGCCTCGTCGATAAAGCGCTGGCCTCATCCTTATCACCGCGAATCTGTAGGATAACGAAACAACGGGAACGCTACTGCACAATGTAGAGATGAGCGGACGGGAACTCGCGCGTTTCGAACAGGCTTCGCCGATCAGAACCCGGCTGCTGCTCACGGGCTTTATTTTCGCGCTTTATGTAGGCTTTGCTACTCGGACTTTTTACTGGGATGGCGTGCTGTTTTCGCTTTATATCGAGAAGTTCAGCGCGGGCGAATTCTCGAAAGGCGTGCTGTTTCATCCGAATCATCTCTTTTACAACGCGGTCGGATACCTGCTGTACCGGGGGGCAACAGCGCTGGGTTTTCATGGCCGGGCGATTTCGGTTCTGCAGGGTCTAAACATCGCCGCCAGCATTGTCACGGCCTCGCTGGTTTTTGCATTTGCACAGCGAATTACGCAATCTCGTAAAATTGCACTATTCTGCCTTGCGCTGTTTGCATTCGGAGCCACCTGGTGGAAGTTTTCCACCGACGCAAACAGCTATATCGTTTCCGTCTTGTTCAGCACGCTCGCTATTAATCTGTTGCTGAAGGAACCACCGCGCATTCTTTCTTCGGCAATTTGCTATGTGATCGCAATGATGTTCCACCAGCTTGCGGTTTTCCTCTGTGTGCCTGCTGTTTGCGCGATAGCGTGGTTCAACGAGTGGCCGCGAATCAAACGCATCTGGACGTCCGCTGCTTACCTGGCCGGAAGCGCAGCCGCCATTCTAATGGCTTATTGGCTTGCATATAGCCAGGTCGATCATGCTAGCGCGCCGACACTGGTTTCATGGATTCTCACACGCTCGATGGACTGGCGGGCGGGACATTCGCTACCAGGACTAGTCGCCACCTATTTTGCGAGTTACGTAAAACTTTTTCTAGGCGGTCGATGGACGCTTCTGCAAAATTATCTTTCCCTGCCGGTGTATCTCGGATTTGCGCTTTGCCTGATCACACTGGCGACAGCGGCTGTTCTATTTCGCCGGCCAAAGCCGCAAAGCGCGACGATTGCGGGGAAGCGTACGCGAATCGTACTTTGGGCATGGATCATCGTATACGCGATTTTTTTGGCTTGGTGGGAGCCCGGTGCAGCGTTTCATAAGCTCTATCTCTGGCCGCCTGTTGTGCTGCTGATTGGCGTTTGGATCGCACGGAAATCGGGTCGCCTGGAACGTGTGAATGCGTTTCTTGCACTAACCGCTGCCGTTGCTGCCTGGAATTTTTCGGCCTATGTTTTTCCGCATGCTCATTCGAGCGCCGACCCGGTGCTGATGTTCGCGCAAACACTCGACCGGCAGCTTCCGCCCCGGACGACTGTTTATTATTCCAATCTTGATTCAGACGACTGGTACCTAGAGTATTTCGCGCCCGGTCGGAAATGGTCGCCCCTTCCGCCGCATCCGGATGGCGGCTGGATGCGACGTACTGTGAGCACATCCCCGGTTCCGGTCTGTTTTGAAACCAGCGCACTCGATCGTTTAAACTCTGCCGGCCTCTTGAGCAAAGGAGCCGACTGGGGATTAGGCGCGGTGCAGCGTTGGAGCCTGGTGAACAAGCAGCATCGCATTCGCTTTGAGTGCCTTTCACCCTGAGTGGGAACCAAGCGTGGATAGAAAATACGAAACGCGGCGAGTATCCGATGGAGTCTCGATGACAGAGCAGCCATGAGGATTCTTCCGCGAAGAAATCCCGAAAGGCGCGCAGGGCCCATTTTCCGCGATCGTTACGATGCCGGACAGCAATTAGCCGAGCAGGTCCGCCCACTGATAGAGGGACCGAATCCACTGGTACTAGCTTTGCCCCGTGGCGGCGTCCCCGTTGGCTTCGAGGTCGCCCGTACACTCGGCGTCGAGCTCGACATTTTTCTGGTGCGCAAGCTTGGCCTGCCGGGCCAGGAAGAACTTGCGATCGGGGCCATTGCGAGCGGCGGAATCCGTGTTCTAAATGAACCGTTAATCCGCGAGCTGGACTTGCCTGGGGATGTGATCGATGAAATCACGGCGCGAGAAGAGCGCGAGTTGAAACGCCGCGAAGACCTGTACCGGCAAGGACGACCGGCGCTGCCGATCACTGCACGCATTGTCATTCTGGTGGATGACGGCCTGGCAACGGGCGCGAGCATGAAAGCCGCAAGCCGCGCGTTGCGCCTGCAGCAACCGGCGCGCATTATGGTCGCAGTACCCGTTGCCGCTCGCGAAACCTGCGATGAATTTCAGGGTAGCGTCGACGCTATCGTTTGCGCTTGTACTCCCGCACCGTTCGTAGCTGTAGGCATCTGGTACGAAAATTTTTCGCAGACCACCGATCAGGAAGTGCAGAGTCTGCTCGAGCAGCAGCGCCAATCTACCGGAAATTCTCCGTAACCCGGCATCCGGCACCGCATCCTCCATATGGAGGCGAATCTTGAAAGGCGCGCAAAACGCAAATGAAGTAGTAATGATTACAGGCGCATCAGCAGGCGTCGGCCGCGCAGTAGTTCGCGAGTTTGCAAAGCGGCAAGCTTCAATCGGGCTGATTGCACGCGATTCGGCCCGGTTGCAAGCCGCGAAGGCCGAAGTGGAAGAGCTCGGCGGGCGCGCGCTGGCGTTCCCGGCGGATGTCTCCGATTCCGAATCGATCGAACGCGCAGCAGAATCGGTTAAAAACGAGTTCGGTCCGCTGGATGTGTGGGTCAATAATGCGATGACGACCATTTTCGCGCCGCTCGATGAGATTACGCCCGCCGAGTTCAAGCGTGCAACAGAAGTAACTTATTTAGGCTGCGTCTACGGAACGATGGCTGCACTGAAACAGATGCTGCCGCGCGACAGGGGTACGATTGTCCAAATTGGCTCCGCATTAGCGTACCGTTCGATTCCCCTGCAATCGGCGTATTGCGGCGCCAAACATGCGATTGTCGGTTTTACCGATTCGCTTCGCTGCGAGCTGATTCATAAACGGAGCAAGGTTCATGTCACAGCAGTTCATTTACCGGCCATGAATACGCCGCAATTCAGTTGGTGCCGCACGCGTCTGCCCCGGCATCCCCAACCGGTACCGCCGATTTTCGAGCCAGAAGTGGCAGGGCGCGCGGTCTATTGGGCTGCACATCACAGGCGGCGCGAGATTTTCGTTGGCGGATCGACGGTGACGGCCGTTTACGGACAGGATATCGTGCCCGGTTTGGCGGACCGGTATCTGGGTAGAACCGGTGTTGATGCGCAGCAAACGCGGGAACCGGTTTCGCCGGAGCGGCCGGATAATCTGTTTGAGCCTGTTTCCGGCGATTACGCCGCACACGGTATTTTTACCGCGACGGCCAAAAGCTGCAGTCTGCAAAACTGGCTGAACCTTCGCCGGGCGCCGGTTGCGGCGATTGCCGCCGCCTTGCTGGGAGCGGGCGCGCTGCTCTGGAGAAAGAATGCCTGACAAAGGCGGCGGCTGCCCGCTTGATACAGACGATAGACTCTCTACTCCATGAAAAACGCGCGCCGTGAGCCGGACCGCGGATGAAGGTGATCCAGCAAGTCGCGCTCAACGGCGTTCCCCTGGCGATCATTGCGCACGGGCTGATCGGGATTTCGCTTGTATGGGACAAGGTGTTGCTTCAAAAGAGGGGGACACAGAATCTCATCTCCTATGTCTTCTGGTTAGGCGCGATCAGCATCTTCGGACTTATTCTGATTCCCTTCGGCTTCCGCTGGCCGGGGCTACGCATCGGCGCACTGGGATTCACGGCCGGACTTATCGACCTGGTTGCATCCTATTTTTATTACTGGGCACTCAAATCGGGCGAAGCTTCCGACGAACTCGCTGCCATGGGAGGCTTTGCGCCCGTTGCCACGGCGCTGATCGCGATTCCTTTGCTCAAAGAGCCGGTGGGCGGCCAATTTGCCGGATTCAGTATTCTCACGATCGGCGGCTTCGTGATGTTTTTCGCCGAAAGAAAGCCGCTCAGAAAGATGCTGCCCAAGATTCTGATTGCTTCGGCAGCGTTCGGCATGACGAACGTGCTCCAGAAGATTGTCTTCAACCAGACTAACTTCATCAGCGGTTATGTATTTTTCACGTTCGGCACGTTTATCGGCGCCGCTTCATTGCTCCTTCCGCCTTCCTGGCGCCGGCAGGTCTTTCAAAACTCAGGAGCAGATGAGCCGCGCAATAAGGTTCTGTATTTCACGAACCGGATTATCGCCGGAGTGGGTTCTTTTCTCGTCGTGTTCGCTGTAAGCCGTGCGAATCCGGCGGTTGTCGAGGCAATTTCCGGATTGCGTTATGTCATTATTTTTCTCGGGGCGTACGCTATCACACGCTGGAAACCCTCGTGGTTCCGTGAAGATTTCCGCCCATGGGTGCTGACGACGAAAGCAATTGCGACGTCCCTTGTGATCGCCGGCCTTGTCCTGGTGGGAATGCAGGGCGGGGATATCGGTTCGACCGGACCACAGTAAAAATTGGGTTGCCGGCATTTTCATCGGTGACTTCTTCGGATTATTCAGCGTCTACTTCCTGATGTCATTTCCATGGCCGGTGTTGAACCAGTTGAAGAGCGGAGATGTTTTGGGACTCGGGAAGACGGCGGCTTCGAGCCGCACCGAGACGCTGAGCGCGCGGACGAAACACGCCGACCGTGTGGCTGCGTCTGTCTGTCCATACTGCGCGGTCGGTTGCGGCCAGCTTGTCTATGTGAAAGACGAAAAGATCATCGATATCGAGGGCGATCCGCGCTCGCCGCTTTCGCAAGGCTGTCTCTGCCCCAAAGGCGCCGCTACGTTTCAGCTTGTGACCGGGTCGCATCGTGTTTCGGACGTCTTGTACCGGCGTCCGTATGGCACCGAGTGGGAGAAGATCCCGCTCGAGCGAGCGATGGACATGGTGGCCGAACGCGTAAAAAAAACGCGCGACGCGAATTGGGAAGACAAGGACAAGGATGGGAATCCGCTGCGGCGCACCATGGCGATGGCGCACCTGGGCGGCGCCACGCTCGACAACGAAGAAAACTACCTGATCAAGAAGCTCTTTACTGCCCTCGGTATTGTTCAGATCGAAAATCAGGCCCGTATTTGACACTCCTCCACGGTCCCCAGTTTGGGGACCTCGTTCGGACGCGGCGGCGCGACGGATTTTCCCGGCGATCTCGCTAACTCCGATGTGATCGTGATTGAAGGTTCGAATATGGCCGAGTGCCACCCGGTCGCTTTTCGCTGGGTGATGAAGGCGAAAGAGCGCGGTGCAACTATTATTCACGTAGACCCGCGTTTCACCCGCACAAGCGCCGTTGCGGACATTCATGTGCCGATCCGCGCCGGCTCGGATATCATCTTTCTCGGCGGAATTATTCGTTACATTCTGGAAACCCGGCAGTACTTCAAGGAGTACATCGTTCACTACACGAACGCTCCCGCCATCATCAATAAAGATTTCAAAGACACAGAAGAGCTGGACGGGCTTTTCAGCGGCTGGCAGGAAGATAAAGGAGCGTATCAGGCCAGAACGTGGATGTACGAAGGCGTAGATCCAGAGCCCGCGGGCGGCGCGCGTGAATCGGAAGCCGGCAAGAAAGGTGAACCGATTCAGCGGCAGCCGATTCAAGCCGAGCGCACCGATCCCACGCTCGAAGATCCGCGCTGTGTCTTTCAAATTCTGAAGAAGCACTATTCGCGTTACACACCGGAGATGGTAGAGGAAGCGTGCGGTGTGCCACAGCACCTGTTTCTTAAGGTGGCAGAGACGCTTTGCCGCAATTCCGGACGCGAGCGCACGGGCGCATTTGTCTATGCAGTGGGCTGGACACAGCATTCGGTGGGCGTGCAGTACATTCGCTCCGCCGCGATCATCCAGGCCCTGCTCGGAAACATGGGCCGGCCCGGCGGCGGGATCATTGCCTTGCGCGGCCACGCTTCGATTCAAGGCTCGACCGATATTCCGACTCTCTATAATCTGCTGCCTGGCTATTTGCCGATGCCCAAGGCCAAATACGATAAGGATCTCGAGACGTATTTACGCTTGAACGAATCGCCTTCGGGCTGGTGGGGCGAGTACGAGAAATATTTCGTATCGCTGATGAAGGCCTGGTTCGGCGAAGCAGCAACGAAAGAGAACGACTGGTGTTACGACTATCTGCCTACGCTTACGGGCGACCACTCGCACATGAACACGGTGGTGGACATGGTGGACGGCACGGTAAAGGGCTACTTCGTGATGGGCGAAAACCCAAGCGTCGGATCGATGAACGGTCCGCTGCAGCGCAAAGGGCTGCGCGCACTCGATTGGCTTGTCGTGCGCGATTTTCAGGTGACCGAGACCGCAGATTTTTGGCGGAATGCGCCGGAAATCGAGCGCGGCGAAGTGAAGCCGGAAACGATCGCTACAGAAGTCTTCTTTTTCCCGGCCGCTGCCCATACCGAGAAGGACGGCAGCTTTACTAATACCCAACGCCTTCTGCAGTGGCATCACAAAGCGATTGAGCCGAAGGGCGATACCCGCAGCGAGCTCGACTTTATTTTCAAACTAGGCGAGCGGCTGAAGCGCATGTACCAGGATGAATGCGACCAGCCGCGCAATTGGCCGATTCGCGATCTCACGTGGAATTATCCCGTCGAGGGCCTGTTGCAGGAGCCGAGCGCAGAGGTCGTGCTGTGTGAAATCAATGGCTACACGATCGTGGATGGCAAGCCGGTCGACGGGTTCACTTCACTGAAAAGCGATGGCTCGACGGCGTGCGGCTGCTGGATTTATTCGGGAGCCTATCGTGACGGGAAGAATCAGACGGCGCGCCGCAAACCGCATTGGGAGCAGAATTACGTAGCACCCGAATGGGGCTGGGCTTGGCCGCACAACCGCCGCACTTTATATAACCGCGCATCGGCCGATCCGGAAGGGCGGCCGTGGTCGGAGCGCAAAAGGCTTGTGTGGTGGGACGAGCAGAAGGAGGAGTGGACCGGCTATGATGATCCCGACTTCATCGTGCAGCGCCCTCCCTCGTACCGGCCTTCAAAAGACGCGCGCGGCAAAGAGACGATCTCCGGCATCGATCCGTTCATCATGCAGGCGGATGGAAAAGCATGGATCTTTGTTCCGGCAGGTCTTGAAGACGGCCCGTTACCTACGCATTACGAACCGCAGGAGTCGGTCATCAAAAATCCGCTTTACGGACAGCAGTGCAATCCCGAACGCATGGAATGGATGCGCAAAGACAATCCGTATCATCAACCGTTCGAAGATCCGCGCTTTCCTTACCTGATCACGACCTACCGGTTGACGGAACATCACACGGCTGGCGGGATGTCGCGCTGGCTTTGCTGGTTATCTGAATTGCAGCCGGAGATGTTCTGCGAGGTCTCGCCGGAACTAGCCGCGGAGCGCAAGTTGAAGAATGGCGGATGGGCGACGATCCGGACGATGCGCGCCGAGATTGACGTGCGTGTGCTCGTGACAGAGCGTATGCGGCCGCTTCGCATTAAAGGACGCACGATTCACCAGATCGGTCTGCCGTATCACTGGTCGACAAAAGGACTCGTGCGAGGCGATGCCGCCAACGATCTGATCGGATTTGTGGCCGATCCGAATGTCTCGATACAGGAATCGAAAGCGTTCACGGCAACGATCGAGCCGGGACGCACCAGTAAACATCGCCGCTACGTGACCAGCGGGCGTCTAGTAAAGAAGCTGCCGTCGCGCGAAGAAGAGCGCGACCTACCCATTGCCCGCTACAAGCCCGAAGCCAAGCATGGCTTCAAGGCAATGGAGTCCAAAGAAGGGAATATATAGTTTGGCCGCGCAGAAAGGATTTTTCACCGACACCACACTTTGCATCGGCTGCAAAGCATGCGAAGTGGCGTGTAAGCAGTGGAACCAGTTGCCGGACGATGGCTTCCTGTTCACCGGAATGTCGTACGACAACACCGTACACCTGGGGGCTTCGACCTGGCGTCACGTAGCGTTCATCGAACGGCCGGTGCCGCTGAAGCCGCAGGATGACGGCGCATTTTCGTGGCTCTTTTCGTCGGATGTATGCAAGCACTGCGCGCGCGCCGGATGTCTGGAGAGTTGCCCGACAGGCGCTATCGTACGGACCGAGTTCGGCTCAGTGTATGTGCAGCCGGATGTCTGTAACGGCTGCGGTTACTGCATCGTGAATTGCCCCTTTGGCGTAATCGACCGGCGCGAAGAAGACGGCCGTGCCTGGAAGTGCACTCTCTGTTACGACCGGCTGCGTGAAGACATGACGCCGGCGTGCGCCAAAGCGTGTCCGACGGAATCGATTCAGTTCGGCGAGATCTCCGAGCTGCAGCGCAAGGCTGAAGCGCGGGTCGAAAGGCTGCATGAAACAGGCTTGCAGGATGCTTATCTCTACGGTGCAGATTCTGCAGCGCAGCCGGGCACCGAAGGGCTCAATGCATTTTTCCTGCTGGTCGACAAGCCGGAAGTCTACAATCTGCCGCCCGACCCGGTGGTTCCGACCAAACGAGTGAAAGACGCATGGATATCCATGGCGGCAGGCGCGCTCGGCATGACGCTTGTAGCACTCGGGGCGGCGATATTCGGCTCGCACGCAAGGGACATATAGATGGCGATCCGCTATCGGAAGTCCGCCGAACCAATCCGGACGGATGGCCGCGATATCGATCGCGAGATCGCTTCGCTTTCGGGCGAAGCAGCCACACAGAAGGCCTCCGGCTCGAGCGATAAGCATATCGCGAGCATCGCGCAGCCGTGGAGAAAGCTGCCCGAGCCGGAGCATTCTGCTCCGACGTACTACGATCGGCCGTTATTAAAGGAGCCGATTTGGGAGTGGGCGATCCCGACCTACTACTATGTCGGCGGTTTGACGGGCGCATCGCTGGTCTTGGGCGCAGCTGCACAGCTTGCGGGATCAACAGCCCTCCGGCTGCTTGTCAGACGTTGCCGCAAAACCGGATTTGCGGGCGTGTGCCTGAGCGGCGCCCTGCTGATCTACGATCTCGGCCGTCCGTGGCGCTTTTTCAACATGCTGCGTGTCTTCCGGCCGACATCGCCGATGAACATGGGCGCGTGGATCCTCTGCGGGACCGGCGCAGCAGCAACGGGTGCCGTCCTTCTGCCGGAGGACTGCGCGCTGTCGACCACTTGCGGTATTGCTGCGGGCCTTTTCGGTCTGGGCCTGGCAACCTATACAGGCGTGCTCGTGGCAAATAGTGCCATTCCGCTGTGGTACGAATCACGGCGCGTCCTGCCTGTTCTGTTCAGCGCGTCGGCGGCGGCTAGCGCCGGATGTGCTCTTGCAATTTTTCCGACACAGGATGCCGGATCAATTCCAAAGAGCTTCGGCATCGCGGGACAGCTCCTAGAAATTGCAGCGGGAGTCATGATGGAGAAGCAGGCCGCCATCGTGCCGCGCGTCGCAAGTCCGCTAAGACACGGCTTCAGCGGGTTTCTCTGGCGGACATCAGCGCTGCTTACTGCCACAAGCCTTGTTGTAGGCATGACCGGCCGCTCCCGTCGGAAACAGACTGTGGCCGGAGTACTCGGCACATTCGGATCATTACTGCTGCGGTTTGCGATACAGCATGCAGGCGTCGTTTCGTCGCGAGATGCACGCGCATCATTCGATCAGCAGCGCGCACAACAACGTTAGGCGAATACGAAACGTTTTTTCGCCCAGAAGCGCGCATACGTTTGCGCGGTTCATGAGATGATGCAGCGCGTCCGGCGCGAGCAGCGCGACCTTACTAGCATTTCATCGACATTGTGGGTGGGTTGTTCTTCTACGCAATTTTTTACATTGCCGGATTGCATTTGATGAAAACGCCTGTTTTCCTCGTAAAACGTACGCGTTTACCTCGATTGTGCTGCTTATTCTTGCGCTGCTCACGACTGTCAATCGGCATGCCGACCTGGGCCTTTCAATGGCCTTCTTTCCGCATGCGCTGTACGAAGGCAACCTGGTGCGCATCATCGTAGCCGGCGGCGTGATCTGGTTTCTGGTTATGATCACCGTGGTGCTCGCCGAGTATGCCAGTCGGGACTGGCTGGCTTTCACGATAAATAGGTCCAAACGGACGGCGGTCCGTTTGGACCCAGCTTTCCCGGCGATGCCCTTCCCTGAACCTAGTAGTGTTCTATACAATGTTGCTGCTATTGGGAGGGAATTCTATGAAGCTGGGATTTGTTGTGCTCGTTGCGGCCGCTGCTGCCGTCAACGTGTTCGGGCAGGCCACCGCGAGCGGCACAATTCAAGGCACGGTGTCGGACGCGTCGGCGGCCGTGATCATGCAAGCCGAAGTGGTCGCAAACAATAAGGCGACGGGGGACTCGCGCACGGTCACGACGAGCGATACGGGAGCTTATCGCTTCGATTTTCTCCCGGCCGGCACGTATACGGTCAAAATTTCGAAGACGGGCTTTTCGTCGGTGGTGCAAAACGTCGATGTGATGGTTGGCGGAACTGTTACCTTAAACGCCATGCTTAATCCTGGCGCAACCACCGAGATCATTGAAGTGAGCGACAGCGCGCCGCTGGTCGACATGGCCAAGACCAGCGTCAGCCAGGACATCACGCCGAAAGAAGTACAGGAGTTACCCATGATCGGGCGCGATGTGGCGAACCTGGCCTATCTCGCGCCCGGCGTCAAAGCGGCCGATTCGTATGATCCGACCAAGAACCGCTATGCGATCCTCTCGGTGAATGGGGCGGGCGGCCGCAACGTCAACGTGACGGTGAACGGTGTCGATAACAAAGACAACACCGTCGGTGGTCCCGTGATGCAGCTTCCGCTCGAAGCCGTGCAGGAATTTCAGATCAGCACGCAACGGTTTTCCGCCGAAAACGGCCGTTCGGAGGGCGCCGCGATCAACATGATCACGAAATCGGGCACGAATGACTATCACGGCTCGCTCTTCGGCTACTTTCGTGAGGGTGCGCTCGACACCGATCAAAAGGTCCCGGACGGTACAGGCGGCTATTTCACCGATCATCCCGATTACAGCCGGCAACAGTTCGGCGGCTCGATTGGCGGACCGTTCAAGCGCGACAAACTGTTCGGCTTTTTTGCCATCGAGCGCGAGCGCGAAAGCCAGGCGCTGGCCGAGAGCGGCACTTCCTTCGATGAGCTGACGCTGGCAAAAAATGCGGGCCTCGCTGCCCAGCCGGCTGAGTTCATTCCGCGGCCGTTTTACGAAACGCGCTACAACGGACGGCTCGATTGGAATATTAACGAAAAGCACCGCGCCTATGTCGCTTACAACTCGCAGGCGAACGACAGCCTCAACGATCAGTCGGACGGAACGGGCGATCTCACCAACGGAAACTTTACAAAGAACCACCTACAGCTGGCGAATTTCACGCTGAACTCGCTGCTCTCAAACACACTCGTCAACCAGTTCACTGCCGGCTATCAATACTGGAACAACGTGATCGGCAGCGACATCAGCGCGCCGCTTGTAGTCTTCCCGAGCGCCTCCTTCGGCACGAATACAAACGTTCCGCAGCAGTCCTATCAGCGCAAATGGCAGTTTCGCGACGATATTTCGAAAACGATCGGACGGCACACGCTGAAGGGCGGCGTCGATTACGTCTGGACTCCGGTGCAAGGCGGATTTTTCGAGTTCAGCTCCACGCTGGAAATCGACTTCGCGGCAGACCCGAGCGCAATTCTGGGCGATACAGCCACATATCCGCAGGGCTTCGCAACGCCGGGTGCAGTAACCGGTATGGGGCTGGCCAACGGCGATCCGTACTTCCTGGTTGCCACCAAACAGCTTGGCCTCTACTTCCAGGACGATTGGAAAGTCACACGAAACCTGACACTCAATCTCGGCCTGCGCTGGGACAAAGATTACAACATGATCGGGCGCTCGAGCGTGAAGAACAGCCGCACGTATCAGGAACTGGTCGCGCTGAACAGCCCGGTGTCGAACCCATATGTGAGCCGTGTGCCGCACGATGACAGTAACGATTTCAGCCCGCGCGTCGGCTTTGCCTGGAATGTCTTCGGGACGGATAAGCATGTCATCCGCGGCGGCTTCGGACTGTACTACGGTAACGTGTTCCAAAACATCCCGCTGTTTATGGAGCAGATGGCCAATCCGACCGTCTTCCAGCAGGTGATCAGTCTGACATCGCCGACCGACATCGTGACGGGTACCGGCATCCCGCTCGGAAGCTGGCGCTACGGCATCGACCCGATGCCGCTGGTTCCACCGCCCTCGACCCAGTTGGCGGATGGCAGCGTAGGCCGCCTGATCGATCCCGATTACCGCAATCCGGTAGCGGAAGAATTCAACCTCGGCTACAGCTGGTCACTAACTAACAATTCCGTGCTTGAGCTCGAATATACGCACGTGCTTGGTTTGCATGAAAATAAGACGATCAATATCGATCAGCGCGTGCCGGTGAACGGGAAATGCTGCACTGCGCCGCTCGATCCCTATTTTGCTAACTCCACACTGCCGCGTCTGGCTAGTGTGCGCGATGAGCAGTCCATCGGACGCTCACATTACGACGGCCTGAACTTCAGCTACCGGCAGCGCATGACGCACCATTTTTCTATCGATGCGAACTATACGCTTGCCGCTGCAAGTTCGTTCAGCGGCGGCGGCTCTTCCTTCCGCAACTATCCTCGCCTCTCGACCGCATCGTTAGCCGGTTTCGAATACGGTCCTTCACCTAACGATGAGCGCCATCACGTAACAATAAGCGGCATTATCGAGCTGCCGAAGGGATTTCAACTTTCGCCGATTCTGCAGGCCGGCTCGGCGCGGCCGTACCTGAACGGCGGTGTCGCGGGCCTGACCAATTCCGGAAACACCTTGAATACAGGCGGAGGAACGGCACTTGCGGTCGTTGTACCAGAAAGCGATCCGAAAGACTACCTGGCCTTTTCGGGCGACAATGCAGGCGCCCAGAACTGCTTCTACGGTCTTAATGGCGTCTCACAGAGCTGCACGATTTCCAAGTACGATCCGCTGCGCGGCGATCCGTTCCTCGAGCTCGATCTGCGCCTGGCCAAGAATTTCCGAATTGGAGAGCGGTTCAACATCCAAATTCTGGCGCAGGTTTTTAATCTGACCAATCGGGCGAACTACGGTAACAACTACAACAACAACATCGGAAGCCCTTCGACTTTCGGACATCCGTCCGGCTTCATCAACCCGGGCAGCACCACCATTGCGCGCTCTCTCTGGAGCGAATTCGGCGTGCGCTTCTCGTTCTAAGAGCCGCTCGACAGCTCCGCCGCGCGTTTTGCGAAATACGTCAGGATAAAATCAGCTCCGGCGCGGCGGATGCTCGTCAGCGACTCCACAATCGTGCGATCGAGATCGAGCCAGCCATTTTGCGCGGCGGCCATGATCATACTGAATTCGCCGCTGACCTGGTAGGCGCCGATCGGAACATTGAAATTCCGGCGCGCGGCATGGATTACGTCCAGATACGCAAGCGCGGGCTTCACCATGATCATGTCGGCGCCTTCTTCGAGATCTAGCGCGATCTCGCGCAGCGCCTCGCGCGCATTGGCGGGGTCCATTTGGTAGCTGCGCCGGTCGCCGAACTGCGGCGCGGATTCGGCGGCCTCGCGAAACGGTCCGTAAAACACCGACGCGTATTTTGCAGCGTAGGAGAGAATTGGTGTACCGATAAATCCGTTTTCGTCGAGAGCTTTACGAATCGCGGCTACGCGCCCGTCCATCATGTCGCTCGGCGCGACGATATCGGCTCCGGCCGCCACGTGCGAAACGGCGGTTTTGGCGAGCCACTCGAGGGTGGCGTCATTATCGACATCCCCGTCTTTCACCAAGCCGCAATGGCCGTGGCTCGTGTACTCACAGTTGCAAACATCTGTGATGAGGAGAAGATTGGGAACTTCTTTTTTTATGGCGCGCACGGCACGCTGCGTGATGCCGTCGGGATCGTAGGCTCCGCTCGCCAACTCGTCTTTCGTTTCCGGAATGCCGAAAAGAATAATGCCGCCGATTCCGAGCGAACGGCATTCCTCGGCTTCTTTGACAATCCGATCGATCGAGAGCTGGCCGTGACCGGGCATCGAGCGGATCTCTTTGCGTACATTTTCTCCAGAACAGACGAACAGCGGCAGAATGAATTGGGCGGGCGCGAGCGTGGTTTCACGGACAAGGCGGCGGATTGTTTCGGAAGAACGTAGACGGCGCGGGCGATGTACAGGAAAAGCCATGAATGAGCGTAAGTTCTATTGTCCGATGACGGGCAGCGAAAGCGCCGAGGGATGCGGTTTGTCGTGCAAAATCGTGTTTGTCGCCGCCAGGCCGCGCGTTGTCAACGCAGCGACCTCGCCCGTATTTAGATTGCGATCGAAACGCGGGAAATTACTGCTCGATACTTCCAGCCGTAACCGGTGTCCGGCGCGAAAGACATTGCTGGTTGCCCAGAGGTCGATCTTGAATGGATAAACCTGCCCGGGGTTGAGCAAATCCGGCTTCTCGTCGGAGTCGCGATAACGGGCGCGCACAATTCCTTCGGTCAAATTCTGTGCAAAACCATTCGGCCACACATCGACAAGCTTGGCCGTGAAATCAGTATCCACGGCGGATGATCTGGCGTAAAGCGTTAAAGAAACGGGGCCTGTGATTTCTATGTCTTTCGTAAACGCGGGCGTGGAGTAAACCAGAACATCATCGCGGGCCTCGGCCGGACGCTGATCGCGCGGACCGGGAGGAAGATGTTTCGCGTCGCAGCAGAGCGGACCGCCGATCGTGGGCACCGGATGCTCGGGATCGTACGTATACTGATCCGCTTTTTCCGAAGCACCCGGCGCGTCAGTGGACAACGATCCATCACCGCGGAGCGAGTTCGCGCCGGCGGAGGAATGAAGGAAATATTGCGTCATGCGCGTGGCGGGCGGCCACTGCGGCTCATCGCGCCATTTGTTCGCGCCCATGACGAAGATACGGACGGGCTTTTCAGCGAACTGGTTGTGGACGCCTTTGAAGAGATAATCGTACCAGGCGAGCGTGATCGTGTTGTCGTCGAACTCTGCCGCGGCTTTGCCGAAATCAACATCGCCGATGTGCTCGCCGCCGCCTGCGTGCCCGCCGATGGTTACGAGCAGGCGTTGACCACGCCGCGCTTCATCGGTGGCGGCTTTCTCGCGCAGTCCTTCGTAGTTGTGGAGCGAACCGCCGAGAAAGATGTCGTACCAGGCGGCGACGTGTAGGGCGGGAACGCGGATTTCGGAATAATGATCTTCAATCGACCAGCGCTTCCAATATTCGTCGAAGCTCGGATGCGCGAGCCAGTCCAGGAAATACGGGGCAAGCATGGCAGGCGAATTGAGCCGGGGCGCGCCCGCCGGAAATGTGAACAGCGGATACCCGACGGGCGGTTTCCAGATGCCGTTCAGCGCATTCGTGTTGTTCTGCACGAGGCGGTTCAATGTATCCTGCGCGAGACCGGAGGTCCACGATTCGTTGAACCACTGCTCGAAGGCGCCGCCCTGGTAGGTCCAGTTGCGATGGTAGTTGCTCGCCGTGACATAGGGACAGATTCCGGCCAGATGCGGCGGATGCGCAATAGCTGCGAGCATCTGCGTCGCGCCGACATAAGAGCCGCCCCACATGCCGACCTTGCCGTTCGAGTAAGCGAGCGCCGCGGCCCATTCCACTGTGTCGTACCCGTCCTGCGACTCGTACTTGAAGGGATACCATTCGCCTTCGGAGGTGTAACGGCCGCGCACGTCCTGCACAATCGCGACATAGCCGCGCTGAGCAGCGGAACGTCCGAAGGATGCGTCACCCGCCTTGTTGTACGGGGTACGCTGCAGCAAGACCGGAAAGCGTCCCTCCTGTTTCGGACGATAAATGTCGGCCTGCAGCACCGTGCCGTCGCGCATCGCGACCTTCACATCGTGCTCGATTGTAACCTCGTTCTGTTGTGCAAGGAGAGGTAGGGTAATTGAAACTACCAGGCAGAGGTATTTGGCACTCATTCGACGGTTACGATAACACGTGTATGGATCACGCAACGGCGAAGCGGTGGATTGTGAGGGGTACAGTGCAAGGCGTGGGATTCCGGTATTTCGTGCAGCGGGAAGCGGCATCGCTTGGATTAAAGGGCTGGGTGCGCAATCTGGATAGCGGCGAAGTGGAGGTATACGCCACCGGAACAGACGATGAATTGAAAAGGCTTGCGGCTGCGCTGCACAAAGGTCCGGCGATGGCATCCGTGCGGGGCGTAGAGGAGCGAGAAGAAGCCGTGCAAAACATGGCTGGATTTTCAGTCCGCTAGAACCCGGAGAGTTCGTTGTTCGCTTCCTGCACCAGGCGGTTCAAATCGCCCAGGCATTGCCCCACGATCTGCGCTTCTCTTTTTGCCAGAGCCCAATCCTTACTGTCGACCGCTTCGCGCACGCCCGGAATCGTCTTGACGTCGTATCCGGTATAAAAGCCGGGCGCGTAGATCTGATGCTTGTACCAGGAACGGTTGGGCAGGCCTCCGGAACGAGTCAGAACGCGCTCGCTGCGCAGCAGGATATCGTTTAAAGCTTTGAGGCGCGCAGCATCGAGCGCAGATTTTTCCATCGTATTTTCAAGCAGCGCGTTGTAGCTGTGCCCACTTTGTTTCAGCATGCTCGCCTGTTCGTGTAAGTTCTGGAAGGAAATTTTCTCCCCGTTTTTTTGCGCTTCCTTCTCGATTTCACGGATGTAGCCATCAACCGTATTGGCCAGGCGGACAAAATCGAAGGGCAAGACGGCGGCGCCGGCAAGCCGCAGGAGCGCCGTGGCAGTGAATTGCGCGAGAGCCTGACCGTCGGCGAACGTGCCGTCGGAAAAATGCGTGTACCAGTAGATGGAATCGTAGACGGAGTGATAAATACCGCTCTTACTCTGCCCGCCAAAACCTTCATTCAGACTGGCGACGCCGAGGTAATCGAGAAAGGCAACGTAGTCTGATCCCGCGCCGAGAGCGCCGATCTGGAAGGGCTGTTGCGAGTGAGTGGCTTTTTCGTTCTCCTCTTCAGATTGGAGCGACCCAGGCGGATGGCGGACAGCGGCATCGAGCAGCGTGCCATCGCTGCCCGGCTGCGAGACCGACGAAGCAACTTCGGCCGCAAACGATTCGAGAGTATGCGAGCCGTTGATGTGAATCCAGCCTTTGCCCGTTGAGTCGGAGTTGAGATAAGCGACCGCTTTCTCTCTCAATTCGTCTTGATGTTTTTCGGCCCACTCGGTCGAGCCGAGCAGGCCGAATTCTTCCCCGTCCCAGAATGCGATTTTGATGGTGCGACGCGGTTGCCAGCCCTGCTTCTGCAGAGCGGCGAGCGCGCGTGTGGTTTCGAGCAAGGCCGCGACGCCGGAGACGGGATCGTCGGCGCCGTTCACCCAGGCATCGTGATGATTGCCGGCGATGATCCAGCGGTCGGGCTCTCCAGAACCGGGAATGGTGGCGATCACATCGAACAGCGGCTTGGTGGTCCAGTCGTAGTCGGTCTTGATGTGCACCTGGGATGCGCCGGGACCGGCGTGGTATGTAATCGCGAGCGCACCCCGCCATTCCGGTGGAGCAACAGGACCGGCCAGATTCTCCAAAATGGGCAGCGCGTCGGCGTACGAGAGTGGCAGGACAGGGATCGAGACCAACGTTTTTGCCTCAGCGCGATCGAGCTTGCGCGCGTCCTTCTCAGAGGCCCAGCCGGGAGACAGCGGATCGCCCGGGTAGAGCGGCATATCCATCACGCTGCCGCGCTGCACGCCGTCGTCGGGCCGCATGGGACCTTTGGGATAGATGTCGCCTTGGTAATAGCCGTCCTCGTGAGGGTCGGAGTAAATCAGGCAGGCGATTGCGCCGTGCTCGGCGGCAACCTTAGGCTTGATACCGCGCCAGCTCTTGCCATAGCGCGCGATGACGATCTTGCCCTTCACGCTGATGCCGTGCTTTTCCAGCCACTCGTAATCTTCGGGAATGCCGAAGTTGGCGTACACGACTTCGCCGGTCACATCGCCGCTCGCGGCATATGCATTGTAGGTCGGAAGCTGGTGAGGATCCGCGCTGTTGGGATCTTCGTCGATGGTGGGCTCTTTCAAAGCGGCGACGTAGCGGTGCGGCGCAACGAGTTCGACCTGCCGCACAGTCGGGTACGGCATAAGAGCTTCGAAGCGCTCGACAGACGTTTCGAGTCCCCATTCGCGCAGTAATCCGGCCAGATAGAGTGCAACCGATTTGGAGCGTGCCGAGCCGGCATTGTGAGGCTCAGAAGCAAGCGTATCGACGTAGGCGCGCAGGCGAGCTGCTTCGGGAACGGCCCGCGCCTGCTGCTCGAGTTTGCGCTCAGCGCCCAGGTCTTTACTGAGAAAACCGCGGATGCCGGCGATTTGGGCTGGGCTGCACAGCGGCAGAGACAGTGCTGATATCAGCAATTTTGCTCGTATATCGAAACACCAATCGCTTCGCTCATGGCTCCGTTTCGAGGATGCGTTCATTCTGAGTGCTGTGACAATCTAAGCAGATGGGCGGCGCTTCACGTCGATATTGAGACGTTTGATCTTTTGGTTTAACGTCGAAAGCGGGATACGGAGCGCCTCGGCCGCTTCGGTCTGGCTGAAGTTCACAGTTTCGAGCGCTTCGATGATCTTGCGGCGTTCGAAGTCGGCGACAATCTCAAACAGCGACGCATCGGGCGCGAGCATACCGCTCGAATCTCGCGAGATGCGCATGCCGCTTGCCTGCTGCAGATAATCCGGCAGGACGTGAGCCGGAACCGATGGCGCGGTAGCCAGGACGACGGCGCGCTCGACGACGTTTTCGAGCTCGCGTACGTTACCCGGCCAGTTGTGCTCGAGCAGAATCTGCATGGCATCGGGTTCGAAGGTGAGAACGGAACGGCCTTCGCTGTTCAAAAATTTTTCGTTTTCCCGGCAGAAGCGCGTAAAGAAATGCTCGATCAGCGGCGGAATGTCGTCCTTGCGGTCGCGCAGCGCTGGCAGATTGAGATTGATGACGTTCAGGCGGTAGTAGAGGTCCTCGCGAAACTTACCTTCTTCAACGAGCTTGCGCAGATCGGCATTGGTCGCGGCGATGATGCGCACGTCGACCTTGATGCTGTCGTTCGAGCCGAGCGGCATAAACTCGCGGTCCTGGAGAACGCGCAGCAGCTTGACCTGAATTTCCGGGCCGATGGTGCCGACTTCGTCGAAGAAGATGGTGCCACGGTTCGCCGATTCGAAATAGCCCTTGCGATTGGCGATGGCGCCGGTAAAGGAGCCTTTCACATGCCCGAAGAGCAGCGATTCGAGCATCTCGGAAGGCAAAGAGCCGCTATTGACAGGAACAAAGACCTGATCGGCGCGCGCAGAATGCGCGTGGATCGCCTTGGCGATGAGCTCTTTGCCGGTGCCGGTCTCGCCGGTGATCATGATTGTTGCGCGGCTGGGAGAAACCTGGGCCACCTGATCGAGCAGGCGGACCATGCGCTCGCTCTTGCCGACGATATTGGGGAACGCGTAGCGCTGTTTCAGAGCGCGCTTCAGCTGCGTGTTTTCGCGCTCCAGGCGACCCTTCGAGATCATGCGATCGATCTCGATGAGGAGCTTCTCGTTATCCCAGGGCTTGGCGAAGTAGTCGTTGGCGTGCAGCTTCAGCGCACGCACGGCGACTTCGACGGAACCGTAGGCGGTCAGCATGAAAATGGGCGTTTCAGCGTCACGCTGGCGGATATCGGCGAGAACGTCAAGACCGGAACGGTCGGGCAGCATGAGATCGAGCAACACGAGATCGTAGGAACCCGCTTCAAACTTTTGCAGGCCGGCGGCGGCAGTTTCCGCCAGATCGACATCGTAGTTTTCGCCTGTCAGGAGGAGTTCGAGACCCTCGCGGATGTCGAGCTCGTCGTCGATGACCAGGATGCGGCGGCGCTCGGGGGCGCCGACACGATCGACCGGCAGGTCTTCACTTACAAGAGGCACTACTGTCGTTGTAGCAGAGATGGGGCGGGTTTTGCGGGAACGAAGCCAGGTTTGTGGTCGTTGGCCGCGCTAACGCCAGCGGGGCTCGGATTGGGAGTTTGGTTTCTAAAAGTTGAGCCGTCGAGGTTTGCGAGCGCGCGTCGATTTCCGAGCAGTGAACGGAGTTAAGCGGGAAGAGCCTGGCGCTGGCGGGCGGCGGTGGGGAATTCGAGGCGGAAACGGGTACCACGGCCGGGAGCGCTATCGACCTCGATGATGCCGTTATGCTCCTGCACGATGCCGTAGGTGATGGAAAGGCCAAGGCCGGTACCCTTCTTGGGGCCCTTAGTGCTGAAGAACGGATCGTAGATGCGCGCCAGGTGCTCGGCGGCGATTCCCTGCCCGGTATCGGAGACCTCGGCGTGCGCAAAACCGCTTTCCGCCCAGGTACGAACTGTGAGAGTTCCACCGCCGGGCATGGCATCGCGCGCATTAATAAAGAGATTCAGGAAGACCTGCTGCAGTTTGCCGGAATTGCCGCGGACGGCAGGCAGATCGTCCGCCAGGTTGAGGACGGTTGCGACGTCGGTCTTCTGGAATTGGTGTTCGACTAACGAGACGGTTTCCTTAATCACGCGATTCAGGTTGAGCTCGCAATATTCGGTGGGCGAGGTACGCGAGAAATTCAGGAGCGAGTTGACGATTTCGCTGGCACGGAAGGTCTGCTTGGCGATCTTTTCGAGCAGCTTCGATTTCTGTTCGTCTTCGGAGACCTGCTTGGCCAGCATCTGCGCGTAGGTGGAGATGACGGCGAGCGGAGTATTCACTTCATGCGCGACGCCGGCGGCGAGGAGACCGATCGAGCTGAGGCGGTCGGCCTGAACGAGTTTGCGCTCGAGCTCGTCCCGGTCCGTAATGTTGTCAAAGATAATCAGGCGCCCGATCCGGCGACCTTCGCGGGAAACAAGTGGCGCGATGGCAAGATTAACGATGGATTCGCGGGCGGCGGGAGCCGGTTTTGCGAGTTCCAATCCATTCCGCTCCGCGCCGTGGTGTCCGTTGGCCCCCTGGTGGCCATTTGAAATGATGTCGCGAGGGACGGCGGGTTCGGAGCGGCGCGGTAGCGGAATTTTGTATTCGTTATGAACACCTTCGGTTTCGCGCGTTTCGGCGAACCTGGCATAAAGCTCGGGTGGAAAGAGATCCGAAAGGCGCTGACCCACAGCTTCGGCGCGCGTGATGCCGGTAAGCCGCTCGATTTCGGCATTCCAGCTTTCGACGCGGTCATCCAGCCCGGCCGCAAGGATGCCGACATTGATGGACTCGACGATGTTCTCGCTGAATTCCTTGAGGCGCTCATATTCATCCGCTTTGTGCTGCAAGGAGCTGTAGAGGCGCGAGTTCTCGATGGCAATGGCGACGTAATCGGCCAGCGTGACGAGCAGCTCGACATCATCCTTGGAAAGGAAATCGCCTTCGGTGGTGCGGCTGACACCGACATAGGCGATGGTGCGCCCGCGCGAGCGGCAGGCGACGTAGTAAGTAAAATCGAGCTCGCTGATGGTCTCGCGAATGGAGGCGGGCCACTGCCGGGAGATGATGTCGCGCAGATGTTTCGGATTTTCGAAGAAGAGGTAGTCCTCATCCGACGAACTTTCAAGAAAACGCAGGTCCAGGGAATGCGCGGGGGTTTTGGCGGGTTTGCCGCTTTTTTGCGAGAGCGAATGCAGACGGAAGGTGCCGGAGGGCTCATCGAGCAGAAAGAAGCCGATCTGCTGGATGGAGAGCGTACGCTGCAGCCGCTCGGACACCTTGGCCAGCATGGCGTTCTGGTCGGTCTCGGAGCTGAGCTCGCGGGCAAACTCGATTAAAGTGACGCGCGCATCATAGCGATCGCGATAGAAAACCCAGCGGTCGAGCCGCTCCTGAATCCACTGCCGGATCGGTTGAAAGACAAAGGTGGCGAAGGCAATCAGCACCACGAAAGCGGGCGGTGTAATCGTGCGCGCATTGAAGATCAGAAAGATCAGACCATAGAAGGCGCCGATCACAGCGAGGGTGGCCAGGGTGTAGACGTAGCCTTGCTGGAAGATGATATCGACATCCATCAGCCGGTAGCGCGTGATGGCGTAAGCCCAGGTGAGCGGGATAAGTCCCATAGACAGCACGCTGAGATTCATCAGGTGGGTGGGAATGAAACCGGCGGCGTAGGGCAGCGCATAAAGCAGAGCGAATGGAAGGATACCGACGAAGGCGCCATTGCGGAGGTACTTGATCTGGCGGCGCACCATCGGGTCGGAGGTGCGGGCATAGTCGAGCGCAAGAGTACCGGCTCCGAGCACGTACAGCACAATGCCGTAGCCGAGTGTGACGCGATCGAGCAGCCAGCGGACTTCAAACAACGGAGTGTCGACACGCAGCACCCCCTCGGCAATACCGGCCAACAGGGCGATCAGCGCCAGCGACGGAATATAGAGGACAAACCACATGCCGCGGCGCTCGAGCCACGGCGGGCGGCGGTGAAAGGTCAAGCAGAAATGCAGAAAGATGGCAGGAGCGAGCAGGCCGGCGGCCACGTTGCCCCAGTAGACGGTTTCGTCGAACGTGTTCAGCTTGCCGGAGTAGTGGAACGAACACGCGGCGAAGGAAAACAGGCAAAGCAGGTAAAAAAGCTGTGCTTTGGCGGCACTGGTACGACGGTAATAAACAAACAAGCCGACGAACAGGTAAAACGCGCCGACGAAGTACTGGTAATAGATAGCACTTTCGCGAGGCGCGGCCCGGATGTAGATGGGGCCTTTCTGAAACTCGATTCCGTCGCGGCGGAGCGTGTAGCGGGTGTTGCCGGAGAGCAGCGGAATGCTCCAGAGGGCCTGTGGAACATCGATCGCCTGGCGGATGGGGGTGCTGCCTATGGCAACCAGCTCATCGCCGACGCGGATGCCCGCTTTATCGCCCGGACCGGCGGGTGCGATCGAGGCGGCAACCACCGTGGTTTTATCGGCGGACTGCCGGCTGGTGACCCAGGTGACGCCATCGTCGTGGAGTGGATAATCGCGCAGATGGAGGAAGCTCAGGACCGCAGTCACCGCTACCGCTACCGTGAGGAAGAGCAGCAAGGTACCGGCGAATTGGTTCCTGGTTTCGCTCAAATGACACCTGTCCGAGTGATTTGCGTAACGGGCACACTCCACCTGCCCTGGAAAATCTAACCTAGCACGCCCAGTACCACTCGTTCCATACTCCTATTGAACTGCAAAAAAAGGGCGTTAAAGCGTTTTCAGAGATTTTTTCGGAGCATCGGATTCTTCAATTTGGGAACGCCGCTACTGATTCCGGAAATACCGCTGGGCGGGTTTGAGCCACCTCTGCGAGGTGTATAGAATCCTGAAACGCGCCGGACACCTGCGACGTCCGAGCCGTTGACCTTTGAATCTCAACGCACTTACACTAGAACTAGAGCCCCCCACAGCTACAAAGGTGGTTTTTCCCTTATGAAGTCTTCCTACGCCATCCTGCGATTCACGGTTGGCATTGCGGCCGCGTGTCTTCTGGTGAAGACCCTGCCGGCGCAGAACAAGCACGCCAGTTCGTCTTCAAGCAGCTCGGGCGAGACGGTTTCCAAGCCGCTCAGCGAAAAAGAAATCAAGAAAAAGCAAAAGGCGCTCGAAAAAGAACTGCAGGGGCCGTGGAAGAAGTGGCTGAACGAAGACGTCGTTTACATCATTACTGACGAGGAGAAGCGGGCTTTCAAGCAATTGAAGACCGATGAAGAGCGCCAGACCTTTGTAGAGAATTTCTGGCAGCGGCGCGACCCGACACCCGACACCGAAGAGAACGAGTACAAAGAAGAGCACTACCGGCGTATTGCCTACGCCAACGATCACTATGCGTCGGGTATACCGGGTTGGAAGACGGACCGCGGCATGATTTACATCAAGTACGGTCCGGCCGATGAGATCGAGTCTCACCCTTCCGGCGGCAGCTACCAGCGGCCGATCGAGGAGGGCGGCGGGCAGACGTCCACTTACCCGTTTGAAGACTGGCGCTACCGCTACCTCGACGGTGTGGGCACGAACGTCATTATCGAATTCGTGGACGCGAGCATGTCGGGCGAATACAAGATCGCGCTCGATCCGGCAGAAAAGGACGCGTTGCTCTATGTTCCGGGTGCTGGTCTGACCTGGAACGAGCAGATGGGGATGGCGGATAAGACGCAGCGTTTCCAGCGCACCGACGGCACGCATTTGGGCACCGGCAATCAGCCGCTGCCGGAGAGCATGAACGAGTTTACGCGGCTCGAACAGTACGCGAACCTGATGAAAGCGCCGACGATCAAGTTCAAAGACCTGGACGCCGTCGTCAAATCAAACATTCGCTACAACACGCTGCCGATGCAGGTGCGGGTGGATTACATCCGCGTGACGGACGCTACCGTTTACGCCAACATAGCCGTGCAGTTTAAGAACAGCGACCTGAATTTCGCGAGCAAAGATAAAATCGCCAAAGCCACCGTCAATATCTACGGGCGAATTACGACACTGACACGCAAATCGGTGAACTGGTTTGAAGATACGGTGGGCGCGGAGTATCCGTCCGAAATGCTGCAACAGGCGATGAATGGATCGCAGATTTACTCGAAGCGGGTGCCGCTGGCGCCGGGGACGTACCGCCTGAACGTAGTTGCGAAGGACACGGTCGGCAACACGGTCAACAATTACGAGACGGCGCTGGTCGTGCCTCACTATGACGAAGAGCAGCTTGGCTCTTCAAGCGTGATTCTGGCCGATCAACTGGAGCGCGTGCCGACTAATAGCATCGGCGCCGGGCAGTTTGTGATCCGCAGCTCGAAGGTGCGCCCGCGCATCAATGACACATTCAAGCAGAACGAGAGCATGGGCATCTACACCGAGTTCTATAACTTCGGCATGGATGAAAAAACCAAGAAGCCGCAAGGGACGGTGACGCTCGACGTGGTGAATGCGGACAACAAGACGATTCTTTCGCAAACCGAAGATTTGAAGGCGTTTCCGAATGCCTCGGCGTTTCTGGTGACGGTGGAGAAGAAACTGCCGCTGAAGACGCTGGCACCCGGGAAATATACGCTGCGGCTGACAGTAACCGACAAACTGAAGAACCAGAGTATAACCCCTTCGACGCAGTTTACGGTAACATCGTAAGAAGGCGCGTAATGCGCCCGGAAGGCGCGTAGCGCGCTCGAAAGGTGACTTTGAGGCCGGGTTTCGCGGGTAAAAAATTCGCCACGGCGGTTGCATCGCTGGGAATCCTTGCCTCGGCCGCGAGCGTCCGGGGAGCCGATCTTTCCCTGCCCGTTACCGGAGAGCTGCTCGGGAAAGTGGTGGATAGCACCGGCGTCCCGCAGCTTGGCGCAGCCGTTCAGCTATTCAACAAATATCAGCGGGCGATCTCGCACACTTCTACCGATGCGCAGGGGCATTTCGCCTTTGTGGGTCTGCCGGCGGACAGCTACACGGTACGGGTGTCGCTGGCCAGTTTTCTGCCGGTTTCGCGCGACCAGGTGATGGTGAAGCCGGGAGTTGACAGCGTCCTCGAAATCCATTTAGCGACCCTGTTGAGCAGCATTGAAGTGACGTATCACGTTCCGACAGGAGCCATGTCGGAAGAATGGAAATGGGCGCTGCGCGCATCTCCGGGTACGCGCCTGGTGACGCGGCTGCTGCCGGACGATTTCCCGGCGGCGCAGCCAAAACTGAAGCCGCACGTATTTTCAGGTACGCATGCCATGCTGGCTGTCTCGGGCGGCGATGGCGGGCTGCTCGACCCTGGCGAGATCGCGACCGATCTGGGGACTTCTTTCGCGCTGTCGACCAATATCTTCGGCAAGAACCAGGTGCAGGTGGCAGGAACGCTCGGTCAGAACGCCGATTTCGGCCCGTCGGCGGTGGCGCTTGCGGCCATTTACAGCCGCACCGACGATATGGCGTTTGTAGCGGCGCCTGAGATTACGTTCCAACTGGCGCAACTGGGCGGGCTGGGGGGTCAGTTGAACAGCGGATCGCCATCAGCCATGAATCTGAATGGCTCGGGCATCCCGGTGCTGCGCACAATGTCGCTTGGGATCTACCAGACGACCGAGCCATTGGGGATGCTGCACGTCGAGTACGGAGCAACCGGGGAGACAGTCGAGTACGCGCAGCACATCAACCGGATCAGCCCGTTTGCCCGCGTTACGGCGGATATGGGGCTCGCGGGATCGGTGGCGGCAGTGTATAGCGATGGCAGGCGACCATATGAATTAATTTCGCATCAGAAGGACAGCCAGACGGGGCTCGATATGCGCACGGATGATTTGAGCGCTCCGCTCGACAGCCTTTCGCATCTGCCGCAGATTTCCGAGCACGCCGGCCAGCTTGAATTGCAGCGAACGCAGAATTACGAACTTGGGTATCAGAAGGTTTCAGGCAGCCGGACGTATGCCGCGAGCGGATTCTACGAGCGTGTCTGGAACGGACGGTTGAACGTGGCGGGCGATCTTTCCGGCCTGGATCCGGGCGACGTTTTTTCGGATGGCTTTTCCATGCTTTCGAGCTATAACATCGGCCGCTATAACCGCACCGGATACCTGGCATCGGTGGATCAACGGCTGAACGATTCGCTGGATATGGCGATCGCGTACGGACGGCTCGGCGGTTTCACAGCCAATCCGGACGGCAGTTTCAGCTCCGGGCGGTTCCTCGAGGAAAAGTCGCATAATCTGGCCAGCGTAAGCGGCAGAGGGCGTGTCCCCGGCATCGGGACACGCATTTCCGCAAATTACGGCTGGGTAGACGCCGAAGCGGCAATTCCGCGGCACTTCTTTACCACGCAGAACGCGGTGGCGCTGCCCGGCTTCAATGTTCTTGTGCGACAGCCCCTGCCCTCTCCATTCGGAATGCCATGCCGGCTTGAGCTGACCGCAGATCTGCGCAACCTGCTGGCACAAGGTTATGTGCCGGTTGGAACGGCCGACGGACGGCACCTGCTGGTGGTTGAGTCGCCGCGCGCGATTCGCGGCGGCTTGAAATTTACATTCTGAACTTATGGCTGTTTCTCGAAGCGTGGCGCTCGTCTCGCTGGCCGCCACGCTTTTGCTCAGTGCACCGCCTGCCGGCGTAAAAAGTCTGGACGGCCAGCCGGTGGACGTCTTCACCGCGCGCGGCGAAGTGAAGGTGCTGCTGTTCATTCGCAGCGATTGCCCGATCAGCAAACGCTATGCTCCGGAGCTGGCACGTATCGGACAGGAGTTTGCTGCGAGTCCGGTGGCATTCTGGCTGGTATTTGCCGATCGCACTGAAGCCGCCGGCGATATACGGTCGATAATCGCAGAGTACAAGTTTCCCGGCACGCCGCTGCGCGACGAAAGGCATGCGCTCGCCGCACGCGCGCACGCGACCATCGCGCCGGAAGCGGCCGTGTTTGATCGCACGGGACACCTTGTCTATCACGGGCGCATCGACGACCGCTATGTAGATATCGGCAAAGCACGGCCTGAGCCGCAGGTGCACGACCTGGAAGACGCAATCTCGGCCACGCTCGCGGGTAAGGCTGTGCGGCAGGCGGAAACGCAAGCGGTGGGATGTTCGCTGGCAGACGTCGAGTAGCGCGTTGGGCCATTTCCCTGCTTGCAGCAACGTGTGGCGGCGCAGCGCCCACTTTTAACCGCGACATCGCACCGATTATCTTTCACAACTGCTCGACCTGCCATCAACCGGGGCAGCCCGGACCGTTTTCGCTGCTCAACTACCAGGACGTACAGAAGCATGCACGCCAAATCGCCCGCGCTACACGGAGCCGTTATATGCCGCCGTGGCTGCCGGCAGCGGGCTTCGGCGAATTTCAGGATGAGCGGCGGCTGACGCGCGCGGAAATCGCTACGATCTCGGCCTGGGTGGCGGCAGGAGAGCCGGAGGGCGACGGCACGCCGCCTGTACCTCAAATCCTTTCGGGTGGATGGCAGTTAGGCAAGCCGGCCTTGGTTGTGCAAGCGGATTCGCCGCTGCGCGTTCCGGCTGAGGGTGCAGATGTGTTCTGGAATTTTACCTTCCGGCCGCCGCTTACGGCGACGCGTTATGTGCGAGCCGTTGAAATTCGTCCGAACGGCCCGGCAGGATCGGTGCATCATGCGAACCTCCTGATCGACCGCACGCACTCCTCGGAGCGCATGGAAGTCAAACCGGGAGCGGGTTTTCCGGGAATGGAGATCCCGCTCACGCGGAACGCGCTCGATGCGCCGAGTCATTTTCTGTTCTGGAAGCCGGGCAGCGCGCCATATTGCGAGCCGGTCGGAATGGCGTGGCAGCTCAATCCGGGAAACGTGCTTGTTCTAAACACACACGTGCAGCCGAGTGGGAAACCGGAAGAGATACGGCCGGAAATTGCGCTCTACTTCACTGCGCAGAAGCCTACGCGCTTTCCCCTGCTAATAGAACTGGAGAACGATAACGCGCTGGAGATTCCATCCGGCGCACGCGATTTCCCAGTGGCGGACGATTTTCAACTGCCGATGGACTTAGATGTGCTTGCAATCTATCCGCATGCGCACTATCTCGGCAAGCGCCTCGAAGCATATGCCACATTGCCCGGCGGCAGGCGTGTTTGGCTGATTCGCATTCCGGATTGGAATTTTGACTGGCAGGCTGTATACCGCTACCGCGCGCCCGTTTTTTTGCCGGAAGGCAGTGTGATTTCCATGCGTTTTCATTACGACAATTCGGCTGCGAATGCGCGCAATCCGAACCGGCCGCCGAAGCGAGTGGAAGCGGGCAATCGGGCAGCAGATGAGATGGCTCACTTGTGGCTTCAGGTGCTTCCGCGCGGCGGAGGCGAGCACGTCAGAGGTGATCGGCGGCGCGAGTTGGAGGAAGCGCTCGTACGACACCGGCTCGAGAAAGCGCCTGGAGATCCTACGGCGCATCTGAATCTGGGAGCGCTGCTGCTTTCACGGTTGAAAACGCAGGAAGGAATAGACGAACTTCAAACGGCCATCCGGCTCGATGCGCACTCGGCGGAGGCACACGACATGCTTGGTTCGGCCCTCCGGAGCGTAGGCCGCCTGCAGGATGCGATCCAGGAATTCCGGCTTGCGCTGGCGATCGATCCGCATGGTCTGAACGCGCGCTACAATCTGGCGACTGCGCTTGCGCGCAGCGGACGATTGGAAGAAGCGAGCAGCTATTTCAGGCAAGTGATCGAAGCATTTCCGAACGAGGCGCGGCTGCGCAACGAATGGGGAGAAATACTGGCGAGCAGCGGGGATCTGCCTGGGGCGCTCGTGCAGTTTGAAAAGGCGCTGGCGCTCGAGCCGAACAATCACGACGCGTTGAAAAATCGCGACTGGGCGCGCGCACGTTTACGATGAGCGGTATGCGACCAGGATGTTATATTTATGAAGGCGCTCTTTTGGAGAGCGCCTCCCACCGGACCGGGCGCGTAGCTCAATTGGCAGAGCAAGTGACTCTTAATCACTAGGTTGTAGGTTCGATTCCTACCGCGCTCACCATGTTTTCATTGTCCAGCCCGGAGCATGGGTCACTGTTTGTTCCTAACACATGGCTAACAGTACCGACGTTTCGGGATTAACGCGACGTCATTGCCTTGGGTGTTACATGGATCAGCGCGCCGGGATTCGCATCTTCGAGCATCCACAGCGAGCCATCGGGCCCTTGTTCCACGTCGCGGATGCGGCGTCCGACATCCCAACGCTCGGCGGTTTTGGCACCACCATGGCCGTCAAAGATGATGCGGATGAGCGCCTGGCTGTCCAGGCCGCTGATGAATCCGCTGCCGCTCCATCGTGGAAACGTCTGCGTACCGGTGTAAAACATTAAATTACCGGGCGCGATCACCGGCACCCAATAGATCACTGGCTTCGTCAAGTCGGGCCGAGTATCGGGGTTGGGAATGGGCACACCGTTATAATTCATGCCGTAGGAGACGAGCGGCCAGCCATAATTCTTGCCCTTTTCGATCAGGTTCAGCTCGTCACCGCCGCGCGGGCCATGCTCCACCTCCCACAATTCCCCTGTCGGCGAAAACGCCAGGCCGTAGGGCGTGCGGACGCCGCTGGCCCAGGTTTCAGCCGGAGTGAGATTGGTCTCTGAAAAGGTATACGTGCTCACAGCCTTCGCAGTTTTGGCGGCTTCGGTGTCGCTGGGAGGATCGATCAACGGAATGGTGGCCGCACCGGTTTTGCCGAAGTTGGGATTGCCGGGAGCGGGTTGGCCATCCAGCGTCAGCCGCAGTATCTTACCTTCAGGCTGATTTGGATCCTGGGCTGGAGTGAAGCGTTGACGTTCGCCAACTGTGAGAAACAGATACTGGCCGTCGGGTGAGAAGGCGATCTGCGCCCCTTCCTGGCCGCCTTTGCCCTTAGGCATCTGACGCCACAACACTTCGAACTCTCCTAGTCTGGCAGTGGTGGCTATAATGTGGAGCTTCGCACGGGCCAGGGCCAGGCCCCCGCCATAGTCACCCGGTTCGACATACGTGAGATAGATACTCTGGTCGGTGGCGTAATGCGGAGAGACGAAGACGCCCAACATGCCGTTCTGGCCCTGCCAGTAGACCGGCGGCGTATTTCGCACCCATATCTTTTCTCCCTGCTGCGTCACGAGCCACAGGGGTCCGACCTTTTCGGTGATCAGCATGCGGCCATCGGGCAGGAAGGCCAGCCGCCAGGGCAGTTCGAAGGTGGCCACGGTGGTCATGGTGAAGGGCAGGCTGGCTTCGGGCTTCTGTTCGCCCGCATTGACTTGTGCCCAAGCCGCAACTGACGCCAGGGTAAGAATGAACGCCGCTTTCACCAATTTCATCATTTTCTCCTTGCTTCTCAAGACGTCCGATCGTCAGCGATCCGGGAGCGCCATTGTCGCTCGATAGTAGCAAGTCTGCCGCGTTAAACAATCGATACACTACTAAGTGCCTCTCAATCCACCCAGGCAGGAAAAAACCCAAATGAAACAATCACGACTAGATTTGTTCTTAGCTATTTTGACGGTCGGAGCGTTTGTCGCGATACCGCGGCTTGACGCACAGACACAAAGTACGCCTGCTCCGCGTCCTGCGGCCCGTCCCAGCCTCTGGGTCAGCTCGAACGCCTGGCCGGATGGAGCTGAAATTCCCATGACAAATGCAGCGCATGGCGGAAATAAATCGCCTGCATTCGAGTTTCATTGGAATCTCGGAACCGAGCCGACATCCGCGCCGGCGAATCTGCGAACTTACGCCGTGATCTTTCATGACGTGCAAAATTCGACCAACAAGACCACCACGGACACGCTTCATTGGAGCGCGTTCAACATCCCCGGCACTGCTAAGGGACTGCCTGAAGGGTTAGACGCCGGCGATCTGCCTGACGGAACACGGAATGGTCCGGGCATTGCGGCACGCACCGGTAAGACGCCGGCATATTTCGGCCCCGGTGCTGGCCCCGGTCCGCTTCATCACTATGTCTTCGAATTCTATGCGCTCGACACGAAACTTGACTTACCGGCAAATACGACGCGCGAGGATTTGCTGAAGGCAATGGATGGTCATGTCATCGGCAAGGCCGCATGGTTCGGACTTTTTCATGGACCGAGCCATTAGGCTGCTACAGCTCAATATTCCGTGGCCACTGACCCGTTTGAATCCAGTCCGGTTGGAAATACGCGATAAAACCTTCGATTGCTTTGCGAAATTGTATAAGAGCTTGGTTCGCGGCGGGGAATTTACCCGGATCAAAAAACAACTCATCCTCCGCGCCTTTGTAAGGCACTAAAGGCACGTAGGGGGCGTTGTAGGCAAAGATGTAATAAAAGGTAACGAGGCTGCCGAGCGTTCCGGTATTGGGCAGATATTTCAACAGCTCCGACACAGGTAGTGGCTTCGACGGATCAGGGATGGCAGAGTTTTGCAGGCACGGCGGATAATTCGGAGCGAACGGCGGGTCCGGTGCACCAACATCCCGAAGACGGCCTATGCCATGAAATGTAATTCGATAGAAGACGCTGGTAACAACGGCTTTCAACGCTGCCTTTGAATTCATTTTGGGCAGTCCGGCTATGTTGCCAGTGGTACTGGCGGCATTGATCCAATTCGCCAGGTCTTTGTCGGCCGCCACTGCAGCGTCGTCAACATATCCAGCATCGACAACGGCGTTTACGTAACCGGCTACCATTGCCCAGATCTTCTGTACTATCTGAACGTTCGGATATAGATTCCACGGCTCATTGTTCACAGCGGGATCAGTGAAATCCTCCGGATTCAGTGTGGCAAGCATGTTGGCCGGATCTGTCGAAAAGAAATCATGCCTGGCGGAGAACGCGTTGCACAGGGTCAGGAACTTTCCCGTATCGCTGACCGATGTAGGTGGCGAGAGCGACGACCACGCGAGCATCAGAACCAAGTCGAAAGGGACAAGATAGTTGGATTGCGGTGCGAGTAACTGATAGACGATGTTAGTTGATGGCAAGTTGTTGAGCGCCGTCATTAACATGGCAGCCGTAACAAGGTGCTGAGTATAAACGTGACCGAGCCAGATGCCGTAAACGGTCATGGACGTTTTGACTGCGATTAGGGCGTAAATCCAAGCCGGTGATTTTGGCGTATACGTCTGAGCATTGTTGACATTTTGGGGATCGGCGACGTAGGCCGCGATAGGAGTCAGATTTTTCGCCGCATCCATGCTGAGTAGCGCCATGCTATTGGGCGTAAAGCGCACGGTATCATTGCCGAGATTGTCGGGTGCCAGGCTCGTGAAGACGGTCATGTCAATTCCGTAGAGGTTGCCCGCGCTGAGAAGATCATCGTACTCCGGAAGCCACCCGGTCCCGAAGTTGGTCCGGTAATCAGCGACGGTCGCCGCAGTTAGCTTTCTGAGGACAAAAAGGTTGTAAGGCAGGGCGGTGCTGCGAATCATGGGCCAGAATTGGCGTGTTGCCGCTTGGGGGTCCGTGATGGCTGCGACATATTCGTCGACGCGAGGGTAGCCGTGTCTGAAGAGATCCTGAAAAGTTGTCCACCCCATCGCAAACTGTTCCGGACTTTCCAGTGTGAAACCGGAATAATCGTCTCCTGCTCCTTTTGCCGCTGAGGCAGTGGACGGGGAACGTTTGATCGACGGACGCGCCATACGCAATTCGAGTTTTCCGCGGAACTCCGAGAAGGCCAATGCGATGCGATCCCGGTGTAAGGTGTCTGGAAAGAGTCTATGGAGAAACGACTCGACATAGGTCAGCAACGCCCGTAACAGCGCAGCCTCCTCCACCTGATCTTCTGTACCGAGCATGAAGCGCTCCGCGGAGGCCGTGATGCCGCGCAGCGTGTACTCCATCGAAAGCCCGTCTTTAGCCTGGATGAGGTACTGATCGCGCGCGACTAGTTTATCGACAGTGTCGATGACTTCTTCGAGTCCGGACGAGCCGTCCGGGCGCGGAAGCGCAGGTCCGTTCCAGTTAGGAATTGTGAAACCTTCCAGTAATCCGATTGCATCGAGTTCAAGCTGAGTTAAAGGTACGTATCGGGCCATATTTTTTAAATTTGGGTTGCTGCTACATAACTAGGACAATTTACCGCATATCGGTCGTGAGTCGTCTTCAATAGTATTCGGCTACCCCGATTTCCTGTTCCGTTTCTTAAAATACACTTCAGCAGAGAGAGCGGCATTTGCAACTGGCGCTTTAAGCGCCGCCCGCGGGCGTGCGATGATTATCGCGATCGAGTGGAAAGTGAGAAGTTTTCGAGGGCGCAGGATGCGAGTGTATAGGTGACGCGTGCACAGCTGATGACCGCCTTCACATTTCGCACTGCCTACATAATGGGGAAAGGGCTCTAGGCGAAACCGGTCGCTCCACTGGCTCGTTGCACGCACCGTGGCTTTGCGCTAGTAAACGGTTGAACGCATCCTGACGGGAGCGCCACTTGCTGCTTTACTGCGCTGAGCAGCATCCAGAAATTCAAACATCTCCAGAGTTTCGGAGTTCGCTA
>DATBGM010000123.1:0-10784 GCA_036557945.1 Bryobacteraceae bacterium | reverse complement strand
ACAATTACGAAAAGATCGTTTCGAATATCACCAACCTGATTTTGAAACCGGCGAAATTTTCGCAGATCTAACCTGCATTTCTCACCAGCGCTTGGCTACAACTTTTAACGGCGGTGAGAAATACAGGCTAGTTTCGACCTTCTCGCCCGGAAATCTGAAATAGCCCGCTCACGAGCCCGTCTAAGAAGACGATGGGCCTTCCAGCGCTCGCCCCGGTCGTCGAGCATATCCGTGATGGTCGTTTTCAACGTTCGCTTGCGTTTGTTACTGCCGTTTCGAGTTTTGTCAGCGGCCTTGAAGTAGCTTATGAACACTACAAGGGCAGTTACAGCAACCCGGTAATGTATTCGCCGGTGCTGCTGAGCGTCGCTGTCACCGCCGCCAGCACCAGCGCTATCTTCAGCCGGCGAGCGGCCCAAACTTTAATGCGCTCGAGCTGCGCGATCACGCTCGCCGACGGCATCATCGGCTTCGGTTTTCACATTCGCGGCATCGCACGCAAGCCGGGCGGATGGCGCCTGCCGCTGACCAACATCATTATGGGTCCGCCAATCTTTGCGCCACTGCTTTTCGGCACGGCTGCCTATCTTGGTCTGATGGCTTCCTATCTGCGCCGGGAAAACGACCGCCGCCTGACTCTTCTCGCGCCAAAGCCTCCTGCCGGTTGGCGTCGCGAGATTCATGAGGGGCGTTTTCAAAAGCATCTGGCAGCAGTGGCGGCGATCTGGACGGTTCTCTCCGGGTTTGAAGCGTGGTACTCGCATTACAAGAGTCGTTTTCGCATCTGGGCGCAATGGACGCCTGTGCTGCTTGCACCGATGCAATTCGGCGCGTGTATGGCGGCGATTTGGAGCGAGCGCGCCGCGCGCCGGCTGCTGCCCGCCACTTCGGCGCTTGCCATGATCGACGGCACGGTCGGATTCGGTTATCACGTGCGCGGTATCCTTCGCCGGCCGGGCGGAAAGAAGACGTGGCTCTACAACATTCTTTACGGGCCTCCAATTTTTGCGCCGCTGCTGTTTGCCGCATGCGGAGCATTGGGGTTGCTCGCGAGCGTGCTGCGGAGAGAGGGACGTGGCTGAAGATCTGCTGCCGCGCAATCGCAAAACGGGCAAGCCGCTGCCGCGCATGCAGCAGCCCGGTTACTTTCCCGGCTACCGCACGCTCAGTCAAAAAAAATACTGGGACGAAGCGACGCGCAAAGTAATTGAAGAGCGAGTCGGGCGTGTGCCGCCCATCCGCTTTTTTAGCGAACGCGAGCTGCCCTTGATCACGGCCATTTGCGATCGTATTGTGCCGCAAGCAGATCGGCTCGAGGAATACCGGATACCGGTTGTGCATTACATCGACGAGCGCTTATGGAAGGGTGAAATCAGCGGCTATCGCTATGAAGATATGCCGGAGGACGGGGATGCGTACCGGCTCGGTATGCACGCAATCGATCTGAACGCGCTAGCGCTCTACCGGCGCGCGTTTGTCGATCTCGATACGCGCGAACGGGACAACGTGTTGAAGGCGATTCATGACGGCGACAAAAGCGGTGCGCCGCATGTGTGGGAGCGTATGTCGATCACGCGCTTCTGGCGTTTGCTTGTGCAGGATTGCGTGACGGCGTATTATGCGCATCCGTGGGCATGGGACGAGATCGGTTATGGCGGCCCGGCATATCCGCGCGCGTATACGAGGCTCGAAAATGGCCTGCCAGAGCCATGGGAGAAGGATGAGCAGCGATATGAGTGGCTGGCGCCCGCAGCCTCGCTGTCGGATTTTCCGGAAGAGCAGGATTCGAGTGAATCGCCGTGAAGGAATTCCGCACGTTGGGCGCGCTGCAGCGCATAGCGAAGGAGACGAAGCGCTACCGCGACCAAGAGGAAGTCGATTATGTGATCGTGGGCGTCGGGTCGGCGGGCGGCGTGCTGCTGCAGCGGCTGGCGAAGGCGGGATTTCGCGTCGTGGGCATCGAGGCAGGTCCGTTCTGGGATACCGAGCGCGAGTGGGTGAGCGATGAAAAGGGCTCACACAAGCTCTACTGGAACGATCTGCGCATTACGGGCGGCAAAGACCCGCTCACACTTGGCGAGAACAACAGCGGCAAAGGCGTAGGCGGCGGCTCGGTTCACTGGGCGGCCTTCGCGCCGCGCTTCCATCCATCCGATTTTCGCGTTTATACCGAAGACGGAGTGGGCGCGGACTGGCCGATTTCTTACGACGACCTGAAGCTTTACTACGAACTGCTCGAGCGCGAGATTCCCGTAGCCGGTCCGGCGTATTTTCCGTGGGGCGATCCGCACGGATATCCATACGGGCCGCATCCGCTGGGCGGGGTCGGCGATGTGCTGGTTGAGGGCTGCACGAAACTCGGGATTCCCGTCTGCGCGGGCGGTCCGGTTGCGATTCTGTCGGGCTCGCACGGCGATCGTCCGCACTGCATTTATCGCGGCTTTTGCATTCAAGGCTGCAAAGTCGGCGCGAAAGCGAGCACCCTCATCACGCATGTGCCCGAGGCGATTCGCTACCACGCCGAGGTGCGCGAGCTTTCGATGGTGTCGCGCATTTCGCTGGGCAAAAAGAAGCGCGTCGATGGCGTCTTCTATTTCGATCGCGAAGGCCGCGAACACTTTCAGCGCGCTAAAGCAGTCATTGTGAGCGGTTATGCGATCGAGACGCCGCGGCTGCTCTTGAACTCGGGGCTTGCAAACGGAAGCGGAACGCTCGGACGTTACCTGATGGCGCAGGCCGGCAATGTCGTGTTGGGCCGCTTCGCCGATTTGATTCGAATGTACAAGGCGCCGCCGGCGCACGCGCTGACCGAAGAATTCTATGAGACCGATCCAAAGCGCGGTTTTGCGCGCGGTTTCGCGATTCAAACCGTCGGCCCGCTGCCGATTGCATTCGCCAAGCAGATGATGGTGGCGAAAGGGGCCTGGGGCTGGGGCATGCGGCGCGTGATGATGGACTACAACCATTGGGCGGCGCTGGGCGTTCTCGGAGAAATTCTGCCCTGGCCGGATAATCGCGTGGAGCTTGCCGACGAGAAAGATCAGTATGGACTACCCGTCGCCAGGATCACTTTTAACCTGCATGAGAACGACAAGAAGCTGATCGAGTTCGGAAAGAACAAAGTCGAGGAAGTGATGTACGCCGCGGGCGCCGAGGACGTTGTGCATGAAGCGCGCTATGCGCACCTGGTGGGCGCTTGCCGCATGGGGAACGATCCGGCGGAATCGGTAGTCGACAGGTTTGGCCGCTCGCATGAGATCGCGAATCTTTTCGTCTGCGATGGCAGCATTCTGCCGACGCAGGGATCGGCGAATCCGGGCCTCACGATTCAGGCGCTGGCGGCGCGGACGGCGGACTATCTGATCTCGCAAGGCGCGCGCATATTCGACTCCGATAAGCGCGACATGACGACGCCACCGGTGCGCTATCGCCTCGCCGTGAAGGACAGCTTCACGAAAGGCGTGCCGCGCCTGACCTGATATGCGACGGCGGCCGCGCTGGCTTGCTTGGTGGTATCTATCGATCGCGCTCGGCTTCGCACTGCTGGCGATTTACCATGTGATCGCGCACGACCGCTTCTGGCAGGTTGCGATACGCCTGATTCTCGCTGCCGCATTTGCGCTGCTGGCAAAATTCGAGTTCGGCGGAGGCATGAAGCGATAGCCAGTTCCGGAGGGACAACTTTACTTGCATTCTTGCTGTGCGCGGGCTACCATGGTGTTGTCCTTCCTCTTCGTTGAGTTCCCCCGGACTCGCACGTCTTCGTAAGACTCATTCCTCCGTCATTTCCGTTTTCGGTGCCTCGTTCGCGCCTTCAGGCAGTTCCATTTCCAACTAAGGAGAACAACACCTATGAAAATGTTTAAAACGTTTGGCCTGATGGCTGTCATCGCTTCGGGCAGCTTGGTTGAGGCTTCCGAGTATAGCCATTCCATGCGGGTGAATGTGCCGTTTGCATTTGCCGTAGATGGCCAGCATTTCGCCCCCGGTGAGTACGACGTGCGTGAAACGGCCAGCGGCGTGATCACATTGCAGGGCGAAGGCAAAGCAGTGGCGGTGATCAGTATTCCGCTTGCAAGCCCGAAGGCGGGCGACGTTTCCTCGCTTCGCTTCCGCAACAATGCGGCGCGCGACCTGGAAGCCGTTGCGCTCGAGGGCGAGGGAAGGCGGGGCATTCCGGTTCGCGCAAGCGGCGAGAGGAAGCTCACCTTCGCTGCTAAGTAAGACTGCGCAGGCCTCAGAGCCGGCCGCGTAGCCGGCCTGCCTTTACCAGGCAAAGTTCTTCTCCGCTATACTCGGACCGATGGCCTCTTTGCAACATGCCCGGATGCTGAAGACGCCGGTTCCGATCGATCGCCGCGCGGCCGACAATCTCCGCTTCATTCGTGACACGATGGAGCGCGCCGCTTCGTTCACGGCGGTGCCGGGTTGGGGCGGCGTAGCGGTGGGATGTACCGCTATTGCGGCCGGTCTGGCGGCGAGCGGACGGCCGCTGGCGCAGGCGTTTTTCATCTGGCTCGGCGAAGCGGCGCTGGCGCTGGTGATTGCGTTCTTAGCGGTTCGCATGAAATCGAAGCGTCTGGACCTGTCGCTCGATACACGCGCTTCACGGCGCGCCCTGCTCAGTTTTTCGCCGCCGCTCATGGCCGGGGCGATCCTCACGATCGTGCTTTTCCAATTGGGCGACATAGCCGTGCTGCCGGGCCTGTGGCTGCTGCTCTACGGCGCGGCGGTGGTCACGGGCGGCGCATTTTCGGTGCGCATCGTTCCGGTGATGGGGCTCTGTTTCATGCTGGCGGGCGCAATTGCGCTGGCATCGCCGGCAAACTGGGGAAACTGGTTTTTGCTGGCAGGTTTTGGACTCCTACATATTGCGTTCGGCGTAGCGATCGCCAGGAGGCACGGTGGCTAGAACCGCCATGGCGCGCGCCGCCGAGGCCGCCGAAGAAAAGATCCGTGCTTCGGACGCTTCGCGCGCCGAACAGACGACTCTCGAGAACGCGCTACCGCACCTGGACCGCATCATTCATGAGCGCATGCGGCTCGGCATCGTCAGCGCGCTTGCAGTCAGCGATTCTCTCACCTTTAACGAGCTGAAAAAATTACTGCAGACGACCGACGGCAACCTCAGCGTGCATGCACGACGGCTGGAAGAAGTGAAGTACGTGGAATGCACCAAACGCTTCGAAGGCCGCATGCCGAAGACCGAGTACCGGCTGACTGCGCTCGGGCGCAAGGCATTTGAGCGATATCTGGATCACATGGAAGCGCTCATTCAAGCCATGCGTGAGGGCGGTTGACCGGTTTGTCGCGATTCGGGAAGCGCCGCAATTAACTTTTCGGGAACGAAGCCAGATTCGGGAAGTAGGTTGCCTGCGCTTTCGCCGCGAGGCCTGGTTTCGGGAGCCGTGACGGTTTCGGCGGCCGAGCGCTCCTTCTTCAGTTTGGTCAGAGCGGCGAGGGCGCAATGGAAGGCGCGCTCGGCGGAGGACAAGGCACGCTGCAGCAGGTTGAAGAGTCCGCCATCGATCCAGGCTTCGAGGTTGTCGGGCTCGAATCCCGCATCCTGTAGCTGACGATAGCGCTGAATACGCCAATAGTTCTGCGCCATTTCCTGAACGAGAAGACGCTCGGTGGGCGTGGACGGCCGATGTTCTTCCGCCAGACCGGCGTGAAGCTGCTCGAATTCCTCGGGATCCTCGTGTGGCAGGAGAATCTGTTTGGAGTAGAGGCCGTGGCGAAAAGCGTTTTGGGACGAACGCTGTTTACCTTCGCAGGTTTTGGGTCCGGTGGAGCGTTTTGCATTCTGGCGGTTTCTGGCAGCAAGATCGGTGCGCATGGATTCCTCCTGCATTCACGGCAGCATGAGGGCTGCGGCCGCGAACGCCGAAGGAACAGCTAACTCATTCAGGCGGCTCGAAAAGATTTTCGCGAAAAGTTTGTGAGCCGCTCTCAGCCGGCCGGAACGAAGAGCACGTCGACGGGGGTCGGAGTTTCGATTTTGTGGCCGCTCGGCGTCAGCTTTCCGCTTTCGGCATCGACTTTAAAGACGACGACGCTATTGGATTTTTGATTGCCGACAACGAGGAAACGTCCGGAAGGATCGAGGGCGAAGCCGCGCGGCTCGCGTCCGCCGGTTTCGACGTTCTGGACCTGGTGGAGTTTTCCGCTGGATTGATCGATGGCGAACACCTGGATCGAATCCTCGCCGCGATTGGAGGTGTAGATGAATTTTCCTGCAGGGTCGATGCGTATCTCCGCGCCGGAGTTTTCTTTCTTGAAGTCGGGCCGGATGGTGGGAACCGTTTCGACCAGTTCGAGGCCGCCGTTTGACGGATCGCGGCGGAAGACGGAAACCATCGGCTTCAGTTCGTGGAGCACGTACGCGTATGTTTCGTTGTGATCGAAGACCATGTGCCGCGGGCCGGAGCCGGGCTCGGTTTTTGCAAAAGGCGGATCATTCGGCGTGAGCTTGGCACTCGCAGGATCGAGTTTGTAAATGCGTATCCGGTCGAGACCCAAATCGGGAATATAGACGCGCTGGTTGTCCTTGGTAATGACTGCTTCGTGCGCGTGACTGCCTTCCTGACGCTTCTTATCCATGCTCGAGCCGTGAGCTTTTTCTACCGAGCTGGCCTCGCCGAGGCTGCCATTGCTCTGGATCGGAAATGCCGAGACATCGCCGGTCGAGTAATTCGCAACGATGACCATTTTTCCAGTCGCATCAACGGAGGCATGGCAGGGCGCCTTGCCTTCTGAGCTGACGTGATTCAGCGATTGGAGCTTGGCGGTTTTGCGATCAATCGAGAAGCTGGCCACGCCGCCATCGCCCTTGTCCAGCTCGCTGACGGCGTAAAGATACTTGAAATCGGGATCAGCGGCGAGCCAGGAGGGATTTTTCACTTCGCCAACCTGGCCGATCTCCTTGAGAGCGCCGGTTGCGGAATCGAAATGAAAGGCGTGGATGCCCGGGCCGTAGCTGCCTAAATAGACAACATATTCTTGTGAACCGGCGGCGGAGAGATTAGACATATTCGCTAATAAGAGTGTGGCAAGGGAGAATCCCAGACAGGTTTTCACGGTTATCTATCGTTTCACAGTTCGGGTGCCAAACGCCAGAGGCGGCAGCACTGATGAGTTAGCCGCTCGCTTTACGATCGCGTTTCCGCTACTTCGTTTTTTTTCGCGCATCGAGCTGCTTGCGGTATTCCTTGTAGAGCTGCAGACGGATTTTCACCTGGGGCATATCCATCGACATGAGCTTTTTCGTGGTATCGATGTCGATGGTATACGGGCCGTCGCGCGTGCCGAACTCGTCGTAAAAGGCAAGCTGATCGCCGTCGAGCTTGTAGGTGCCGTGGCGGGTGACAGCCTGGTGATGAATAAACACGCGTTGAGAAAACGTGTTCCGGTGCGTGAAGGTCAAGGCACCGCTGCAGCTGTCGGGATGCGGTGTGCCGTCGAAGCAGGTGTGCCGCGTGGGAAAGCCGTTATCGCTATCGTTCATGCTGATGTATTCCCAGCCGCCGGAGTCTTGCAACAAAGTCAGCTTTTCAGGGCCGATTTCGTCGAAGGCGCTCAGCATGAGCGGGAGAGCAAGCAGGCAGGCAGCGCGAGTAAACGACATACGGGTATTCGTATGCTCTAGTGTGTCATGGAATAAACGATGTAATTGACGCCTATGCGGACGCCGAGGGCGGAGTATTCTTCGGGGTATTCGGGATCGTCGGCCCATTCCCAGGAGTCGCCTAAATCGGAGTTGAAACTCATGGCGACCATGACGCGGCCTTTGTCATCGTAGATGCCGCGCCAGTGGGCGACGTAGCCGTCGTTGCGAAAGGGAACGCCGGTGCGGACGCCCCATTCGCCGGGAACCTGATAACGGTTTTCGAGATCGTAGACGGTGTGAAAGAGGGCGTCGGAATCGGGAATTTCGACCACGGGGCGATGGGGAAAGATGCGCTGCATACTTCTCTCAAAAACCGCCCAGTCGCGGCTGCCCCAGAAATCGTCGCACATGAGAAAACCGCCGCGGAGCAGGTACTCCCGGAGCTTGCGCGCTTCGGCGTCGGTGAGCTCCCATTCGCCGACGAAGACGGCGTAGAGCCAGGGGTAGTTGAAGACGTCGTCGCCATCGTCAAGACTGACGGGCTGCTCGACGGAACGGACGTGCACGCGGGTCAGGCGGCGGAAGGCTTCGAGGAAGTGGCGATCGGCGCGGGGATAATCGTTGGTCCAGCTCGAGCGGCCCTGGGTCCAGTCCCAACCGGCGTGGCGGAAACGCGCATCGGGGATGGAGGGATACATCAGGCGAGCGAAGACAAGCTCGGTGCGTTCGTCGAAATCGAGCGGAAGAGTGATCTGGCCGTTGCGGTACTCGTCGCCGGGGTATTGGCGGAAGGGGCGCGGCAGTGTGCGCTCGGCGGCGTAGAGGACGGACAGAAGCGCGAGTCCGCAGCCGAATTGATACAGGAACTTCAGGCGATGGCTTGGCACATCGACCTCGAACGTGAGGATAACATTTGACGCGCTATTGTTCGCGAAGCGTGCGTGCGGGATCGATGTGGACGGCGCGGAGTGCGGGATGAAAACAGGCGGCGACAGCGACGGCGAGCATGAGGAGCAGAGCCGTTATATATGTGAGCGGATCGCGCGGGCTGATCCCGTAAAGCACGAACGAGAGCAGGCGGGCGGCAGCAAGCGTGATGATGGTTCCGGCAGTGAGGCCGACGAGGCAGATGATGAGTGTCCGTTTCAGCACGGCGGAGAGGACTTGCTGCGGTTTTGCTCCAAGCGCCATGCGGATGCCGATCTCGCGCGTGCGGCGTGAAACGGCGTAGGCCATCAACGCGAAAAGTCCGGTGGCGGCGAGGAGCATCGCGAACGCTCCCAGGCTGCCGAGTACGATGGCAGCGGCGCGCGCGGGAAAGAGCGGGAGGGCAAGCTGGTCTTTGAGAGAACCGACATTCGAAAAGCTGAGGTCGGGGTTAAGGTCGAGAGCAGCTTTGCGGAGCAATTCGGTTGCGGTCTGCGCGGGCAGATCAGTGCGGGCGATGAGGGTGGTCCAATCGGTACCGGTTTGGCCGATAGGCAGAAAGACTGCAGGCTGGGGATCTTCGCCAAGGTATTGATATTTACCGGTTTCGACGACGCCGACGATTTCGAAGCCTTTGTCCTTTGGATCAAGGCTGAGGCGGACGTGACCGCCGAGAGCATTTTCGTTCGGAAACAGTGCCTGAACAAGGGCTTCGTTGACGATGCCTGTAGCGGCCGCGCCTTTGCGATCGTGCGCATCGAAATCGCGGCCGGCAAGCAGTTTCGTGCCTGCTGTGCGCAGGTAGCCGGGTGAGATTTTGTAGATGGTCGCATCGCGGCGCTCGGTTGGAGGCGGCACGGGCCGATCGGCGCGCGAAATGATGTTGTTATCCGCGTGATCGACACGCAGCGGCATGGTGTTGATGATGGCAGCGGCCTCAATGCCGGGAATACCAGACGCTTTGTCGATGAGGGCCTGATCGAATTGCGGGCTGCGCTCGCGTGAATAGTTTTTCAAACGAAGGTCGAAGGAGAGAGACACGGCGTGATCGGGATTGAAGCCGAGGTTGAGAGAGAGGGCATGCTGAAGACTTCGCACGACCAGCGCGGAAGAGATAACCAGCGCGATGGAGAGCGTGATCTGACCGCAGACGAGCAAATCACGCAGCTTCCAGCGGCGGGAACGCGTTTCGCCGGGCTGTTCCTTGAGCGTGAGCGCCACGTCCGCGCGCGCCGAGTGTACGGCGGGCGTTAACCCGAACAGGATGGTTGCGGCGAGCGTTATCAGCAGGGCGAAGGACAGGACCGCGAAATTCGGATGAAGCTCGGTGCGGAGCGGAATTTCGGAGGAAAATCTCCAGGCGCTAAATGCGCGGCAGGCTGCGGCGGCGAGCAGGAATCCGAGAAAACCTCCGGAAACGGCCAGGAGCGCGCTTTCAGTGAGAAACTGGCGAAACAATTGAGAGCGGCCGGCGCCGAGTGCGAGGCGGATGCCGACCTCGCGGCTGCGGTCGGAGGCGCGGGCAAGCAGCATGCCGGCGAGATTGACCGAGGCGAGCAGGAGGCCGAGCGCGGCAAGGATGGAGAGCACGATACCGAAGCCGGCGATGGGCTTGCGCAGGGCGTCGCCGATAAGGCCGGGCTGGCCCAGATGAATTTTCGGTTTGGGATCGAGCTCGGTGGGATGCTCGCGGACGAGCGCGGCCCGGATGCGGTTTAATTCGGCCTCGGCCTGTGTACGCGAGATGCCGGGTTTTAAGCGGCCGAGCGGCCAGATGTTGCTCGCCATGCGCGAATGCAGAAAGTCCTCGCCGGGCTCAGCCTGGAGCTGCATGCTCATGGGAATCCAGAAGTCTCCTGCGAGCAGAAGCTGGGTGCCGAGAAAGTAGGGCGGTGCGATTCCGATGATGGTGAACGGATAGCCATTGATTTTTATCGTGCGGCCGATGGCGTCCGGGTCGGCAGCGAAATGAGTTTGCCAAGAGCGATAGCTGAGGACGATGACGGGATGGACGTTGGGCTTGTCGTCTTCGGCGGGTCCGAAAAAGCGGCCGAGGTACGGCTGAATGCCGAGCGTTTGAAAATAATTTCCGGTCGCTTCGTAGCCCCAGGATACGAAGTTCTCGCGATTTCTCAGACTGAGATTGACGATGGCGACGCGATCGGCGGCGAGCTGCGAAAACACTGCATTGCGGTCGCGGAAATCGAGGTAGTTCGGATAGGAGATATTGGCCGATTTCCCCCAATTG
>DATBGM010000122.1:0-9495 GCA_036557945.1 Bryobacteraceae bacterium | reverse complement strand
GGCTAACCTCGGTATGATGCACAAAGACGCAATTGTCTCTAGACATGCGCGTGAGGTTGTTGGAGGTTAATATATGATTCTTAAAAATGCCAGTAGAGTTTTAGGGGCTCTGGCAAGTGTGTTCCTTTTGCACGGTGTCGCTTCGGCAGCGGCCGTAGGCACCGGTTTATTCAACCTGGCTGGTACTGTATTAGTAACTGATACGTCCTTTTTGTTCGGCTACAGCACTCTGCCGACCAAGAGTTCGGCGGACCAGAACGCCGTCGCAGTGCTTCCGGCTACCGGCGCGTTTGCGGGTTTGCACGCAGGTGACCTGGAGACAATTCACAATCTGCTGACTCCCACGAACGGTCCTCCGTTCGGACCTGGACCGGTTGTTCCGGGCACTTCGTTTACGTTGGCTCCGTTTGTTGAACTGACCACGCTGGGGATTGATCTTGACCTGACCGGTCCGAATCCCCTACCAATATCACCTGCACCGGTTTGCTCCGGTACTAGTTTTGACTCACCGGGCGATCTCTGCAGGGCTCGGCCGGGTTCTCCGGTTACACTCGAGCAGGGGCGTGACGGCGTTACCGCCATTATGAACCTGGATGGGGTGGCTCACTTCACCGGTTCGAGCGACAATACCGTGTTCTTTGCGAAGTTTTCGGCCAGCTTCGGCGGTGCGAAGATTTCCCAACTGATCAATGATCTGAATACGCAAGGCTTCGTACGGACGGGTTATCAGGCGTCGTTCATCACCATTCCGGTCTCCACGGTTCCGGAGCCGGCTTCTATGGCTCTAATTGGCGCTGGCCTGTTTGCCCTTGGCTTCTTCGGGAAAAAGCGGCTAGTCAAGTAAATAAACTCCTCCTTCCGATGGGGGAGAAAACCAAAAGCCCGCGAGAATTCGTTCTCGCGGGCTTTTTATTTATTGCAATGCAAGGCGTGCATTAGAAGGAGTCCGGGAAGGATTCCAAACGACTAGACCGGGAGTATTTGTTAAAGAACGGTGCCCTATTGGAGGGGGAGAGCCGCAACAACGTCGTAAGGATTGGCGGGCAGTATATAGTTCGCTGCGGGTACGGACACAGGGTAGGGACGGTGATTGGGAAGCTCAACCGGGCAAAGAACCGGTGTGCGGCGCAACTCGGCACGCATCTCATCGAGCTTGGCGGCATAGCGAGCTTCGATCTGGTTAATGTCGAAATGAAGCAGTTCAATCGAGCAATCGAACATGGGTTCGTAATACGGCGGGAACCCGGCTAGCGGCCTCCCACCGAGCCGTCGAAGGATTAAGGACGCATGATGGCGCGTGCTGGCAGTGGTAAGCCCCACGCCCCCTCCCAGCCATTCGGCCAGCGCAAAGCTCATCAGAGCGATATTTACTGCGGCTGTAGAACAGCGGGCGCTTTCGCTTAAAGCCCAGGCGCTTGCTTCTCCGTAATGAATGCCCCGCCGGCGGGCGTCTGCAACCTGGTGAGCGAATGCAGAGCGGAAAACAGGTCCGGTGACCGGGGAGAGAGCTACGGCAGCCTTGCTGCAAATCAATTGTTCAAAGCCGCCCAGAATCGGCCGGTAGCGGGCGCAACCTACCACGATGCCGCGCTGGTCTTGCAAAACCACATGCCAGCTTTGCTCATCGAGCGGATGCCAGTGCCTGCCGTCGGGAAGAAGCGTGGCCGCAATTCCGGTGTATTCACGGTAGACCTGTCCGCGAAGCATCTGCAAGTCGAAGAGCACATCCGAATGGCTCTCCGTGCTGATTCCTGCATCCGTTTTGCCTGCCGGAACATCTGTCGAGCAGGGCGCCAAAATCTTGAATTGCAGCTTGCCCGAGCAAGGCTCGTTTAGGGTCCCGTCCATCAAATCCCCGCTTTCCCGATAGTCAACCAGATCATTGCTACAGTCCACCACCCATGTCCTGCAGCGCATTGGCGAAGCCGAAGGCGCTGTAAACGCTTTCCGGCCATCACCGCTGGTCGTAAGAAATTAGTATTTCTTACATTGTGAGCCAAGTTCACGCTGTGAGACAAGGGGAAATTATGAAATTTTTATTCTCGCCGCTTTCTCTATAATCTCCGCTAATGCCGTCTAATTTTACTGCAGTACTTTTCACGACTTAATGAGACGGTATTTCCCCGAGCAATCCAGGTATAAATGCAATTTGTATCGCTCATAAGAGGGGTGCTTGGGTGTGGAAGAACGTCTCTCGTCAGCCTGCATTTGGCGATTGCAGATGATTCCTGGAAGCGTATAAAACCGTGGTATTGCCGATCGTCGCGAGGTTTAGTCCGGTGTTCCTGACCCCGGCCGCTGCAAACCGGACACGAGTATACGAAGATAACAAAGGAGGCGAAATGCGGAAAAGGTTTTGGACGATGGCTGCAGTGGCCGCAGGAATGGGGATCGGGGCGCAAAACTGGTATGCGCAGAATACACATCCTCAAGTTCGCGTGGATTTGAAGAATGCGGCAGGCGAGAGTGCCGGCTCGGCTGTGCTTTCGCCGGCGGCATCGGGCGGCGTCCAAATCGCGCTGGATCTCAAGAATCTTCCTCCGGGCGAGCACGCTATTCACATCCACCAGAACGCGAAGTGCGAGCCGCCGCAGTTCACCTCCTCGGGTGGTCACTTCAACCCTGAAAAACGGAAGCATGGGCTCTCGAATCCGGATGGTCCGCACGCCGGAGATATGCCGAATTTTACCGTCTCCAGTAATGGAACGGCCGAAACCACCGTCATCGCCCCTGCCATGACCTATTCGGAGGGTCCACATTCGATTTTCAGCAATGGGGGCACCGCGCTCATGATTCACGCTTCTGCGGACGATATGAAAAGTGATCCCGCCGGGAACGCCGGAGCGCGTATTGCCTGCGGGGTGATTGCAAAGCCGTAAAATGACCAAGAATGTCTCGGGAACCGCGCTGGCGGCCCCCTTTGTACGTGAATCGTCCCTGGCGGAGGCGCTCGAGCGGCGTCTCAGCGTCGAGCGGGAGTTTGCCGAAATGGGGCACAGCTACCGCCATGGCAAGCTGTATCGCGCCTTTGAACATAATGTGTTCCGTCCCGTGCTGAAAACCGGACTCGAGCTGACGGGGCTTTACTCGCGAGGACTTGCCAATGCGCTCGCACCGGTCGTACAAGACGTCGCGCTTTCGTTTCCGAACCTGCCGTCCGGCCTGAATGGTTTCGAGATCCTGCAGCTCTCCGATTTCCATGTCGACGAGAATCCTGCGCTGGCCGATGCGCTGCTCCCTTTCCTGGCCGAGTTACGGCCCGACATCTGCCTTTTTACAGGGGACTACCGGTTTGAAGATCAGGGTTCGTGCGAGGCGGTCTATCCGGCCATGGAGAAGATCGTTTCGGCGATTCGTGCCCGCTATGGAATTTTCGGAATTCTAGGCAACCATGATGCGGCGGAAATCGCGATTCGTTTGGAAGAGATGGGCATACACATGCTCGTCAACGAGTCGGTCGAGATCGGTGATGGTCCCAATTCGCTCTGGCTGGCGGGAGTCGATGATCCGTTTGACTATCGATGTGCCGACTTACCGCGCGCGCTGGCCGGCGTGCCGCGCGATGCCTTTCAGGTTTTACTGTGCCATGCGCCGGAGCTGTACGACGAAGCGGAACGCGCGGGCATTGATCTGTATCTTTCCGGCCATACTCATGCCGGACAGATACGGCTGCCGCTGGTCGGTGCTCTGCGAAAGAATGCCGACTGCCCGCGAGAGTACGCATTTGGTCACTGGCGACATGGCAACCTGCAGGGCTACACCAGCGCCGGCGTCGGTTGCTCGAGCCTGCCGGTGCGTTTCGGCTGTCCCCCGGAGATCGTGCGTATCGAGCTTGTGCGCGGCTAGATCGCGCAGGCGAAGCGCTCGAAGAGCCTGCGCTGTTCGCCGGAAGCGATGGCCTGATCTTCAGGATGCCATTGCACAGCGAGAACGAAACGTTTGTCGCGGCGTTCTAGCGCCTCAATAACGCCGTCACTGGTATCTCGCGCAGTAATCTCGAGAGCGTTGCCGATGCGATCGGCGGCTTGGTGGTGGCGCGAATTTACCTGCCAGCGGGAGGACCCGGCAATCCCGCTTAGCAGCGTTTCCGGCTCGATTTCGATCTCGTGCACCGGAGCGCCTTTATCCATTGCCTCCGCCGCATGTTTCGCTGCCGACGGAAGATGCTGCACGAGCGTTCCACCATGGTAGACATTCAAAATCTGCAGCCCGCGGCAGATGGCCAAAAGCGGGAAATCCCGGGCGAGCGCCTGATCGATCAGCTCGAGTTCAATCCCATCGCGCACATCGTCCGGCTCATCGGTTTCCGGATGAGCTGTTTCGTGATAGCGCGCTGGATTTACGTCCGTTCCGCCCATCAGCAGCAGAGCATCGGCGCCGGCGAGCGAAACCGGACGCGCTACGTCGCCGGGAATGGCTTCGAGCCCCGCCGCCACAACCGCATCCACGTACGGCTTTAATTTTACGGCATGACGGAACGGAATCAGAACGCGCTTTGACATGCTATTTAACGTTTATCGCATGGACATGCTGGAAGCAAACTTCCGGACTGCCTGTCAGGCGAGGATCTCGCCGGTGTGGGCCGTGTCATAGCCGGCAATCGCCTGCAATTTTCTGCGAAGACTGAAGCGATTGAGTGTTTCCAGCAGCGCCTTTGCCGCTGGCAGCTCGGCCGACGCCCCGGAAAAGCAAAGATCAAACCGTTCTACTGTCAGCGGGATAAAATCCAAACCAAAACAGCGGGCAGCAGACCGGGCCGCAATGCAGCAGTCGGCCATGCCCGCTCGAACCTCCTGCGCAGCCGCCAGGTGACCGCCGGCAAGACGCTCGTATCCCATGATGGCTTTTGCGGGAATCCCGGCGCTGCGGAGGGCTTTGTCCAGCAGGTCGCGGCTGCCGGAACCCTTCTCGCGATTGATCAGAGTCGCGCGGTTGACCGCAAGATCGGCAACGGTGCGAATGCTTTTGGGATTGCCGCGCGCCAGGACGAGCCCCTGTTCCCAAACCGCGAAAGTCACGATGCGGAGATTCTTCGGGAACATGCGTTTCATGAATGGGATGTTGTATTCACCCGAAGCAGCGTCGAGAAGATGAGCCCCAGCCGCGTGCACACGCCCCTGTTTCAGCCACTCTAAGGCGCGACGGCTGGAGCAGGGAACACTAATGATCTCCATTCCGGATCCAGCGAGTGATTCTGCCAGGACGGAGAGCGCAGGGTCGCAGCCGGCTAACAGGAACGACTTCTGGTGCTCGCGAAGATCGAGCGCCGGCTGGACTGAAGCGTGACGTCCGGACTTGCCGCAGAGGATACCGTCAGCAGCCGGCAGATAAGTGGGAAGAACGGGCACGGGGACGGCGATCAGCCGGTTGTTGACCCGGCATAGGCGGACCAGTTCACCCTTTACTCCTGATCGGGCCGTGAGCAGTTCTGCGTTCAATGTTCCGGGTTCCGGCTCCTGCTCGAGGGTAAACAGATCTTCGACGCTCACCTCAAGCGCGCGAGCGAGGCGCAGCGCCACGCTGGTGTTCGGGATGAACGTACCGTCTTCGATGGCATAGATGGTTTGACGGCTGATAGCGACAGATTGGGCCAATTCCGCCGCGGAAAGCCCTCGCGCTTCACGAAAGCTCTTCAGAAACGTGCGCGATTTGGAGGATGCCATCGAGCCTTTTCTCTTGTCTATTATGCTTAACAGAAGTACAGCAAACTTAACAAGACCTAGGATATGCCATGAAAAAGATGCCGGTGGGCGGCTCGGGTCTCCTATTCTTCCTGCTATATGCCGCGGGTCTGCCGTGCTGCGCGCAAAGCGGCAAGGCAGAATTATCCGGCTCTGTACTCGATCCCTCCGGATCAGCCGTCCCGGGCGCTCATATGCAGTTGCAGGAGCAAGCCACGAACGCTGCATTTCAAGCGACTTCAGGCGAGCACGGGGAATATCATCTCTTCGGGTTGCCGGTTGGCGAATACGTTCTCCAGGTAAATCATCAGGGGTTCAGGACGTACCGGCAATCCGGAATCCGTTTGCGGCTTGCTGATCAAATCTCCCTCGACGTTCATCTCGCAATCGGCGAAGCGGTGCAGGCGGTGGATGTCAATGAGCAAACTCCGCTGCTCCAGACTGCATCAGGATCGGTGAATTTCAGCGTCGACGAGAAAAAGGTCGTTACACTGCCGCTGGACGGAAGAAATTTTATTCCGATGGTGGCATTGTCTCCAGGCGTCGCGCTGCCGGGCGGCGGATCGCTCCTACCTCGCATAAACGGCAGCCGTCCGCGCACGAACGAATACATCTACGACGGCATAAGCGCCTTGCAGCCGGAGCCCGGCCAGGTCGTTTTTTATCCGATCATCGATGCAATTGAAGAATTTCGTGTCAACGTGAATTCTTATTCGCCGGAATACGGACGCTCAAACGGCGGGACGATCCTTGTTAGCACGAAATCAGGCGGCAACGAGTTTCACGGCACGCTTTTCGAGTTTCTGCGAAACGAGGATCTGAACGGAACGAACTACTTTGCGACTGCCGGTTCGAAACCGGAGTTCCGGCGCAACCAATACGGCCTCGCCTTGGGAGGGCCGATTCAGAGGAACAAGACTTTCTTCTTCCTAGACTGGCAAGGGACGCGGCTGCGCACGGGTGTTCCGAGAATCAGCACGGTTCCCACGCTGGCACAGAGAGCCGGGACCTTCTCGACTCCGATCTACGATCCTTCGACTCTTGCCCGGCAGCCGTTTCCCGGCAATCAAATCCCGCAAAGCAAATTTGATGCGATTGCGGCCGAGGTACTCGCCCGCTATCCGGAGCCAAACCGCCCCGGAGCAGCGAACAATTACATTCGCACTGGAGTCGAACCTGACGACCAGGATCAGTTCGACGTCCGGCTGGACCGCAACTTCGCTGCGGCGCATCGTTTGTCCGGCCGCTTTTCCTACGTTCGTGATGACGACACGCCCGTCACGCCGCTACCGGATGGAAGCGGAGCCATTACATCCGGATTGATCAGCGAGACGGCGACAGGGGGATATCAGGGAGTGGCCGAACACGCCTGGACGCTCTCTCCAGCGCTGCTCAACCAGGCACGCTTCGGCTATACCCGGCGAGAGTCCAACGGCACGGGTCCGACTGACAACGGCCTGGTGGTTCCCGGAGTTCCACCCAATTCCTTTTCTTCGGCGCTTCCCACGTTTACGGTGAGCGGATATCAGCAGATCGGCCCTCCGGCGGGCGCCAACTCGAAATTTACGACCAGTGTGACCGAGTACATGGACAGTTTGTCGTACGTCAGCGGCAAGCATTCCCTCAAATTCGGAACCGATATCCGCCGCCAGGCACTCGATGTCTTGCAGCCGCCCAATCCGGCGGGAACATACTCGTTCAACACGACCGGAACGAATAAGCCGGGAGTTGCCGGAAGCGGTAACCCGGTGGCGTCGCTGCTGCTTGGACAAGTAAATACGTTTGCTATCGATATTCAGCGTCGAGAACTGCGCGAGCGCGCCAACATCGCAGAATTTTTTGTCGCCGATGACTGGAAGCTATCGAACCGCCTGACGCTGAATCTCGGAACGCGCTACACGCTGAACTTCCCGTCACATGAAGTGGACAACCAAGGGGCGGTGTTCAATCTCGATACGCAAGTACTTGACTTTCCGCACACGGCGCGCGATCTGGAATGCTGCGACTTCGGGCCTCGTATCGGGCTGGCTTATCGCGCAAGCAACAATACGAGCATACGGGCAGGTTACGGGATGATCTGGTTTGAACAGACCGGCATTACTACGCCCTTTACGCTTCCGCAATTTCCCTTCGTGCAGACCGTCGGACAGCAGTCGCAGGACAACGTGAACGCGGCCTTTGTGCTGGCAAACGGCCCCAGCGTTCAGGTAACGCCGCCGAATCCGAACTCCGGCTTAGGGCAGGGCGTCTTTGGAAGCCAGAAAGACAACGGTTCCGGCTATTCGCAGCAATGGAATTTCACGGCGCAGCGGACATTCGGCGAGAACGTCAATTTTGAAATCGGCTATCTCGGGTCGAAGAACACGCGACTCGGGTTACCGGAGGCCAATCTCAACCAGCTTCCTACGGAGGATCTGGCGCTCGGGCGAGCCTTGCTCAGCCGCGTTGTCAACCCGTATTACGGCCAGCTTCCATCATCGTCGTCTTTAGACACGCCGTTGATTGCGCGGCAGCAGCTTTTGCGCGCCTATCCGAGATTCACGAACGTGGCGCTATTTCGCAACAATGTCGGCAATTCCAGTTATCATGCCGTCGAGGCCAGGCTAGAGAAACGGTTTTCGAAAGGCTTAACGTTCACCTTTGCCTATACCTTCTCCAAGTTGATCGACGATGCGTCCAGCTACTTTTCGCAGACGATCTTTACCGGACCCGTTCTGAATAATACGGGAGCCGCGGATGCTTTCAATCGCCACCTGGAGAAAGACGTTTCGAGCGGCGATATTCCGCGTGTGTTTACCGGCGGCTGGGTCTATGAAATTCCGCGCTGGTGGAAGATTTCCGGGTGGCAGATTGCAGGACTGGTGCGGGTGCAGGCGGGCGATGCAGTGCCGGTGACGCAGGCGATAAATAACAATGCCAGCCTGGGATTCGCCGTACAACGTCCGAATCGGATCGCCGATCCGAACGCAGCAACAGACCGGAGCGCAAATCGCTGGTTCAACGTCGCGGCCTTTAGCAATGCTCCGCAATTTACGATCGGGACGAGCTCACGCAACCCGGTCCGCGGTCCAGGTCTTCAGAATGCCGACCTTATGCTCGGAAAGACATTTCGATTTACGGAGCGCTACCGCCTCGAGTTCCGCGCCGAGGTTTTTAACGTGACGAATACGCCGCCGCTGAATGATCCGAATGGCAGCTACGGCTCGCCGGCATTCGGGACTATTACCAGCGCCGGCAATCCCCGCGACTTCGAATTTGCAGCCAAGCTGCACTTCTAGGCCGCTGGCTGATATACTGCCGCAGCGGAATTCGTTGTGGCTTTTCTGGGGCAAAACGGCTGGTCGGGGAAGCGCATTTGCCAACCCTTCGGGAGCTGGCATATGGCGCGCACAGGACGAGCTGTTTACGACGGCTGCCGCATCGAAGCCGCAAAGGATGTATTTCTTTATCTGCCGGAGACGCGATTGGTCTTGAAGGTCCGGACGGTCTTGGTTATGGCCGGTGCTGCGGCCGTGCACACGAACTGGGTAGCCCGAAGAGATTAAGAACCGAATCAACCTGCCATGCTCCAGGATTATTTGCAGAAAACGGCTGCGGGAACCGGAATTCGCGTTACCGATCCAGCGAACAGAGAGACTGCTAGGACGCTGCGCGCGTGGTGAGCCGCGCTGCCTTGCGGCAGGTGACTGTCGTGCATCGCGGCGCGCGTGACGCCTATGAAGTGGCAGCGGCACTCGCGGATGCAGGACTGCTCCATCGGCTCGTCACTGATCTGTATTGGCCTGCCGATCGAGCCTGGGCAGCCGGTTTAGAA
>DATBGM010000121.1:0-14591 GCA_036557945.1 Bryobacteraceae bacterium | reverse complement strand
TCAAGCTTCTTCTTGGTGAGGGCTTCGGTATCGGTGCGAATGGTAGTGTCCCATCGACCGGTCTCTCGCCCGATGCGTTCGATCGTCGCCAGGGCATGCGATACGGCTTCGTGTCGGTAACCTTTTTCCTCACCAATCGCGAGCAGGTGTTTGCGAGCGGCGGAGTTCGTTTGGCAGAACGCGCTCGCCGCGAGCGCGAGAATTACAACCGCCGCCCTAGCGGCTCGCGATGTCGGCGGCATGCTTCTTATTTGCGAAGAGATTCTGAACGGGCATATTGGCGTCGAAGACGAGATTGAAGAAACCAACCATCATTTCATCCCAGCTCTGCTCGCCCCAGGTGACTTCCTTGTTCGGATCCGCGTTATCGGGATTGTTCGGGGAATTGTCGAAATGAGCCGTGCACTCAATGCGGGTGCCTTTCGGCAGAACAATCGGCCTCTCGAGCGTGTACCAGTTCTGCCAGTGCCAGTTATAGCGCGGGACGCTAAGAATGGTTTGCGTTTCGCCGGTCGGATAAACGAGCCGGTAGACGAAATCTTTGCCGCGGCCATGCATGTGCGGATGCAGGCCGGAGAGCTCGACTACGGCTCCGACTTCGAAGCTGGCACCCACGCGATAATCGGGATCGCGCGGCGGAATCTTGAAGGTTCCGTTGGTCGCGGAAAGCGTAAGGACGCGTTTCTGAGGCGGCTCTTTGGCAAAAACGAGGCCGAGTTTCGTCCGGTCGCGAATGGGTTTGCCGTTCGGGGTGTAGTGCACCTGGAAGACGATGTCGGACCCGGCTTTGATCAGCTTGGCCTGACCCGGGCGAAGAATCTCGGCCGGCTGTCCAGGCGCGTAACCGACCAGAAAATCGCTGGGAAGGGCGCTGGTGTCAGGCTCCCCTTCGGTTTTCACTTGCGGAGCTATGAAGAACACCCCGGTCTTCTGCCCGCGAAACCATTTGGATTTCGGCTCGCGTACAAAAGCGATGATGTGATGCACAACGGCGCGGTCGGTGGGGCGTACTTCAGCGGCCTGAATCCATACATCGTGTGTGAAACCTGTGGGAACGATGACGTGCTGATAATCGACGACACCGTGCGCGGGAATATCGAAGGGCTGGGGCAGTTCGAAGACGATATTCGGCTTGCCGATACCCCATCCTTCGACCCAATCGACCGGCTTCGGCATCTCTTTCGGATCGCCCTCAGGCGCCTTGGCATCAGCCCAGGCGGCGACGATATCGACCTCCGCCTGACTCAAACTGTGGCCGTTGGAGAACTTTCCGTAACGCGGATCGGCAAACCAGGGCGGCATCTTACGCGTCTTCACTGCTTCTTTCATAGCGGCAGCCCACGGGCGGGTCTGCTGGTAGGTAAGCATCGAAAACGGCCCGGCTTCACCGGGGCGATGACAGGTTTGGCATTCGCGCTGCAAAATCGGTGCTACGTCTTTGGTAAACGTAGGCGCGTTGGCGGCCAGCGCGAGAGATGGCAACAACGCCGCAAAAAACCGGCAGAACGCTTGCTTCATTTGATCCAGACCGTTTTCGTGTTGACGAATTCACGGATTCCGACGTCCGACAACTCGCGGCCGTATCCGCTCCGTTTGACACCACCGAAGGGAAGGCGCGGATCGGAGGCCACCGTGGCATTTACAAATACCTGACCGGTTTCTATGCCGTCGATGAAGGTTTGCTGTTCCTTTGCATCATGCGTCCAGACACTCGCGCCGAGGCCGAACGGGGAATCATTGGCGAGTTCGATTGCTTCGCGCGCATCTTTCACACGGAATAGCAGCGCGACGGGTCCGAAAAGCTCTTCGTAGAAGACGTCAGAATTGCGCGGAAGTCCCGAAATAACGGTCGGCTGGTAATAGTTTCCAGGACCATCGATGGGTTTACCGCCGGTCAGAATTTTGGCGCCCGCTGCCGCGGCCCGCTTGACCTGATCGTCGAGGTCGCTCAGAATTTTGGGGGTAGCGAGCGGACCGATATCGGTTTTGGCGTCCAGAGGATCGCCGATCTGCAGCGCCTTCATCGCGGCTACGAACTGCGTCTCAAAATCGTCGTAAACGGAATCGGCGACGATGAAGCGCTTGGCGGCAATGCAGGACTGACCGTTGTTGATGGTTCGCGCACCTGCGGCGATCTTCGCGATATTGTCCTTCAGCGCAGAGGGCATAACGATGAAGGGGTCGCTGCCGCCGAGTTCCAGAACGGTTTTCTTGATCTGCGAGCCCGCGATTTTCGCGATGGAGCGGCCGGCGGGTTCGCTGCCGGTGAGTGTAGCGGCGGCGATGCGATCATCTTCGAGCAATTTACCGGTGCGCTCGGCTTCGATGAGCAGCGTCTGAAAAGCGCCTTCCGGGAACCCGGCCTGCGCGAGCACTTGTTCGATGGCGAGCGCGCATTGGGGGACGTTGGAAGCGTGCTTCAGCAATCCGACATTACCCGCCATAAGCGCCGGGGCAGCGAAGCGGAAAACCTGCCAGTACGGAAAATTCCACGGCATCACTGCCAAAACAGGCCCGAGCGGTTGATAGATACGATAGCTGCGTGAGGCGCTGGTGGCAGCTTCTTCCGGCGCGAGATGACGCTCGCCGTGCTCGGCGTAGTAGCGGCAGCCAAGCGCGCATTTCTCGACTTCGGCGATGGCGCTCGCGAGCGTCTTGCCCATTTCCGTCGTGGCGAGCACGCCGAGTTGCTGTTTATCGGCTTCCAGGATTTCGGCGGCTTTCAGCAGCAGGTCGCGGCGTGTGGAGAATGGAGTTGTCCTCCAATCGGCGAAGGCGCGCCAGGCGAGCGCGAGCTTGCGTTCAATCGCCTCATCGGTAAACGACTCAAATTCTTTGATGAGTTGGCCGGAAGCCGGATTAATCGATTGAATCGGCATACCCGATTGTTAGCACCGCTCGAGATAGGAGCGCATGCGAGCGATAGCAAGGTCGGGATCGCTCAGAAGGCGCGCCTGGTCCGCCAGCCTGAAGACACCGGCAAGATGTTCGATCGAGCGGGCGGTTTGCTGGTTGCCTAACATGCGGAAATGCTGCTGGCGTCCGTTCAGATAACTGAGAAAGGCGAGACCGGTCTTGTAATGATAGGTCGGCTTTTGGAAGATGTGCCGTGAGAGCGGCAGAGTCGGAAGTAAAAGGGAACGATAGCCGGCGCTGTCATTCGCGTCGAGCCTTTGAAAAGCGGCAGCAGCGGCCGGTGCAATGCCGTCGAAGATGCCCAGGAGCGCATCGCTGTAACCATGCTCGTCGCCTTCGATGAGCTCGGGATAGTGGAAATCATCGCCCGTGTACATGCGAACGCCTGCGGGCAGTCGGCGGCGCATCTCGATCTCGCGGTCTTTGTCGAGCAGGGAGATTTTGATGCCGTCGATAGCCTGGCGGTGCGCGTGAATGAGATCGAGGCAGGTCTCCATGCAAACCGCGATATCGGAACTACCCCAATAGCCCCGCAGTGCCGGATCGAAGGCTTCGCCGAGCCAGTGCAGGATGATTGGCTGCGACACTTGGGCGAGCAGATGACGGTAGACGCTCCGATAATCGTCCGCGTTTTGGGCGCATTGCGCGAGCGCACGGCTCGCCATGAGGATAATACGCCCGCCCGCAGCCTCAATAAACGCGCATTGCTCTTCGTAAGCGGCAAGGACTTGATCGAGAGTAGCCATGCCGGCGGGAAGCTGATCGGTATTCGCGCCGCAGAAAATGGGACGGCTCCCGGCGCGTGCTTCGGTGCAGGACGCGCGTATCAAATCTTTGGCCGCGCTCCAATCCAGGCCCATCCCGCGCTGCGCCGTATCCATCACTTCGGCGATTCCGAAACCGAGCGACCACAAATAGCGGCGATACGCAAGGGTCGCGGCCATATCGATAGCGGGCTCTGCATCGTCATTGGTGACGACATGCGCGGCGGCATACGCTATTCGGCTTTCGAAACGGGTTCCGGGCCGGGCCGGAAGCGGCTCTTCGGCGGTTAATGTGTATTCCGAAAAGGCGCCACGCTCATCCGGCAATTTGATAGTTCGACTCAAAGCGTAAGCCTCGGAACGGGAACGCTGCAATGTTCTGCCGCGGATTGTAAGCCAAGCGCGGCGAGTTGTACACCCTTGGCCCCGGCCAGGAAATCGTAGGGAAACGGCGCGCCTTCGAGCACGTGGCGCAGAAACATTTCCCATTGCACTTTGAAGGCGTTGTCGTACGCTTGCGCATCTTCCACTTTTTGCCAGCCGGCCAGGTAGTCGATCGCACTCGGCAGATCGGGGTTCCAGATCGCGCGCGGCGTTGCGCTCTTCGGCTGAATCTTGCAATCGCGCAGACCGGCTACGGCGCTGCCTTCGGTTCCGTCGACGTGTAGCGTAAGCAGATCATCGCGGTTGACGCGGGTGACCCAGGACGAGTTCATTTGAATGATGACATTGTTTTCGAGCTCGAAATAGGCGTAAACGGCATCATCGGCGGTGCAATCGTACCAGGCGCCGTTTTCATCAACGCGCCGTGGAATATGGGTGGCCGTATGAGCCGTGAGACGCTCGACACGGCCAAAGAGATGTTCGATCACATACTGCCAGTGCCCGAACATATCGAGCGTGATGCCGCCGCCGTCTTCTTTACGGTAGTTCCACGACGGGCGCTGCGGTGGACAGGAATCTCCTTCAAAAACCCAGTAGCCGAATTCGCCGCGTACCGAGAGCAGGCGGCCGAAAAAGCCGGTATCGATCAGGTGTTTCAATTTGCGCAGACCGGGCAGGAAGAGCTTGTCCTGGACGATACCGTTCTTCAATTCTTTCGCATGTGCGCTGCGGGCGAGCGCGAGAGCAGAATCGAGATCTTCCGCCAGCGGCTTTTCGCAATAGACATGCTTGCCGGCCTCGAGCGCCCGAGAAACACTGTCGACACGCCGCGCAGTCGTCTGCGCGTCGAAATAGATTGCGTTCTGCGGGTCGCGCAAGCACGATTCCAGATCGGTCGACCAGCGCGCCACCACACATTCTTCAGCCAGGGCGCGCAGCTTCTCTTCGTTGCGGCCGACGAGCACGGGCTCGGGCATTACACGCGCGCCGTCCTTCAGAAGAATGCCGCCGCTCTCGCGAATCGGCACAATGGAGCGTTTGAGATGCTGATTGGCGCCCATTCTTCCGGTGACGCCGTTGAGAATGATACCGATGGAACGCATGTGTCCATAGCCTAACAAGCGCGCACTGCTAGGCTATGGCAGAAACGGCTGAGCGATGAAGATAACCAGGCTGGAAACGATTCGGATACAGGAATTCCCGCAGCTCCTCTGGCTCCAGGTGCAGACCGACGAGGGTTTGACCGGCCTTGGCGAGACGTTTCTGCATGCAGGCGCGGTAGAGGCGTATCTGCATGACGATATCGCTCCGATGGTGATCGGGCGCGATGCGCTGGCGATTGACGCGATTGCCCGTGATTTAGTGCCTTACGTGGGTTTCCGTTCGACAGGAGTCGAAATGCGCGCGGCATCGGCGCTCGATCTGGCGTTATGGGATCTGTTCGGTAAAGCCGCCGGACAACCGGTTGTGCAGATGCTGGGCGGATGGACACGCGACCGCGTCCGGACATACAACACATGCGCCGGCGCGCAATACATGCGCAAGGCGGAGACGCAGTCCACGCGTAATTGGGGAATCGCGGAGAAGAGCGAGGGCGGCGGAGTCACTGGCTTCGATGACCTGAACGATTTTCTGACGCGCGCAGACGAGTTGGCGGAATCGTTGCTTGCTGCAGGCATTACCGCCATGAAGATCTGGCCCTTCGATATCGCAGCCGAGAAGACACATGGACAATACATCTCGAATGAAGACTTAAAGACGGCGCTCCTGCCGTTCGAGAAGATCCGGAGCCGCGTGGGAGATCGTATGGACATCATGGTGGAATTTCACTCGCTCTGGCAGCTCGTGCCGGCGATGAAGATTGCACGTGCGCTAGCGCCCTTCGATACGTTCTGGCACGAAGACCCGATCAAGATGAATAGCCTGACGAGTCTGAAGCGCTACGCGCGGGTCTCAACGGCGCCGATTTGCGCCTCCGAAACGCTCGGAACTCGCTGGGCTTTCCGCGATCTACTCGAAACTGGAGCGGCGGGAATCGTCATGCTCGATATTTCATGGTGCGGCGGATTGTCGGAGGCGCGAAAAATCGCTGCAATGGCGGAGGCGTGGCACCTTTCCGTTGCGCCGCACGATTGTACAGGGCCGGTGGTATATATGGCATCGACGCATCTGTCGCTGAATGCGACGAATGCCCTGGTGCAGGAATCCGTGCGCGCATTTTATAACGGCTGGTATCCCGAAGTGGTAACAGCCGTTCCGAAAATGAATGACGGATTTGTAACGGTTCCGAAAACGCCGGGACTCGGTTGCGAGCTGCGATCCGATATCGATCAGCGGTTCACGGTTACGCGGAAAGTATCAACGTCCTAAGATTTGCCGAGGGACTTGGCTGTACCGTTCAGAATCTCTGTAAAGCGGCGATTTACTTCTTTGAGGTAAGCTTCATCGCCACCCTCCAATTCGACCGTGGCGCTGCCGTGATAGTTGATATCGCGCAATGCGTCGTAGATCGCTTTCCAGTCGATATCTCCTTCAAGTAACGGCACGAACTCCGCCACCGAGCCTTCGCGACCCTTAGCGCGCCGGAACGAGAAATCCTTGATATGCAGTTTGACGATGCGCGGGCCAAGCGTGCGAATCCAGTCCTCCGGATATCCGTACAGCTTCACGTTGCCAACATCGAAATAGGCGCGCACCCAGGGGGTTTTGAATTCGTCAATATAGCGGGCAAATTCGAGCGGACTGAGCAGGAACTTGTTCCAGACTTCTTCCACGCCGATGATGACTTTCAACTCTTCCGCCAAAGGCAGCAGCTTGCGGATGGCCGCCTGCGAGCGCGTGTAGGCGTCGCGATAAGAGGTGTGCTCATTGACCACAGCAGGAACGATGAGCACGGTATCGGCGCCCCAGAAATGCGCGTTGCGCAACGATGTGCGCGCGCCGGCAAGACTCTTTTCCACGACGGCCGGATCAGAGGAAGACAACGGATATTTCCAGTGATCCATATTCATCACCGAATGAATACGCAGGCGGGCCGTTTCAGCAGCTTTCTTCATGGCTTCGGCTTCGCGCTGATCGGGCGTGGTGGGACATTCGACCTGCTCAAACCCGGCGTCGCGCGCGATTTTAAAGCGGTCGGGAATACTGGCGCTTTCGGGCAGCATGCTGTATTCGACGGCTTCTTTAATCGGCAAACGTGTATCGGCCAGGGCAGGCACGGCGAAAGCCACGGAAGAGGCGAGCAGGGTTCGACGGGTCATAAAAATTAATAGACGCGCAAAATCTTTCGTTCAGGCTCTAGTATCGTGTGATATTACCTCATTAACAAGCGTATTGCACTATGGACAAGCCACAAACGTTATCCGATCGACGTGAATTCATCAAAACTGCCAGCGGCGCAATTGGCGGGGCGCTCGCCGTGGGCTTTCCGGCGATCATCTCTGCGCAGACCGTGACCAACGCGCTCAAGGTGGGGCTGGTCGGCTGCGGCGGCCGCGGAACAGGCGCGGCCAATCAGGCGCTGCATGCCGATGACTACGCCGAACTGACGGCTACGGCCGAAGTTGACCCGGCGAAGACCGACGAGGCGCTCATGACGCTCGGGCGTATCTCGAAGATCGCCGAGCGCGTGAAAGTGGACCAAGCGCACAAGTATGTCGGGCTCGACGCATATCAGAAAGTGCTCGATTCGGGCGTTGACGTTATTTTGCTGGCGACGCCGCCGGGCTTTCGTCCCATCCATCTCGCAGCTTCGGTGAACGCGGGCAAGCACATCTTTTGCGAGAAGCCGGCGGCGACGGACGCACCGGGTATTCGCTCAGCCTTGCAATCGGCCGAGCAGGCGAAGAGTAAAAATGTATCGCTTGTGGCGGGCTTCTGCTGGCGTTATAACAGCATGATCGTTGAGACGTTCCAGCAAATCTCCAACGGTGCGATCGGGCGCGTCGTTTCGTATTACGCCACGTATTACACGAGTCCGGTGAAGCCGATGCCGCCGGCGAGCACGCGTCCGGCCGGAATGAGCGATGCCGAATGGCAGATCAAGAACTGGTACAACTTCGTGTGGCTCTGCGGCGACAGCCTGGTAGAGCAAGCCGTGCACAGCGCCGATAAGATCGCGTGGTTGATGAAGGACGAGCCGCCTACCAGCTGCGTGGCGGTGGGAGGGCGTACGATTCCAGCCGAAGGCGGCAATATCTACGACCATTTCGACGTGAACTATATCTATCCGAATGGCGTGCGTGCATTTCTCGTCAATCGGCAGGCGGAAGGCTGCTACAACGAGAATGCCGATTACATTTTGGGGACGGATGGATCCTGCACAATCGGGCGATCGCCGGTACCGCGTATTGAGGGCAAGACGAACTGGAGCTGGAGCGGCCAGAAATACGACATGTATCAGCGCGAGCACGATGTGCTGTTTGCATCGGTTCGCAAAGGCCAGCCGGTGAACGATGGGAAACGGCTCGCGACAAGCACGCTGCTTGCGATCATGGGCCGCATGGCGGCGTATACGGGCCAGGAGGTGACCTGGGATCAGGCGCTCAACTCGCAGGAAAATCTTTTTCCGCAAAATCTCACCTGGCAGAGCAGCATTTCGGTTCCACCGCGTGCCGAACCCGGGATTACAAAGCTGGTGTGATGCGCCGGCTGGTCATCACCGCGGCTTTAACAACACTGCCCCTTGCGGCGCAATCGAAAGTGGATTTTGCACAGGACGTAGCGCCGATCCTCGAAAAAAATTGCTCGAAGTGCCATCATGCGGGCACGGCTTCCCATACGCGGGTCGAATTGACGTCGCGCGCCGAGTTGATCCAGCACGGCGCGCTCGTACCGGGCAACCCGCAGAAAAGTTCTTTGTTTGTCTCCATTCGCGACGGAGCGATGCCGCCCGGTCAAAAACTTCCCTCCGCCGATATTGAGACAATTCAGCGCTGGATTGCGCAGGGGGCGTCGTGGCCGGCGGGAGTGATTCTGCAGACCGCGCCGGCGGCTGCCGCTCCGAAAGCGAGCGGGAAACTCGGCGAAGTGGAGCAGATCCGCGAGCGCATTCTGGCGAATCAGAAGAACGCGCCCGGCACCAAGAACTACCAGGTTACGATTCCGAATACGACTGTTGCGTACAACATGATCGCCGTTCCTGCGGGCGAGTTCCTGATGGGTTCGGAAGCGAAAAAGGACGAGCAACCCACGCATAAAGTTAAGGTGCGCGCGTTCTGGATGCAGACGCATGAAGTGACGTGGGACGAATACCGGCTCTTCATGTTTGCCAACCAAGCCGGCGAGGTTGCACATAAAGACGAGATCGTAGACGCGGTGAGCAGGCCGACGCGGCCCTATGTAGAAATGAGCTTCGGCATGGGGATCAATGGCTATCCGGCAATCAGCATGACGCAGCATGCGGCAAACAAATACGCGGAGTGGCTGAGCGCGAAAACCGGCGAGTTCTACCGGTTGCCGACGGAAGCGGAGTGGGAGTACGCCTGCCGCGCGGGTGCGACAGACGCTCCTGCGAATCTGGCCGATTATGCCTGGTTCTCAGTGAACAGCAGCGGCAAATATCAGAAGGTCGCGACAAAGAAGCCGAACGCGTGGGGGCTCTTTGACATGCTCGGCAACGTCATGGAGTGGACTCTCGACCAATATGCGCCCTACAAGGCAGGCGAGCAAACGGATCCGTGGGTGAAGCCGACACAGCCGTATCCGATCGCAGTGCGCGGCGGTTCCTGGAACGATCCCGCGAACCTGGTCACGTGCACAGCGCGGGTGGGCTCCGATGCTTCCTGGAAACAGCAGGATCCGCAGCTTCCCAAGAGCATCTGGTACGAGACCGACGCGCAATGGTTGGGATTCCGCCTGATCCGGCCCGAAACGGTTCCGAGCGCCGCAGAGATGTATTCGTCCTGGAACAACGGCGTCGAGCATGACGAGCAGTAGTCTGCTGCTTGCGTTTGCGCTGGGGCTGACTCTGCATCCTTACGAAGCCGTGGAGCCGCACATGGGTACGCTCTTTCGCATCAAGCTGTATGCATCAGACGAAGTGCAAGCGAAGAAGGCGTTCCGCGCCGCGTTCGCGCGTATCACGGAGCTTGATAACGAGCTTTCCGATTACAAGCCAGACAGCGAACTGAATCGCGTGGCGCGTAGTGCAGTGCATAGGCCGCAGCCGGCGAGCGAGGATCTGCTGCGCGTAGTAAAAGCGGCTGAAAAGCTGTCTGGAGCGACTGGCGGCGAGTTCGATATTACCATCGGACCGCTTACGCATCTCTGGCGTGAGGCGCGGAAAACAGGACGCGTGCCTTCGCGGGAAACAGTCGCAGCGGCGCGGGCGAAATGTGGATATCGTAAGCTGCACGTGAATGCCGCAAAGCATACGATCGAGTTCGACCAGGAAGGTATGCAGCTCGATGCGGGTGCGATTGCGAAGGGTGATGCTGCGGACCAGGCGCTCGCGGTTTTGAAGCAGTGCGGGATTCAGAGTGCGCTGGTTGCGGCCAGCGGGGACCTGGCATTTAGCGACGCGCCTCCGGGCGAAGCGGGTTGGAAGATCGGAGTGGATTCGCTCGATCGCGCGCAGGCGCCGTTTACGCGTGTGCTGCTTTTATCGAATGCCGCGGTTTCGACATCGGGTGCGACCCAGCAGCATCTGGATGCGGATGGCCGCCGCTATTCGCACATTCTCGACCCGAAGAGCGGTATCGGTTTGACGAGCGAGATGACAGTGTCGGTGGTGGCGCAACGCGGGATGGACGCGGACAGCCTGGCGACGGCGGTGAGCGTGCTGGGTGTGAATCGCGGGATCGATCTGATCGAGAAACAGCCCGGTGCGGCGGCGCTGGTTTTGCATCAGGTGAACGGACGGCCTGTGCTCGCGGAATCCAGGCGGTTTCACGAATTGAAAACAATGCCGTGAAAATCTGGCTCGCGTTACTATTTCTTTCTACGCCGGTTGCACCGATCCGCTTTGAGAATGTCGCCGGGAAAAGCGGGATCGACTTCGTGTTGCACAATTGCCCGACACCGCAAAAACGCATGATCGAAACCATGGCGGGCGGCCTGGCCGTGTTTGATTACGACGGCGACGGTAAGCCCGACATTTTTTTTACGAACGGTGCGGAGATTCCTGCGCTTCGCAAGAGCGGGCCGCAATACTGGAACCGGCTGTATCGGAATGAAGGCAATTTGAAATTTAAGGATGTGACCGAGCAGGCGGGCGTTGCGGGGGAAGGCTACTCGATGGGCGCGGCGGCCGCCGATTACGACAACGACGGAAAGCCAGATCTGTTTGTTGCAGGCGTGAATCGCAATCTTCTCTATCACAATCTCGGCAACGGCAAGTTTGAGGATGTGACGGAGAAGGCCGGGATAACAAGCGGCGAATGGGCAGTGGCGGCAGGATGGCTGGATTACGATCGCGACGGGCGGCTCGATCTCTGGGTTGTGCACTACGCTAAGTGGTCGGTTAACGACGATCGCTACTGCGGCGACAAAGCGCGCGCTATTCGCATCTACTGCCATCCGAAATATTTTCAGGGACTTGCGAGCACGCTCTATCGCAACCGGGGCGACGGTACGTTCGAAGATGTTTCTAAGAGAGCCGGCATCAGCGCGTTTGCGGGGCGCGGCATGAGCGTCGCTTTTGCCGATTACGATGGCGATGGGTTCCCTGACGTGTTTGTGACGAACGACAACATGCCAAATTTCTTATTTCACAATCGAGGCGATGGGACGTTTGAAGAAGTGGGCATGCAGGCAGGTGTGGCCATGCGTGAAGATGGCAAAGCAGTTGCAAGCATGGGTACCGATTTTCGCGACTACGACAACGACGGCTTGCCGGATATTTCGGTGACGGCGCTTGCTGCGGAGACGTTTCCGCTATTCCGCAATCTGGGAAAGGGAAGCTTTTCGGATGCCACCTACTCGAGCCGGCTTGCCAGCCTGAGTGTGCATCACAGCGGTTGGGGGACCGGTTTCGTCGATCTGAATAACGATGGCTGGAAGGACCTTTTTACTTCAAACTCGCATGTGAACGATCGCGTGGAGCTCTTTGAGCAAGCGGTTTACAAGGAAGCGAACACCGTTTTTGCGAATTTCGACGGTAAATTTGCAGATGTCTCGTCGCAAGCCGGAATGACGGGCGCGCAGGCGCATCGCGGCAGCGGATTCGCGGATTTCGATGGCGACGGAAAGATCGACGTGATCGTTTCTTCCCTCGAAGGGCCAGTCGAGTTGTGGCGTAACGCAAGTCCGGGTACGGATCACTGGCTCGATATCAAGCTCGCCGGAACGAAGTTTAATCGCGACGCGATCGGCGCACGCATACGAATCGGGAATCAGTGGAACGAGATGACGAGTGCGGTGAGTTATGCGTCGTCGAGCCTGGTTCCGGTGCATTTCGGCTTGGGAAATAGGGCAAAGGCTGAAGAAGTCGAAATTTTCTGGCCGGACGGGACGAAGCAAGTCCTGCGTGATGTAAAAGCAGACCAGGTTTTGCACGTGACGGAAGCAAAATAAGAGCATGTGGGCCGTGCTTTTGACGGTATTCGCAGTGAGCGGCGCGCAAGCCTTCGATTTGCCGCGCATCGATACCGCCAGCTTCGCCCCTGCAATCAAAAAGCAAATCGAAGACGCAGAAGCGCAGGCCCGAGCGCACCCGGAGGATGCAAAAGTTGTGGGAGCGTTCGGCATGCTGTTGCACACCTATGAGCAGCGCGCGCCAGCGGCCAAAGTTTACGCGCTTGCTCAGCGATTGGATGGGCGCAATTTTGTCTGGCCTTATTTGTTGGGAAGAGTCGAGTTTGAGAGCGGACAATTCGGAAACGCGGCGCGCGATTTAGAAGCCGCGATTCGAATCGATCCAGCCAGCGTACCGGCGCTGCTCTTACTCGCTCAAAGCAAGGCCGCACTGGCGGATTGGGAACAAGCCGGCAAACTTTATCGGGCACTCGTTGAAAAGCAGCCGTCGTGTCCGCAGGCCTGGTACGGTCTGGGCCGTGTGCAAGCCGCGACTGGAGATCACGCGGCCGCCGCGCAATCATTCGGAAAGGCGTGCACTCTATTCCCCGCATATGGTGCGGCGCAGTTTGCGTGGGCGGGCGAGCTGCGCAAATTGCACAAAGCGTCGGAAGCGGCTGCGCATCTGGAAGCGTATTCGAAAGACCGCGACATAGAACCTCCGCTCGATGACCCTGCATTGCGACAAGTACGGCAGTTGAATCAGAGCTCGACGGTCCATTTCGAACGAGCCGCGCAATTGGAAGCAGCCGGCAAGTTGAACGAAGCGATTGGCGAGCAGGAAGCAATATTGGCCGCGGACCCGAACAATGTACAGGCACATGTGAATCTGATCTCGCTCTATGCACGAACAAATAACGCGGCGCAGGCGAAGCAGCATTTTGAGCGCGCGACCCGCTTAGACGCCGGTCGTGCGGATGCCTGGTACAACTATGGCGTCCTGCTTTTTAACCAGCGGCAATGGGATGAAGCGGCAGAAGCGTTTCGTCACGCTTTGTCGATCAATCCGCACTACGCGGAGGCGCACAACAATCTGGGCGCTGTCTATGAAATCGAGAGCAAGCTCGCGCAGGCAGCCGACGAGTTTCGCGCGGCGATTGCCGACCGGCCGGACTATCCGCTGGCGCGTTTTCACCTGGCACGTCTTTTGGTAAATCAGCAGAAATATGATGAGGCCGAGGAGCAGCTCACGCGGGCACTCACGCCGGAAGATGACAATACGCCGATGTACACGTACGCGTTAGCTGCAACTTACGCACGCGCCGGCAAGCGGGACGAAGCGCTGCGCTACTACCAGCAGGCGCACGATCGCGCGACTGCGCGAGGACAGTCGCAACTGGCCGCAAATATCGATCGTGAGCTGCGCGCCCTTCGCGAGCAGAGATGAATCCATTCTCCCGGCGGCAGTTCTTGCAGGCCGTTTCCGCAGCGGGCTTGAAAGCTTCCGCAAACGGAAGCGCGCTTTTCCGCGATATCGCAGCCGAAACCGGGCTCCGCTTCACTCATACAAACGGAGCCACCGGCAAACACTATATGCCGGAAATCATGGGACCCGGCGTAGCGCTGTTCGATTTTGACAATGACGGCGACCTCGATGTCTACTTGGTGCAGGGGACGGCGCTCGATCCCGGCGGCAAACCTTCCGAGGGAAATCGTCTCTTTAAGAATTTGCTATCGGAAACGGGACGATTGCAGTTTGTCGATGTAACCGAACGGGCAGGTGTCGGGCATATCGGGTACGGTATGGGCGTCGCGGTCGGCGATTACGACAACGATGGATTTCTTGACTTGTACGTCACGAATTTCGGCCGCAACATCCTTTATCGCAACAACGGCGACGGCACGTTTACAGACGTTACCGCGCAGGCCGGCGTTGAGGATTCGCACTGGTCGACAAGCGCTGCCTGGGTCGACATTGACGGCGATGGCTGGCTCGATCTATTCGTCTGCAACTACGTCGATTTCACTGTGGCCGGGAACCGAAGTTGTGTTTCTCCCTCCGGCCAACCGGAC
>DATBGM010000120.1:0-23962 GCA_036557945.1 Bryobacteraceae bacterium | reverse complement strand
GATTTCTGGTTGCCGCTATCGTTTCAGCCGCAGGTGTTAAAAGATGAGTCGTATCTGAACACCGCTTATACCTATTGGCTGAACTGCATCGGCCGCCTGAAGCACGGCGTGACGATGAAGCGGGCAGCGACGGCGGTAACTGCGCACTTGCACGCGTTCTATATCACGCAAGCCGGTTCGCATCTCACAGCAGACAAGCGCCGCGAGATTGAAGAGCAGCAGATCACGCTAAAGCCGGGCGGAAGCGGCATTTCGTGGCTGCGATACCGCTATGCGAAGCCTCTGAATGTATTGATGGCTGCGGTCGGACTGGTGTTGCTGATTGCATGCGCGAATGTTGCGACATTGCTCCTGGCGCGCGCCTCGGCTCGGCGGCAGGAATTTCTGTGCAGGTTGGCGTTGGGAGCATCGCGCGGGCGTTTGATGCGGCAGGTATTGACGGAAAGCGTGCTGCTTGCAATATTCGGCGGGGTCGCCGGCGCTCTGTTTGCGTGGTGGTCTGTAAAGCTGCTGCGCGTCTGGCTTCACTTCGATTCGGTTGTGAAGGTGAGGCCTGATCCAATCGTGCTCGCTTTCACACTGGGTATTTCGATTGCGACAGGCATCTTGTTCGGCATGATTCCGGCCTGGAAGTTCAGCCGGCTCGATCCGCGGCCGGGCAACGTCGCACCTCCGGGATGGCGCGCCCGGCGATTCGGCAGCACACAGATGCTAATCGCGCTACAGGTGGCCCTCTCGTTGATGCTGCTGGCCGGCGCGGGCGTGTTGACGCATAGCCTGTTGGCACTCGAACGGCAGAATATGGGCTTCAATCGTGATCGAATTTTGCTGGCGCGTACAGATGCGAAGCTGGCGGGCTTAGAACCAGCGCAGGAATTTCCGCTATTTCGCGAACTGGGAGAGCGGCTAAATGAGTTGCCGGGCGTGCAATCAGCGGCGCTCGCACGTTTCTCCCCCATGAGTGGCTACAGCTCTTCCAGCAATCTTTCCATTCAGGGCTATACACCGCCCCCGGACAAAGATATGCGAGTTTGGCGGCTGCAGGTCGGACCGCATTTTTTTGAAACGCTAGAAATCCCGCTGCGGCTCGGGCGCACGATCGACAAGAGAGATACGCCTGCTTCGACACCTGTCGCGGTAGTAAACGAGACATTTGTGAAGGAATATCTCGCCGGACAAAATCCGCTTGGAGTGCACATGCAGCACGGAGCACCGTTTAAGACGCCGGGTTACGAGATCGTCGGTGTTGTGGCCGATTCGAAATTTTACGATTTGCGGGAAAGGCCGAAGCCGATGGTGTTCTATGCGCTTGCGCAGCAACCCGAGACCGAATTTCAGTTGATATTGCGAACAGCAGCAGATCCCAACAGCGTCGTAGGCGAAGTGCGGCGGATGCTGAATCGCGTCAACAGCAGGCTGCCGGTTCTGGAAGTGAACACACTCGATCAGCAGGTGGAACACTCGCTCGAGCAGCAGAAGATGATCACGACGCTGTGCAGCACGTTCGGCGTTCTCGCCCTGTTGCTCGCTTCTATCGGCATTTATGGATCGCTTGCTTATTCCGTCTCCGGCCGTACCGCTGAAATCGGCATTCGCATGGCGATCGGCGCGCAGCGCGCCAGCGTCGTCTGGCTGGTACTGCGCGACTTGCTGATCCTTATGATCGCCGGGCTCGTGGCCGGCGTGCCGTTCGCGCTAGGCGGCACGCGCTGGCTCAAGAGCTTTTTGTTCGGGATCGGGACGGTCGATCCGCTGGCTCTCGCGGCCGCCGTTCTGCTCATTTTGTTTGTCGCTTTACTGGCCGGATATCTGCCTGCGCGGCGCGCCGCTAGAATCGATCCTATGCGAGCGCTGCGCCATGAATAGCCGCTTCGTTCTTTTCCTAATTGCTGCCGTTTGCGCCAGTGCGGAACCGCCGAAGCCGGTTGCGCCGCTCTTCGGCCGTGTCTGGCAGGTTGCGCGTACCGGCTCTGCTGTGCCTTCCGGCTCGATTTACATCTTTCTGCCGAATGGGTCGCTGCTCATGACGTCGTGTGTGGAGACGTACCGCATCGCGCACTGGACGAGCGATTCGAAACAGCCGGATACGTTGCGGCTGACCGAAGACGGCGAGCAAACCGCAACCCTTACGCTGGAAAAGCTGAAGGGGTCGACCGCCCGGCTCACGCAGACCTTGGTGCGCAGCGGCAAAAAGTCGAGCATCACGCTGATTGCACTCGACCGCGAATTCGTCTGTCCGGACATGCCCAAATAACCGGCATTGATAAGATGTTGAGCGCTCCCATGCGCATTCGATTCTGCGCCGCACTGGCGCTCGTTACTCTTTCCCTGCCCCTGTTCGCGTCCGATACTTTTTATTTGAAGGATGGCGATCGTGTCGTTTTTTACGGCGACAGTATCACGGATCAGCGGCTCTATACGGTGATTACCGAGACATATGTAGTGACCCGTTATCCGGACCTGAAAGTCACGTTCGTGCACTCGGGCTGGGGCGGCGATAAAGTTTCGGGCGGCAGCGGCGGACCGATCGATCTCAGGCTCGATCGCGACGTGCTCGCCTACAAGCCCACCGTAATGACCATCATGCTCGGCATGAACGACGGACTGTACCGGGCGGAGACGGAGGCCACCGACCGCGCGTATTTCGATGGCTACCGGCACATCATCGAAAAGATGAAAGCGGGCGACCCGGGCATTCGGATCACGGCCATTCAGCCGTCGCCGTATGACGACGTGACGCGTCCGCCGAACTTTCCGGGTGGGTACAACGAAGTGATGCGCAGCTTCGGTAAGTGGATCGCGAACTACGCCAGAGAGGCAGGACTGCAGGTGGCCGACCTGAATACGCCGGTGGTGGCAATGCTGCGTAAGGCCAACGATTTGGACGCAGCTCAGGCGCAAACCATCATCAAGGATCGCGTGCATCCCGGCTTTTCGGGACACCTGATTATGGCCCAGGGATTGTTGAAGGCGTGGGATGCCCGGCCGTTGGTCTCGTCGGTAACGATTGAAGCCGGTTCGAAGCCGAAAAGCTCGGTGGAACACGCAAAGGTTTCGGATCTGGCCGCTGCTAACGGGCTGAGCTGGACTGAAACGGAAGATGCCCTGCCGATGCCGTTTGCCGAATGGAAAAAGAACCGGAACTCCGGTCCGCTCGACCTGGTGTTGCGCAGCTCCGATGTCGCGGATGCGCTGAATAACGAACAGCTCAAAGTGACTGGATTGAAGAGCGGCGTTTACACACTGAAGATTGACGGGCAGAGTATCGGGAATTTTAATAATGACGAGCTGGGGCGCGGCGTAAACCTGGCGCTGCTCGAGACGCCCATGTCCAAGCAGGCCAACGAGGTCTATGACCTGACGGTGGCGCATTGCGACGTGCACAACGACCGCTGGCGGACCGTTCAGGTGCCCCTTGCTTCCTACAATTTGCCGGCTGCCCAACAGGCGATGCAGGAAGCCGACGACCTCGAAAAGGCAATTTTGCAGAAACGAAGCCAGGCGGTTCAGCCGCGCTCGCACAAATACGAGCTGGTCCCGGCGGCTTGAGGGAAACGGCTAAGACGTTTATTCTGCCGGACTGATGCGATTCATGACAGCCATTACCTTGCCGGGGTAGCTTTCATCCGGGTTGTAATAGTGCAATTTGCCCGGAACATCCTGGTTGCGGTAAAGCGGGCTGCGACCCAACTTGAAAGCGACCAGATGGAGCCCGGCCCGGATCGACGGAAAAGGCATCAGCCCCTGGTCCCAGCCGAAGATGTTGTTGCTGCGGTACGCCTTACCGCCGCCGGATTCGATAACGGCGATGCTGGGCAGAAGCCGCCAATCCAGGTGGTTGTCGTCCGCGGCGTGAACAAAATCTTCGGCCATGGACGCCACCGGGCAATGCAGGCCAGCCAGGAAGCGGTGCAGACGCGTCGCGCGCGGATCCGGCTTGGGAGCCGGCGCAAGCGGGGGGGCGAGATGGGGCTTTTCCGGTGGCACCGGCTTTCCGGAAACCCTGTCGAGCTTACTGGTCAGCGGCAGCATAAGAACGCCGGCAACCATCAAACATCGTTTCGCTATCAGCGGGAGGTTTTTTTGAATGTTGCTAACTAGGAGTGTTCGCTTCGCTGAAAAACGCGGGCTCATCCTATAACCAACTCGCATAGAGGTATTTTACCAGATTATAGGCAAGTACCTCTCTGAGGTAAGTAGAAGGTAGATTAAGGCGTACTAGCGGGCCACGACGGCCAGGGGTTGGCGGGGAAAGGCGAACTTGCGGCCAAATTCGTCGATCAGGTTCACCTGGCATTCGTAGCGGCCCGGTTTAAGAGAGGCGGTAGCGGCTTCGATCGAAACGGGGAGCGTTCCCGGGCGATCCGGATTGAGCCGGCTGAGCCGGATCGGGTTCGTTTGGTAAATTTGCCGGTTACGGTCGTAGAAGGCGAGCGTGGCAGCGAGGTTGGCGCGCTGGAAATTTTCGGGCAAACCGTCCGGGATTTTGGGGTCGTAGACCTCGACATAGGCCAGCAGTTTTTGCCCCACGGGAAAGACGCGGGTCACGTTTGGCACAAGTTGTTGTCCGTCGGCGAGCAGCGGATTTTGAGCGAGAAGCTTTTGCCTATTTTTCACGCCTGCCACCTGGGAGCCGGCGGGCTGACGGCCGCTGCTCAGGACCAGCGAGCTGGTGCGCAGGGTGCTCGCAGACGTAGAAAGGTCGGGAACCGTAAAGGGCGTTTCGAAGGTGCCGATTTTGCCTTCGCCGTTTTCGCGTGCGACGAAGCGCAGCTTGTACTTACCGGGCGCGAGCGTCACGCCGGTGTCGTACTGCACACTTTTCTGGGTGACCTGGCCGGCGAGGTCGGCCGTGACTTTGAGTGGAATCGTGTCGCGCACAGTGGCGGCCTGCCGGTTGCGCGCGTCGCGTACTTCGGCGATGAAGTCGAGCTCGGTGGCCTGCTTGGCGCCCTTTTTCTGGAAGGCGAGGGCGGAGCCGGGAATTTTGGCCGTTATCGGAACGAAATACTTGTCTTTGGCGAGCCGGAAGTAATCGACTTCGACGGCGAGCGGCAGGTCCGTTACAGGGTTATCCGAGAGAAGGGCTTGCGAAAGCTGGGCTTCTTTATCGGTTTCGCGCATGCGGGCGAAGCTGGCCGGCGCGAAGTAGCCCTGTCGGTAATCGAGTTTCGGCTTGAGGGCGGCGATGCGTGGAGCGAGTTTGACCTGGATACGCCGGTAGCGGCCGTCCTGCGCGGTATTGCTCGAGACGTAGCTCAGGATGTAATAACTCCCGAAATCCTTCTGGATCTGGCGGATGCCTTCGGTGAGGTCGTTCGAATCGAGCAGCGCTTTGCCGCCGGTATCGAGCGCCAGGGTGGCGAGCGTTTCCTGCTGGTTGTTGAAATTTTCTTTGAGCGACCGCTGGCCGGAACCGTTGTAAAGGCCGTTTCCGGCGGCTCCTGCCTGGGTAGCATCGCCGCCGGGCACAAGCGCGCTGAGACCGCGGGCATCAATCGGGTAAAAAGCGACATTGGCGCGGATCGCGGTATTCGCGGTGGCGCGCAGTTGCGACTGATTGTCGACGCCATTTTTCTGGATGCCGCTCGAGATGTAGACGAGCGCTTTCTTCTCCGGATATTGCGCAAGGTTGCGGGCGGCTTCTTCAAGCGCGGCCAGCTTCTCATCGGCATTGAAGATGTTGAACTCGGTTTCGTCGGCGACGAACTGGCCGCTGATGTCCTGGCTGTCGGCGCCTTCGTCGGCGAAGGTGGCGTTTTCACTCGATTCACCGATCCGCAGGCGATTGATGGCGGAGATGAGGAGATCGCGGTCGGAGGTGAAGTCCTGGAGCGTTTTCAGAGTCGTACCGTAAACCAGGAGGGAGACCGTGTCGCTGGCGGTCATCTGCGTCTGGAGGAAGCGGATGGCGGCTTCGCGCGCGCGAATCTGCTCGGCGGGCTGCATAGAGGAGAAGTCGAAGAGGAGGGCGATGAGGCGGCGATCCTGGTACCGGGAGAGTCGGTTTTTGTTCGCTGCGGCCTTTTCGCGCTCGGGATTGTAGCCCTGCGGCTCGGCGGGCGGACGTTGCATGAGTTCCTGTTGAAGCGGCGGCAGCGGCGTGCTCCCGAGGCGCTGGTAATCGACTGCCTGCAGCTTTTGCAGCTTGCCGTCTTCGTAAAGCTGAAAATCGGCGGCGGTGAGATTCGGAATGGGATTGCCGTCGCGATCGAGAACGGTGACGTTGACGACGACGATGTTGGTCGTGATGGAGAAGGTCGGCCGCTGCTGGGGAAACGCCAGCAGCGGGATCAACAGTAGCGTGAGCGGTTTCAAAACCGGAACCTCAGGACTAAATCGAGCGTGCGCATGTCGCCGGCGGCGCTCGGCAGGCCGTAGTTCACAGCGTTCACAACTGTGTAAAGGCTCGTGTAGTTCACGTGATTCAGCACGTTATTCGCTTCGACGCGGAATTCGAGGCGGCGGCGCTCGCCGAAGCTGAAGGCACGGCCAAAAGCGAGATTCAGATTGAACAGGCCCGGCCCCGGGATGGTATTGCGGCCTGCATTGCCGTACAAATTGGCGGGGACGATGGTGAAGGCATCGAGATTGAAGAAGCCGGAGCCGGAGTCGATAGGCAGGCCGGTGGCTTGGGCGCGACCTTTGCCGATACCGCCGGTCTGTGCCAGCTGCTGCGTGTTGCCGAGCACGCGCGCGGTGAGCGGGTTGCCGGTTTGCGCGGCAATTGATCCCGAGATCTGCCAGTCTTTGAGCAGGCGCGCGGTTTTGCTGTCGGGCGCCATGTGCGAGCCGGGACCGGCGACGGGCGAGGTCCAGACGAAGTTAGCGTTGAATTCATGGCGGACATCGAAGCTGGATAGCCCGCGTTCGGCGGCGATATCGAGCCAGTTCTGCGCAACGGTGTTACCGGCGCCGCCGAAACTGGACGAATCGTCGATGGATTTCGCGAACTGATAAAACGCGCCGAAGGAAAGGCCATGGTTAAAGCGGCGGTTCAGGCGCAGATGCAGCGCGTGGAAGATGGAATTGCCAATGGACTGGTCGTAGGTGAAGCCGGTGGCATTGCTGATCTGGTCGGGGCGCCCGAGCGTGCCCGGTTCAGCCTGGTTGGGTAGCGTGCGCACGTCAAGACGTGTGCCCTTGGTGCCGAGATAGCCGATCTCGCCGAAGAAGCCGCCGCCCATTTCGCGCTGGATCGAGAGGCTCCAGCTTCCGGCGTAGGGAGTGCGGTAGTTGCGGTCGAGGGCGAAAGTATTGGTGACAGCGCTGGGTGTCGCGACCAGAAATCCGCGATCCAACGTAAGCACGTTTTGCGGGCTTGTGTTGACGCTGTTCGAAACCGCGAAGGGCGGTTGATAGGCGAGCGCCGTGGCGAAGGGATGATACGCCTGCCCGTTGTAGTAGATGCCATAGCCGGCGCGCACGATCGTCGAATGCCGGGTATGCGGCAGTTTCCACGCTAGGCCGAGACGCGGCGACCAGTTGTTCAGATCGGGATACGGCAGGCCGGGAATGGCGACCGAAACTGAGCTGTAGTTGGGCGCGATCGCGAGGTTCGCCATACGGCCGTATTTTTCCTCGAACGGCGAAAAATATTCATAGCGAACTCCGAGGATGAGCGTGAGACTGGCGCGTAATTTCCACTCATCCTGCGCATAGCCGTTCCACTGATTCTGCAGGAAATATTCGTTGAAGCCGCTGTATTGGATCGAGGCCGATTGCGGGAAGCCGAGCAGGAAATCGGCCAGATCGTAACCGCTGGCGGCCTGCACATGGCCGGCGTTGTTCAACGTGCTGGTAGCGATGCCGGTGAAATTGAACGTCCCGCGTCCGTTGGGGTCGGTGCGCGTGCTGAGATCGGCGCGCGTGAAGCCGCCTCCGAAAGAAAAACTGTGGGTGCCGTGCGTGAGCGTGATGCTGTCGGAGGCGGCGAGGGTCTGGTTGCGATTCAGCGTCGGCGTGCCGTCGCTTAAGGCGGCGAAGTTGGTGAAGTTGAGTGTCGGCGGACCGTAGTTCAAGGGATCGGTAGACGTGCCGGGGATGCCGAGCTGCCTCGCGATGTCGGGCAGCAGCGAAAAATACGGCGTGATCCGGGTGCGGTTGCGATTGAAGCGCAGGTGCGCGGTGTTGAGCGCGGTGGGCGAGAGCGTGCGCATCCAGCTCAGTTGCGTGTTGAGGCCGTAGCCTTCGGTTGCGTCCGAGTAGCCGAACGGCTGCGCACTGGCGCCGTCGCGGCGTTGGTATTGAAGATTGCCGGCGAGGCGGTCTTTACTCGTGATCGAGCGCTGCACGCGCAGGCCGATGTTATCGGAATTGCTTGCCTGCGCCGTTTCGTATTGATAGTTGTTCGCCGTGCCCGGCTCATTCGGCAGCGGATAAAAATTCAGAAGCCCGAGCGCGATGGGGCTGAGGCGGTTTTTGGGAATCGTGTTGTTCGCAAACGGCTGGCCGGTTGCTGGGTCGAAGATGCGGATGGGAACATTCGTATTGACTCCGACCGATTGCGTGGCCTGGGAGAAATCGCCCGCTCGAAAGGCGGCGTTCGGAACTGTTTCGACAAAGAGTTGCGGTGTGCGGGCGCGCGTGCCGAAGTAGGTGAGAAAGAACTGCGTTTTGGTGTCATGAATGAGTTTGGGGATAACGAGCGGGCCGCCGATGATCGCGCTGAAACGCGTCTGGGCATAGGCGGCCTGGGGGATATCGAGGCCATTCAGCGAAAACGGCTTGGCGTTGGCAGCAGAGTTTTGAAAGGTGAGCGAGAGCTGGCCGTGAATCTGTTCGTTGCGGCGCCGACGGTTGCCGAATTGTGACGGACCCCGGCCGGCGCGCGGGCCGCCACGCCCACCCCGGCCGCCACCACCACCCGGCGGAGGACCCATCATGATAAACCCGCCACGGCCGCCGAAGCCGCCGCCGGAAGTGCCCGCAAAGCCGGGAGCATATCCGCCGCTCGTGGCGGAAGCGGTGCCGAATGCATCGACGCCATAGTTACCGCCGGAAGGTCCGGAATCGGACTGCGCGCCCTGCGCGAGACCCGGGCTGAGGCTGCCCGAGATGAGAAAGGCTTCGTTCCCGGACCCGGTGTTTTGTCCCGGCGCGGGGTTCGTGTTTTGCCCTTCGGCGGCGGTCAGAGCGGTGTCGAGCTCGCTGGTTGCGTTTTGGGATTGGCCGCGTTGACTTGCGAATTGCTGGATCCGCCGCAGCATCGGCGATTCCTTCAGATGCAGCTCGAAATTGACCGGGCCGGGGCTGGTTGCGTAATCGATCTGCTGATTTAAGGAATCGAAGCCAAACATCTCGACCGAGACGTTCCAGGCGCCGGGGGCGAGCGGAGGAAAGCCGTAATGGCCGTCGGCGTCGGTGACTGTCGAGAAGGTCTCTCGGCCCTGCGTGGCCGTAATCGTGGCGCCGGGAATCGGCTGCGCGTTCGACCGTACAAAACCGCTCTGCGCCCAGGCGGAAACAGAGAGGAGCAGGAAAAAGAATGTCCTCCGGAAGCTGAAAAGCCGCAAGCTGAAAAGCCCCAAGCTGCAAAGAAAGATGTTTGGGATGAGACGCAGGTTACCCGCGACCGGTATGGCCACTTATGTGGAACATTTAACAGTTTGCTATTTCCGGTTCGGTGTCGTCTAGGCTGGGGTTTATGCGTGTTGTGCGGTGGGTGGTAGTCGTTGTGATTCTTTGCCTGCTGTTCCCGGCTGTCGTTCTGGGGCTGTTCTACTTCGCGCCGGACGGGAACGCGGATTTACAAACGTTCGATACGCTGATTGTGCTCGGATGTCCGACCAGGCCGGACGGCTCACCCACGCCGGAGCAGCGCGAACGCGTGATGGAAGGCGTGCGCGAGTATAAGCACGGAGTCAGCCGGCACATTATTATGACCGGCGGCGCGGCGCATAACCGTTTTGTGGAGGCGCATGCCATGGCGCTCTTGGCGGAGGCGAACGGCGTGCCGGCGTCGGCGGTCGTTGAAGAAGACCAGGCGCACGACACGATTCAGAACATTTACTATTCGGACAAAATTATGCAGACGAACAGCTGGCATACGGTGGAGGTGATCAGCTCGCCGTATCATTTGCCGCGAACGGCGTTGATTCTGGCGCACTATCCGCAATTGCGCTGGGAGACGCATGCGGCGCACTGGCCAGCCGAGTATAGCCTCAAGAGGAGGCTACAACTCGACTGGAGAGAAGCGCTTGGCAGCTTCCGGATCCGGATGCACGGGTTCCGGAGGTCGAAGTATCTACCGGACTCAGAACATTAGTTTCAGCGCGAGCTGGATCTGACGGGCTGAGGTGGTGCCGTCGGGCGCGGTAAGCGTCGAGGTCGATAGACCGAACGTGCCGGGCGAGGCGATGGTATCGCCATCCGTGCCCGGGTTGTTGAACTGCACGCGGTTGAATACGTTGAACACTTCGGTGCGGAACTGCATTTTCCAGCGTTCGGTGAAGGTGAAGTTCTTGACCAGGTTCACGTCGGTGTTATAGAAGAGCGGGCCGGTAAAGACGTTACGGCCGATGTTCCCGGGGCGACCGAAAGGCTGAACAGCGAATGCCGTAATCGGCGGACCAAACTGATTGCGCGGCGAACCCGCAGGGATTGAGGGATCGCCGATCAGATCAGGCCGGTTGCTCAATCCGGTGTATTCGGAATCGCGCGAGCTGTAGATGTCGAACGGATGTCCGCTTTGGAACGTGGAAAGTCCGGAGAGCTCCCAGCCGCCAAGGACATGCGCCAGAATGCCCTGGTTCAGGTGGGCATGGCCGGGGCCGAACGGCAGCTCCCAAACGCCACTGATGATCAGGCGATGCCGCAGATCATAATCGGACGTACCGCGCTCCTCTTTCAGGTTGAAGGAATTGCGCGCAATGTTGCGATTGCCGCCGGGCGCGACGAGCGGATCGGCAGCATCGTCAATCGCATGCGACCAGGTGTACGCGGCCTGGAATTGGAAGCTGTTGCTAAACCGTTTGTTGAAGACCATCTGCAGACCGTTGTAGGTGGCATTGCCGACCGAGCGGGTAATGATCGGCTCGATAAAGGCCGTATTGCCGGTCACTTGCGGGAGTCCCGCCAACGGCGCTTGGCGAAGTATGCCGCCGGAAACGGTGACTGGCAATGAGCCGTCCGCCTGCGCAGCCGCGACTAACCACGGCAGTGGCGGATTGGCGTCCATAGTGCGGAACAGGCGGTGTGAGTTCGAACCGACATAGTTGACTTCGAAGGTCATTCCGCTACCCAATTGGCGCTGGATGCCGAAGTTCCATGCCTGTGTATACGGGTTGCGGAGCAGCGGATCGAGAATGCTGGGGGTGCTGAGATAGGTGCCGTCCGGCACCGAAGCCGACGGCGAGGGCTGTGTTGGAGGCGGAGCCAGGGTCGACACGGTATCGAAAGGCAGGAAATTCTGGAAGCCGTTTACGAACGGCGGGTCGCCTTTGTTGTTCGTGAAAAGGTTGCCGAAGGCGCGGTCGTGGAAAATGCCGAAGCCGCCGCGGACAGATGTTTTGCCGTCGCGGAAGGGATCCCAGGCAAAGCCGACACGCGGCTCGAACTCGTAGATATAGGTGTCGTACAGTTTGTGGCCCGTGCCGGGTCCGACCAATTGGAAAGTAATAGGCGCCGGATCCCAGGCATTCTGATTCAGCAGATTGGAAAGATTGCCGTCGCGCTCGAACGGCACTCCATCGTAGGCGTAGCGCAAGCCGAGCTGGAGCGTGAAGTTCGGCTTTAGCTTCCACGAATCCTGGAAGAAAAAGCCATATTCGTGCTGGACAAAGCGGCGGGAATCGTTCGGCGTACGCGTGCCCGCACGATTGTAAAATTGCGTCTGCGACTGAATACCTGGTGCGCCGAGCAGAGCCGCGCCGAGTGTCTGCAGTTCTTCGTCGCCGGCATTGTCGCAATTCGTACTGCCGTCGGGACAGGCTACGACCTGCTCCCCGAAATTGCCGAAGGGGGTGAAGTCGATGCTGGGACGGGAACCGAACGCGTCGTAGCCGTTCTCAAAGACATAGCGGAATTCGCCGCCAACCTTGATGTTGTGCTTGCCCGGAGTCCAGGAGAGCTGATCGACATAGTGCCAGGTGCCTGCGCGCCGGAACTGAGCGTTGCTGTCGCCAAGTGCAGCGCAACCGAAATCAGCAATGGTAGGCACATTATTTGAGAGCGCAAAGTTGTAATCCGTCCCGGCCCCGTAGGGGTCGAGTGCACCGAACTGATTGAGCGTATTGACGCCATGGCAGCTAAACAGAACATCCGTACGGTTCAAACCAAAGCGGAATTCATTGACCAGATCGGGCCTGAACGCGGCAATGAAATTAAATGCGCCGTTATGCGATTGCGCTCCTGTAGCCACACCGCCGAGACCCGGCAGAAACTCGTCAAGCGAATTACCCGTTGTGCTCCCGCCGTAGATGTAGCGGGCAAAGACGCTGTATTTGTCATTGAAGCGGTGGTCGAGGCGAAAGGTGGTGGCGTTCGAATCGGTCGGTGTCCCGGTCGGGAAGAAATAAATGCCGCGAATGTCGTCCACTGCCGGCCCGTTCGGATTCGGATAAGCGGAGAAGACCTTCTGCATCGTCGGATCGAGCGGCAGGCCGAGCACATTTTCCGGCGATGCGGGATTGGCCAGGTTGACCTGCTGGCCGTTATACGTGAATTTGCCGGTCTTGAAGTCGGCGGTGGGCACAGTAGCGGAGTTTGTCAGAGTTGTGCGGAAGCGGCTCCACTCTGAGTTCACAAAAAAGAACGTTTTGTCCTTAATGATCGGACCGCCGAGCGATGCGCCGAACTGATTGCGCGTGAACGGATTCTGCGGATCAGGCGAAGGATTGAAGTAATCGCGCGCGGCCAGCGCATTCACACGGTTGAACTCGTAAGCAGTACCGTGGAACTCGTTGCTGCCGCTGCGGGTAACGATGTCCACGATGGCCCCGGAATTACGGCCGAATTCAGGCAGGAAGTTATTGGTGATGACACGGAACTCCTGTGTGGCATCGGGATTAAGAGAGCTGGCGCCGCCGGGAATGCCGGGCACCGAGGCATCGTTGTTATCTACACCATCGAGCAGGAAGTTGTTATTACGCTCGCGCTGCCCGTTGACCGAAAATCCACCGAGCGAACTCTGTACTTGCTGGGCACCAGGGGAAAGCAGGACCAACTGATACGGATCGCGCGTGATCAGCGGCAGTTCCTGGATGCGGCGCTGATCGACCACATTGCTGATTTGAGCATCGGCCAGATCCACGGCTGGGAGGACGCTGCCCGCAACCTCGACGGCAGTGGAAACCGAGCCCAGGGTGAGTGTGCCGTCCAGAGTAAGATTCTGCGCGACCGTCAGATCGACATTTTGAAAGCGCAGTTGATTGAAACCGGTTCTTTCGACGGTGACGTCGTAGCGACCGGCAACCAGGTTCGAAATGATATAGGAGCCGCTGGCGTCAGTTGTCGCCGTGCGCACGGCAGCGGTGGCTTCGTTTTTGGCCGTTACGGTCGTCTCCGGCACTGCGCCGCCGGTGGCATCCGTAATAACGCCAGTAATGGTTCCGGTTTGCGCAAAAGCCGCCGTCCCGGCGAGAGTAAGCGCGAAAAAGAGGCTGGATACAGCGGAACGCAATGCGTTCAGCCGCGCTTTCGTGAGCATATATGGGAACTCCCCTGTTCGTAACTGCGCTATATGCGAGTAATTGTCCATATCCTAGCAATTCGCAAGGCATACAGAAAGGCGGCGAGCAGAGAAATTTATATAAAATTTATAAATTAGATACGTTACCTATGCGATGTCTTCGCTTGCAGATGCACAGCCGAAGCAAGAATACGGCGCTGCGCGCCGCTCCAGCGCCTCGATCCCGGCACGAACCCCGGTGGAACCCGTGCGCGAGATTGCCTCACATTCAAGCCGCTGTATTATCGCTAATTGATCAACCTGAAGGAGCAACCGCACCGCCGTTTCAATTCGCTCACCGGTGAGTGGATCCTCGTTTCACCGCATCGGACGCAGCGGCCCTGGCAGGGACAGGTGGAAGCGGCCGCCGTGCCCGCCGGCTTCAAGTATGATCCGGCTTGTTACCTTTGTCCGGGAAACGCCCGCGCCGGGGGGGCCCGCAATCCGGCGTACGATTCCACCTTTGTTTTCGATAATGACTACGCGGCGCTGCGGCCCGATACCTCTGCCGGCGGAATCAACGAAAATGACCTGCTGGTGGCGAAATCGGAGCGGGGCATCTGCCGCGTGGTTTGTTTTTCGCCCGATCATAGCCTGACGGTTGCGCGCATGGAAGTGCCGGATCTCGTCAAAGTTGTCGACGTCTGGACCGAACAGTATCGCGAACTCGCGAGCGTGCCGTTTATTCAATCGGTACAAATCTTCGAGAACCGCGGTGAGATGATGGGCGCGAGCAATCCGCATCCGCATTGCCAGATCTGGGCGAACGAATCGCTGCCGAATGAAATGATCAAGGAGCAGGCCAGGCAGCGGGCGCACTTTGAAGCGCACAAAAGCTGCCTGCTGTGCGACTATCTTGCGCTCGAGCTCAAAACAGGCGAGCGCGTCGTTTGCCAGAACGAACATTTCGCCGTGCTGGTTCCGTTCTGGGCGATCTGGCCGTTTGAAACGCTGCTGCTATCGAAAACCCACGCAACGTCGCTCGAAGGAACCGATCGGGCAGGCGCGCGTTCTCTGGCAGATATTCTGAAACGCATTACGACGCGCTACGACAATTTGTTTCAGGTCAGTTTTCCATACACGATGGGCTTTCATCAGCAGCCGACGGATGGCGAGCCGCACCCGGAATGGCATTTACACGCGCATTATTATCCGCCGCTGCTCCGTTCCGCTACCGTTCGTAAGTTTATGGTCGGTTATGAAATGCTCGGATCGCCGCAGCGCGATATTACAGCAGAATCGGCTGCCGAGCGGCTGCGCGCCTTGTCTGAAATTCATTACCTCGAGCGTTGAGAATCGGGTAAGATGGTGACTCAGTGTGCCGCCGCGGCCTGCCTTTTTGCGCAGAAAACTCTTAGTCTCACTGGCGTGCGCTGCCGTTCTGACAGCGGCGCTCTTTCTGGTTCGCAACTTCTGGAAAGCACATCTAGCCCTTGGGATTGCCTCCGCGGGTGTGGCTGCTTCGCGCGGCATAGACTTCACGATCGAAACTCTTGGAGATCGCGCTCGCGGGCGATTTGAGCGGCCGCTGACTGCCGCCGGATTTCGCTCCGTTGCCGAATTCGCGGGCGATTTGTATGTATCGAGCCACTCGTCTCTCAGGCGGTACAGCGCGGACGGAAGTCTGAAACAAACCTGGTTTGTGGGAGTTGAACTGCCGCCATACCCGCTCGAGAGTCTCGCAGTGCGGCGCGGTATCGGTACGCCCGAACTCTGGATCGCTACCGAAGGTGCGGGTGTTTTGATCTACGACGGGAAACGGTTCAGGCAGCTCTTACCGGCTCATGCGCAAGAGCGGAAAATTTCCGCGCTGCTCTCGCTCAGCAATGGCCGGGTCGTTCTCGGGACGCCGGATGCGGGTGTACTAATAACAGATACACGGCGTCTCGATTTTCTTCACCCGCAATTCGCGCACACAAGAGTGACCGCGCTTGCCGGCGATGAAGATGAGCTCTGGATCGGCACGCGCGATGCCGGTGTCTGGCTCTGGCGATCCGGCGAAGCGACACATTTTCTAAGCGAACTGCCCGATCCGCAGGTGCTCAGCATCTGCAAGGACGGAGAAAGAACATGGGTCGGGACCCCGTTCGGCATCGCGGAATTTGCGAGCGGGCGCTTTACACGGCCGCTTGCCGAGGGAGTCTTCGCGCAGAGTGTGGTCGAAGACGGCGACATTCTATCCGTCGGAACTGTGGACGAAGGCATCGTGAGGGTCGCGCTGGCGGCGCGGCTCAAACCGGCCGCCATGTCGGGCTCTGCCGCCGGTCACGCAAGTCCGAATATCCTGGAACTGAAAAAGATTGCCGGCATGACGCTGGCGGTTTCGTCTGATCGAATTGCGCTCATTCCCTCGGGCGACCCGGTTGTTGTCGCGCCGGAAAACTCATTGAGCGATGGCCATGTGTCGGCGCTTCATCTGGATAGCCGCGGGCGCTTGTGGATTGGTTACTTCGATCGCGGACTCGACATTGCAGAGCCAGGAAGCACAAGGCTGTTGAAGCATATCGAGAGCGATGTTTTATTCTGCGTGAACCGGATTAGAGAAGACCCGGAGACGCATACAACCGGAGTAGCTACCGCCAACGGGCTGGCTCTCTTTGACTCGAGCGCGCAGCTGCGCCAGACGCTCGACAGCCGCCACGGCCTGATGTCGAATCATGTCACCGACGTGCTCTTCAGTCACTCATCCGTTGCAGGCCAACTTTCCTTCGCTGCCGCAACGCCGGCCGGCATCACGTTTGTGGACGGAGGCTCGTTTGCAAGCCTTTCTGCCTTTCAGGGACTGGTTAACAACCACGTGTATACGCTTGCCGGGAACGGCGCGCACCTGCTGGCCGGAACGCTCGGCGGGTTTTCGCTACTCGGCGGGCAATCTGTCCGCAGCAGTTATTCAACGGCTAATTCCGCTTTGCGCCAGAACTGGATTACGGCATCTGCAGCAGTAAACGATGATTTTTATCTCGGCACTTACGGCTCAGGCGTCATTCGCGTAGGCCGCGACGGCGCGATTACGAGGTTCCGGGATTTCGAAAAAGAGCGCATCGAAATTAATCCCCATGCGCTGCTTGAATCGAACGGCGTTCTTTATGCGGGCACAGCGGGCCAGGGACTCGCCGTTTTACGGCTTGGCGGCACGCGCTGGCAGTTTGTACGTCAGGGGCTGCCGTCCTTAAGCGTGACGGCGCTCGCGGAAGGATACGGTGTTCTCTATGTTGGAACCGACAATGGCCTCGTGCGTTTAACGGACCGGGGAAGCGCGCCGTGAGACCAGGCGTTTCCTTCGTGGTTGCGCTGTTCTGCATCATCACGCGCTGTCTTCTGGCCGATACCGGCGTTATCATTCCATCCGATCGCGAGTCACCCGATCCGGCCGAGCTTTCGATTGAATCGCTGAAACTGCGGATCGAAATCGATAGCGGGCACGCGACGGTTCATTGGGACGAAGTTTTCCATAACAAGACCGGTCGCGTGCTCGAGGGAACGTATATTTTGACGTTGCCAGGCGGGGCAGCCGTATCCGATTTTGCGGTGTGGGACGATGTGACGCGCATTCCCGGCGTAATTCTCGAACGCAAGCGCGCCGGTGAACTCTACAGCCAGATTCGAAACGAGACCATCGACCCGGGCCTGCTCGAGTCGGGCGAAATCAGCGAAAGTAGTGCGCCGGGGGAAGCGCGGCATTCCACCCGGTTCTCGGTAAAAATTGTGCCGATTCCGGCTTACGGTTACAAACGTATCGAAGCCGAATACCGGCAGGAGCTTGCGTTGAATGAGCTGGCGAGCGAACTCGTTCTCCCGCTGAAATCGTCCAGCCCGGACGTCGTTCAAAATCTCGCGATCGATCTCACATTGCGCAGCCCGCAGGCAATTACGAAGTTCGATACTCCCGGCTATGCGCTCACGATTTCGTTGCAAACGCCGAATGCGATCGCTGGAACCTTTGAAGCTGCACGCACGCAGCTCGACCGCGATTTTACGCTTCACTACCGCCTGGCGAATGACGCCATGCCGAGAGTTCAGGCTTATCGAAATCCCGGCTCCGGTGATCCGGGCTACTTCGAGGCGTCCGCGATCCTGCCGGGTGCGCAGGAGCAACCACGCGCGCAAGTGCGCACGGTTGTGATCCTTTTCGATACGTCTCTCTCCATGCAATGGGAAAAGCTGGAGCGCAGCTTTCAAGCACTGGAGGCTACGTTACGATCGCTCACACCTGCCGATCGCTTCAACGTACTGGTCTTCAACTCAGAGGTTACGCCGGTCAAGCCGGAGCCGGTTCATGCAACCACAGAAAACATCGCTCGCGCATTAGATTTCGCGCGCACCAGCCGGCTGCGCGGCGGAACGAACCTGCAAAAGGCGTTTGAAGCAGCTTTCGCGCAGGCGGCTGGCCAAGACAGCTACGTGGTGTTGTTGAGCGATGGGGATCTAACCGAAGGACCGATCACGGCGACGCGGTTTACGGCTTGGTTTAAACAACGGTGGAGCGCGCTATCCGCCGGCAAGCGGCCGCATATTTACAACCTCGCAATCGGCGATGATGCCGATCTGCGCTTGCTGCGCCAGCTCTCATCTTTCGGCGGCGTCTTCGAGCAGGTCGGTTCGACCGAACCTCTCGAATTCAAGCTAAACGGCTTCCTTCACAAAATCGGTCTCGCTCCGTTGAGCGCAGTGAACTTCAGTGTTTCGTCTTCCGTGCATCCACAGCTTGTTTATCGATTGGGAGACGACAATTTTCCGGGAGCACGTGCCGCATGGGTCGGCGAATACAGCAATCCTGGATCAGCAGAATTTCAAATCAACCGCGAATCCACGCGGACGAGACTTCCGGAGAATGACACCGGTCATCCGTATCTGCCTGCGAGCTGGGCACGCGCCCGCGTGGATGCGCTTCTTGAAAAGATCGACCGCGAGGGAGAAGACAAGGGCTCGATCGATGAGATTATCCGGCTGTCGCGGCGCTATCACTTCGTTACGCCCTACACGTCTTTTCTTGCCGCACCGCGAGCGCTGCTGCGTCCACGCCTGATCCGCCCCGGGGATCCGCTGCTGCGCGTGCGCACCGATTCCTCGATTGTGTCCGTCATTGCTCTTTTTCCGTTTGGACTGGTGAAGCCGCTGCGCTATGTCGGCGCGGAGGATATCTGGCAGACGCGTTTTCTTGCGCCGTCCGATCTTGCGGATGGCGTGCATACGGTTCGCCTTGTACTGCGCGACCGCGCCGGCCATACGTATCGAGAACGTAAAACGTTCGTTATCTCCAGCCATCCGCCGGTCGTGCGAGTGCAGCTCGCACAAAACAGTTTTCGGCCGGGGGTGCGCATTCCGGTGCGGGTCCAGGCATCTGCAAGCACGCGCACAATTGCCGTCCGTCTCTACGGCGCACCGCCTCTGTTTCTGCATTGGAACGAAACGGAAAAATCCAACGCAGGTGTTTTGAGTGTTCCGCCCGATCTGCCGGCAGGCCGCTATTCGCTTCACGTAACGGCTGAAGATATCGCCCACAACGTGAGTCATCAGGAGGTGCCCGTTGAGGTCCTGCCGTAGCGGGCTCGCCTTGTGCCTTTGCATCGCGGCTGCGTCTGCGGCGCTTGCTTTGTTTGCGGCAGACCTCCACTTTGTTGCTGACAACACGGTCGCGGGAACTGCCGTCGAAACTGCGCTCTATCGTTTAATGCGCCTTCCGGGTGGTAGTGTTTTGGCACGCCGGCCTCCCACCGAATCGGCGAAGGAGTTAACTGCGCTTGTGAACCGTTCACCGGAACGGGGCGACCTGTATGCCTTGCGTGCTGCGGAAAATGAACGACAGCTCAATATTAACGGCGCAGAAAGCGATTGGAAGAGAGCCGCTGAACTTGCGACAGACAAGGCGCACGCTGTCCTGGACCTGGCGGATTTCTATCATCGACGCTTACAGCCCGATCTAGAACTGCAGACGCTGCTGCGGGCTGTGAAACTGCCCGCCTACGGCCTCGATCGCTTCCGGCCCGATCACCTTCAGTTCAGTTGGCGCACTTTTGAACGGGCTGCAGATGTCGCGAAGCAGGCGCGTTTAGGAAGCGGCGCAACAGACGATGTCTATCAAAGCTGGATCGAGCGTTATCCGGACTCGAGCGAGCCGTACGCAGCTTATCTGAACGTGCTGAGGACCGCAGGAGATCTCGGTCGCGCACAGGCGCTCGCCGAGCGCATAACCGCTCAGTTTCGCTCGGATATCGAGCTACAGACAGAAACGGAAGCGAAGGTTGCGGCGATCGAGGGCGGTTCCGCTGCGGAGCTTGCGATGTATTCGCGCCATTTTTCGCCGCTTTGGCCCGTACCGGTGCGGAAGCGATATTTTGAGCTGCTGACCGCGGCTCACGCACAGCGCCGCTTTCTCGCCGACGCCAGAGCTGCAGCGGCGGCGCATCCCAACGATCTCGATCCCGTTCTGCGGTTGTTCTTCTATTACGAACAGAGCGGCGACCGCGATGGCGCAGACCGTGAGTTGCTGGAATGGCAGACGCGGCGCGCGGCATCGCATTCGCCGCTCATGGCTAATGAGTTGAAGACGACTGCGGCATTGTTTGAGCGTGCGGGCGACTACGACGAATCGGCCCGCGCCTCCTATTTACTTTACGAACTCGATTCAGCATCTTCGGCGGAAAAAGAAGGCGCGTTGAGCGAACTGATTTCGCTGCTGCTCGACGTTCCGGAGCAGCCGCTGCACTTTGGCCGCCGCGATTTGAGCCTGTATCGCAATATCGGACAAATGGACCGCCATCCGGGATTTCTAAACGGCATCCTGTCGCTCGCGCTGAACACGACCTTTCCGCAGTACGAGTATCAGAATGCTTCGCAAACTGCGGCCGCCTATTTTCATCGCGCCTCCGCCTCGAAGCTCATCGAGAAGATGAAGCAGCAGTTTCCGAAATCGGCCGGACTGCCGGCCCTCGAATCGAAGCTGTTTGCCGCGTATGCTGTTTACGGGCAGGATGACGCGCTCATACGGCTCGTTCCAACCTGGCTAACGGCCAACCGCAATGCCCCGCAGTATATCGATAACGCGCTGCTTCTTGCCGATGCCTATTTTCGCGCCAAGCGCAGCACGGACGAGTTCACCTTATACGATCGTCTTCTACAAACGATTGCGACACGAACGGATCATGTTCCGATCGGCCCGGAAGCGGGTCAGAATGTACGCTCGCCGGATTACGTGCGCGTGCTCGACCGCTATCTTTCGCGTCTGACGGAAGCGCAGCGCCGGACAGAGGCTATCGCTCTTTACAAACGCGAGATCGTGCGCAATCCCGGCGATCCGGGACTCTATGAACGCCTTGCGCTTTTTGTCGAGCAGAATCGTCTGGATGACCAGCTCGCCGAGACGTATCGCGCGGCATTCGCCCGCTTTAAAGATGCCTCCTGGGCCGATAAGCTGGCCCGTTTGTATCTCCGCCGAAAGCAGTACACAAACTACGAAGCGCTGCTGCGGCAAATTACAAGCGCGTTTGAGGGAACCGAGCTTGCCCGCTTCCTCACCGCAGTTTCTCCTAATGCAAATATCACGCCGGTGCTGTACCGGCAGGTCAATTTATACGCGCACCACCGTTTTCCCCATAACCTGACGTTCGTCCGTAACCTGCTCCGCGCGTATCAGGTGAAGGCGACGGCAGATCCGGCGGCTTACGAGCAGTTGCTTCGTGAAAACTGGTTCTACGATGCCGCCCTGCGTTCCGCTTTTTTCGAGTACCTGACGCGTACTGGTAAGCTGCGGGCTGAGCTTTCGGCTTTGCCCGCAACGGATGCTGCGGCGCAACAAGGCAATATTGCCGCGATTCAAATGCGCGCGGAAGGCTCTGCATGGCTCGCCAACTTTGAAGCAAGCGCACCCGCATTCGCGCGTCTGGCCGGGATTGCGCCGGGAGATCGCGCATCGAATGCACGCGCCATCTCGATTGAGCGTTCGCTGAGTGCGGGCGAACCAGCGGCTTTCATGCATGCGATTCACTTTGCCGAGCAGGACGTCAAAGCGGCTCCAGGCGATAGCGCGACAGTCGCTCGCGTAGGCGAGATCTACGCCGATCGCGAGCTGTATGCGCAGGCATCACCCTGGTGGAACCGGGTAGCTGCGATCCACCCGGGTCTGACTAGCGGCTACCTGGAATCGGCGACAATTTTCTGGGATTATTTCCGCTATGCTGACGCGCTGCGCATGATTACGGAAGCCCGCAACGCTTTCCGGCAGCCCTCCTTATTCGCTTACGAGGCGGGGGCCATTTATGAAAATCAAAGCGATTTCGCGCCGGCGATCGATGAGTATATTCGTGCCGCTCTCGAGCAGCCGGCAACCGGGCGGAACGCACTGGCCCAGGATCGCTTACTGACGCTGGCCGGTCGCAGAACTATCGAAAAGCTGGTCGAGGAACGCAGCGCGTCCCTTATGAATGGCGCTTTCGACGCTCGCAAGCTTCAGCTTCGAATCGCCATTCTCGAAAAGGAAAATCGCACTGCTGAAATTCGTACGCTTCTCGATTCCGCTCTCGCCCGCGCACCTTCTGTCGCCGATGCCGATCAGATCAGGCAAAGCGCGGCTCATTTTGGCTTCGACAGCACGGAGGCTGCCGCCCTTGCGCGTATGATCGGCCTTACCCAGGATCCGGTAGAGAAAATCAAAGCGCGGGTGGACCTGGCGATCTTTCAAGAGAATCATAACAACATCTCCGGAGCCGAGCATGATCTGAATACACTCTTGGCAGAAAACCGCACGCTGCTTGGAGTTGTTCGCGCCAGCGTTGATTTCTACTATCGCGAGAAGCAGTATGCGAAAGCCGTTTCGACTCTGACGCAAGCCGCGGACCGGGCTGTCGAACCGTATCGCGAGGAACTGCGTAGCGAAGCGGCACAGAAGGCGGTCGATGGCGGCGACTATCGAACGGCGCGCACGCTGCTAGACCAGCTTCTGGCGCAGGATCCTTTTAACGCCGATCTGCTCGCCCGCAAGGCGGATACGTTTGCGCGGGAGAACGATACTGCAGCTTTGACTTCCTTTTACGACGCAGAATTGAAGGCGCTGCAGAACTCCTCATTCGCATCTACGGAAAAGACGAACCGGATAGCCGGGCTGCGACGGGGCTATATTCCTTCGTTGATCACGGCACAGAGATTTGCCGATGCGCTCGAACAGTACCAGCAGCTGTTGAACAGCTTCCCGGAGGATGAAGCACTGACGGGCGAAGCGGCGCGCTTCGCCGCCAAACACGACCTTGCAGATCGCCTGGTCGCTTACTACAGCAAGGCTACCGAGGATTCACCGAAGAACTATCGCTGGCCTCTGCTGCTGGCCCGAATCGATCGCATTCTCGGTAGATATTTGGATGCTCTGGCGGCCTATGAGAAGGCTGTGTACGTGCGTCCGGACCGTGCCGATATCTTTGCGGCCAAAGCCGATTTAGAAATGCGCCTGGAGCGTTTCGATGCCGCCCTCAAGACTAACGAGAAGCTCTACGATCTCAGCTATCACGACACCCGCTATCTTGCGGAGCAAGCAGCAATCCAGGCCCGACTCGGCAATCGCAGCGAAGCGGTGCGGCTGTTGCGTTCGGCGCATCTCGATCGGGAACCGAAAGATATCGCAGGCTATTTCATGGTCATGCGTCGGCTACTGGCCTGGCGTATGTTCAGCGAGGCCGAGTCGATCTATCGCGAGATGCGGCCGCTCGTTGCCAGCAACCCCGATCTGGCGCGTGATGCTGTCTCAATGGAGTTGCAGACGCTCACCTCGCTGCACCGATTCCATGACGCTGTCGCCGCTGCCGGTTGGGCTGCGCGCAATATCAAAGATTTCGCGGCAAGCGGCGATGCGGCCCGCTTTAGCCGCGCAATCGGAGATGCCGTCCGCGAGTACTTTACACCGGAAGAAAAATCGCAGGTTGCGGCTCAGATCGGCCGCCCCGATGCTCTTCCAGCACCGCTTCGCACGTATGATTTGGCGAATGCGGCGGGGCTCTTCGATATTGCGGCAAGCGCGCTTGCAAGCAGTGCGAACGGATGGATGCGGCTTCGAGAGCTACAGGATTCGCGGCTCGCATTCACGTCACTTGGGCGGACTGCCGAAAATTTCGCGCGTCAAAGCCGGCAAGAGGAAAAGCGCAGGGAGTTTCTGAGCGCGGCTTTGGACGCCTATGCGAAAGCGGGGGATTCCACCGCTGCGCTGCGCGTTTCTATGGCTTTGATGAGAGGCGACGCCATAGATCCCCGCCGCTTTGCGGCACTGTTTGTCAAATCCGGTGGGGCTGTATCTTCACTTGCTGCACATGC
>DATBGM010000119.1:0-5567 GCA_036557945.1 Bryobacteraceae bacterium | reverse complement strand
AGAGAAGCCTCTGGCCGAGATTCGACAATCACTGTGTCTTGCTCCCGAATCGCTGGTTGACAAGGGCAAAGGGGGCTAAGTACTTCCTTGGAAGAACTAAGGGCAATGGTGTGATGCCGTCGAATGCAACAGAGCAGATTTCTGACACGACCTGGCGGGAGCCGCTCCAGATAACATATTCGGGAACATTGCCGGGGCATTTGCGTACCTACCAGCAGCATTTGGTAGGATGCGGCCCATTATGAAAACTCTTGCGTTTTTTCTGGCGTTCGTGCTGGCTGGTTTGGCGGCCGGCCAGGAAGGATCGTTTGACCGCTCCGTGACGGTATCAGGTCCGGTCAGCCTCGACGTGAAAACGGATTCCGGAGGCATCGCCATAACGCCGGGCTCTTCCGGCTCGGTGCATGTTCACGCCGTACTCAAAGCGGAGCATGGCTGGTTGGGTGGCGGCGATGCGGCGGAGCGAATTCGCCAGATCGAAAGCCATCCTCCCATCGAGCAGAGCGGAAACCAGGTTCGCATCGGATACGTGCACGACCGCGAGTTGCTGCGGGGCATCTCGATGCGGCTCGAAATTCAGACTCCTGCCGACACGCAAGTGCTTGCGCGCGCCGATTCGGGAGGCATTCGCGTTGCGGGCGTCCGCGGGCCGGTCGACTGCAAAACGGATTCCGGTGGGATTCGCGTGCAGGATGTAAAGGCCGGTGTTCACGCGGCGGCCGATTCAGGCGGGATTCACATGGCGGACATTGGAGGCGCCGTGGTTGCGCGCGTCGATTCGGGTGGAGTGGAGGCGACAAACGTCTCCGGCAGCATCGACGCGCAGACCGATTCAGGAAGCATTCGTCTCAGCCAGACGACACCCGCCCCGATTCGCGCGAAAGCCGATTCCGGCGGAGTCACCGTCCGGCTTGCCCCGAAGGCGGGCTATGATCTGAATTTGGAAACCGATAGCGGCCGCATCTCGGTGCCGGAAATCACGGTGCGCAGCGGCTTCTCCTCTCATCACGTGCAGGGCAAAGTCGGTTCGGGAGGGCCGCTGGTCGAAATTCGCGCCGCCTCCGGCAGCGTTTCCGTAGAGTAGCTGCCGCTTTAGAAATAAAATTTCAATGCTAATTGGAGTTGCCGCGGCGTATTGAGCAAATCGGCGCTGCTGGTCAGCTTGCCGAAGTTTTGATGTTGCAAGGTCGTATCGCCTGTGCCGAAGCGGACGCGGTTGAAGATATTGAATGCTTCCGCCCGGAACTCAAATCGCATGGATTCGCGGATAGGGAAGCTGCGCGCAACCGACACGTTCTCGTTGAGATTGGCGAACTGGCGAATTTTGGGATTGAAGCGCGTGGCGTTTCCGAAGCCCAGATTGCCGGCCTGTGGATTCGATAGATCGCCCTGGTAGGGGAACGGTCCCGAGCACGAGCCGCTGGCAGGGCAGTAGGGCACAAGGAACGAGTCCACCGTCGGGTCAAAACCTCCGCTCCAGTGCGGCTGCCAGCCTTCATAAGAACTGATATACGGAATGGTGCGTCCGCTTGAGGCTCCGTACAACGGCAGAACGTAAGTGGACGCGATCGCCACCGGCAAACCGCTGCTGTAGGTCAGCACGGCGTTTACACCCCAGCCGCCGAGAATCCAGGACGCGACGCCGTGCGTTAGAAATTGCCGGCCTTTGCCGAACGGCAGGTCGTACACGATGCCGGCCTTGGCGTTGTGCGTGATATCGAACTGGCCGATCGATTTTTCCAGTCTGCGATTATATTGATCCGCAGCCAGACAGCAGCCTGAGCCGCCCCCCGCGGCGTTCACCGGAATGTTGTTTCCCCAATAGCTGTCGGCATCCGTCAACAGCTTGGAAAAAACGTAGGAGGCCTGAAAGGTGAGCCCGTTGCCGGAGCGCTTTTCGAAGCGGAGCAGGCCGGCATGGTAGCTGGAATGCCCGCTGTGATCACCCTGGCCGCCGAAGGTATCGATCAAGGTGTATTGCGGATACGGCCGGAGCGCCTGCTTTACTGTTCCTTTGAAGCCTGGGAATGGCGAGGCGATTCCATACTGGTTTGCAAGCGCCGAGCCGACGTTGCTGGTCAGCACCTTCGTGCTTTGCACAACGTCGCCGAAGGCATTGAGCAGAGCCGGATTGTCTTGATTGTAGTCGAGCAATTGCGCCTGCAAATGCGAGCCGATCACGCCGTTGTAGGAAGCTTCAACCAGCATGCTGGAGGTGAGCCGCCGCTGGATTGAGAAGTTGAAGTTATCGCTTGTTGGCGGATGCGTGGTTTCCGCGCCTTGCCACCAGCTCACGGTTGTGCCGTTTGAGACGGAAGGATCGATGAAGGGCGGCGTCTTGTAGGGCGGATATCCCTGGCTCATAAGAAACAGCGGCTGCAGACCATTGGTCTGATTGCTGCGCGAGTCTGTCAGCGTAAAGCCCATGCTGTGCGCGGAGCCGGTAACGGCCATCAATGGCCCAAACGAGCGCGCATAGGAGCCGCGAATGACGAGTTTGTCCGTTGCAGAATAAGCGAAGCCAATGTGCGGCCCGAGCGCATAGAAATATGAATCGGCCAGCGTGCGCGAACCTTCGCGGCCCGGGCCGCTGCCTGCGAAAATTACTGCGCCCAGCCGGCCCGCACCGGGATTCAACCGGGTCGGTGAAAAATCGCTCCAGCGATCGTCCAGACCCGTCGGCGGAAGATTCGTTTCCCAGCGCACGCCGAGATTGAGGACGAGCTTGCTGTTCACACGCCAGTCGTCCTGCACATAGCCGGCGAAATAGGGGAATTGCTGTCCGATAAAGCGCGGCGTATCGATCGAACCCGAATCCGCGTAACCGAGCAGGAACGATGCAAATGCATTGCCGCCCTGTGTCGGATCGGTCACGCCGGGTTTGCCGGTTTCGGTGTAGCTGAAGCCTACGCAGCCCGCCTCGCATTGGCGTCCGAAGCCGTTGTAGTGATTGATCTGCCAGATGCCGCCGATTTTGACGGTGTGTGCATTTCTCACCCACGTGAAGTCGTCGTTGTAGGAGTAAATGGTGTTCTCGGAACCATTGTCGGCAGTGCCGCCCCAGGTCGTGTACGTGTTGCCGTTGCCGCCTGAAAACAGGTTCACGAGATTGTCGTCGCAATTCGGCACGTTGCCGAGGCAAAACTTGCTTTGCCAATTGCCGATATATTCCTGCGGGGGCTTGTGATCCTGACGCCAGTTATTGCCTCCGGCGTAGAAATGATTAAACTTGTTCGGACTCAGCGTCCAGTCCCAACTGAAGCGCACGACATCCGACGACTGGCGCAGATCGTTGTAGTTCGAATAAAGCCCGGGCAGTGTCGCCGGCCCGTCCGGCCCGGGGACGACCGATTCCCGGTCGTAGCCGTAATAGCCCGAAATGCGATGCCGTTCGTTGAAGACATGATCGCCCTTGATACTCCACTTGTTAATGGGCTGTACGTTCGAGCCGTTCGCGATGATGTAGTTGTTGTTCACGTAGCCGACCGTGCCGGGCGGCGCGCCAGTGTTGGGTTGCAGAACACCGCTCGTCTGAAACACCTTCAGAGCCTGAATCGCGGCGGGGTCCCACTTTGTCGCCGGAATTTTGTTGCCGGGAAACAGCACGCGCGTTACGGTTCCGTTTGGATTCGTGATTTGAGTGGTGGGATCGTAAATCGGAATCTGCTTTCCGCTCGCCGTAACCCAATTGCTGAAATCGCCGTTATACATTTCTGGCGTGGGCACGGTGGCGGTCGCGTTCGTTGCACCGTTACGGTTCCGGAATCCCTCGTAGGAGAAGAAGAAGAACGTTTTGTTCCGGCCGTTGTAAATTTTCGGAATCCAGACCGGTCCGCCGACGGTTACGCCGAAATCGTTTTGCTTGTAAATCTGGCGGGGCTTGCCGGCGCGATTACTGAACCAGTCATTCGCATCGAAATCGTTGTTGCGCAGGAACTCGTAGGCGGAGCCGTGAAACTGATTGGTGCCGGATTTGGCGACAAACATCATCACGCCGCCGCCCGCGTGTCCATACTCGGCCTTAAAGCCGTTGGTATCGACGGTGAACTGCGTAATGGCTTCTACCGACGGCGCGTTTGAAGCCACCCAGCCCTTCTGCAGGGCGCGCGACGTATTCACGGAAACGCCGTCAAGCGTCGCCTGGTAACTATCGGCCTGGCCGCCGCCCAGTGCGAAGCCCGAGGAGCTGCCGGTATTCTTTGCCTCCGGTGTGAGCGAAGCCAGATCGAATGGGCTGCGCACGGTTCCTCCTACAACCAGCGGCAGAGTGTTTACAAGCGTCTGGTTGACCGTGACCGCGCTGCGCGAGTCTTCTGCATTCAACTGCAGCGCAGTGGCCTGCACTTCGACCGTCTGCACCGCCTGGCCGATCTCCAGATTCACGTCGGCGCGCGCGCTGACTCCGGCGTCCACCGTCAGGCCTTTGATGTCCGCTTCGCGAAATCCTTCTTTTTCGACACGCACTTCGTAGCTGCCGACCGGAACATCAGCCGCGGTATATTCACCCGCGTTATTGCTGGTGAGATTAAAGACCTGCCCCGTGCCCGAATTGACCACGGTCACGCGCGCACCGGGCACAACAGCCCCGCTTGTATCCTTCACCGTCCCCGAGATTGTGCCGCGCCCGGACTGAGCATACAGAACGCCGCTGCCGAGGAACAGCAGCAAAGCACCCAGCGCAACCTTCCAGCTACACACCAAACGTGGGGTCATACGGATTTCCTCCTGACTGAGCTCCCTTGAGAGTTAGGCAGAATTGTATAACAAGCGGCTGAGGATTAGCCCCACCAGGTCTCGCCGGGCGCCAGGTGAGCCTGCGCAACGTCTGGATTTATCTCGATTCCATAGCCGGGCTTGTCCTGGATCGTGAGATAGCCGTCTTTCCAGATCGGGCCGTCGTGTAGCACCAGGTCCGGCCACCAATCGACCCATTTCGCCAGCTCATGAATGCGGAAATTGCGCATGGCTGATGCCGCGTGCGCCGATGCAATCGTGCCCACCGGACTTGCGGGATTGTGCGCGGCCGTCCAGATGCCGTAGCTGGCGGCGAAATCGGAAATTCTCTTGGATTCGAGCAGACCGCCGGATTTCGGAATGTCAATGTGCACGCCATCGCAGCCCTGCAGCTCGATAAGCTTTTCAAAGCCGGCAAAGCCGTACAAATTTTCGCCGGTGCAGACCGGAACGGGTGATTCCCGCCGCACCAGCGCCATCGTCTCCGGATTTTCGGGCGGCACCGGATCTTCGATCCACATCGGCCTCACCGGCTCAAGCGCTTTGCTGAGCTCGATCGCATCGCGCACATCGTAGTGCCAGTGTAGATCGATGCCGAAGTCTGCCTCCGGCCCGAGCTCCTCGCGCACGACTTCCATCACTCGAACGATATCGCGTATATCGCTCGCTTTCAGGTTGCGCAGATACGGGTCATGGCCGGGCGTCCGGTCTTCCGGGTCGAAAGCGCGTGGAATTCCGTCTCCCTGGAATTTGAAGGCAGTCCATCCCCACTTTTCCGCGCGTGTGCGGCGCACCAATTCGCGCCACGATGATAAATCTTTCGGATTCTTTTC